>NZ_JALKAT010000003.1:0-200958 GCF_023015685.1 Isoptericola sp. S6320L
CGTCGAGCACGAGGCTCGAGCCCGCGGCACGGAGGTGGTGGACGTCGCCCGACGACGTCACTCGGCCACCGGGATGGACTGCGACTCCAGGGTGCTGATCGTGGCCTCCTGACCGGCCTGCAGGGCGTCGAGCAGGGTGCCCGAACCGCTCAGCGCGGCACCGAAGCCGTCGGCCACGTCGTTGTACGTCTGGGCCATCGTCGGCCCCCAGGTGAAGCTCGGGTCGGTGGCGGCCGCGGCGTCGGCGAAGACGTCGAAGATGGCCTGGTCACCGTAGAACTCGAGACCCTCCTTGAGCGCCGGCAGCTCCAGGCCCGCGGTGGTCGCCGGGTAGAGGCCACCACCCTGGTTGAGCGCGGTGAGCGACTCCTCCGAGGTGTTCAGCCACAGCGCGAACTGCGCCGCCTCGTACGGGTGCTCGCTGCCCTGCAGCACCGCGACGCTCGACCCGCCCCAGTTGCCGGCCGCGTTCGCGCCCGGTTCCCACTGCGGCATCGGGGCCACGGCCCAGTCGCCCGCGGTGTCCGGGGCGCCCGAGGAGATCGAGTTGCTGCCCCACACGGCGCTGACCCAGGTCCACAGCTCACCGGTGTTGAGCTCGTTGTTCCACTCGTCGGAGAACCCGGCGGTGTCCTTCACCAGGCCGTCGTCGATGAGGCCCTGCCAGTAGTCGGCCACCTGGGTCGACTGCGGGCCGGTGAGGTCCACCGTCCACGCCTCGCCGTCGTTCTCGAACCAGCGGCCCTCGGCCTGCCAGACCAGCCCGGCGAACCAGTTGACGTCCGTGCGCGGGAAGTGCGTGATGTACGCGCCCTCGTCGCGGATGGCCGCCGCGGCCTCGGCGTACTCGTCCCAGGTGGTGGGCACGTCGATGCCCGCCTCCTCGAACAGGTCGGCGCGGTAGAACATCGCCATGGGGCCCGTGTCCTGCGGGATCGCGTAGACCGAGCCCTCCTCGCCGAACGTGACCTGCTGCCACGTCCAGTCCACGAACTGCTCGCCGGCCTCCATCACCCCGGCGCAGTCGGCGATGTTCACCAGCCCGTCCTGGACGCGGAAGTTCGGCAGGGTGTCGTACTCGATCTGGCCCAGGTCGGGTGCCTGGTCCGCCTCGAGCTGGTTGAAGAAGTCCTGGTAGGTGCCGGCGTTGCCCGCCGGTCCGGTGTTGTACGTGACCTGGATGTCCGGGTTGGCCTCGTTCCACAGCGCGATGGCGTCCTCCATCCCGGGGACCCAGCCGGTGTAGGTCAGCTCGACCGGACCCTCGGACGGCTCGCAGGCCGAGGCGTCGGCCGCGCCGTCGGACCCGCCGTCGTCGGTGCCGCCGGAGCAGGCGGCGAGCAGGAGCGTGCCGGCGACGGCGGCCGCGCCGGAGCGGGCCAGGGTGTGGCGATTCATGGTGTTCCTCCTTGAACGGGGCGGGGTCTTGCGGGTCGGAATCGTGCGGGTCGGGACGGCGGGCGTCATGCCTTGACGCCGCCGGCAGCCAGGCCGCCGCGCCAGAAGCGCTGCAGCCCGAGGAAGGCGAGGATGAGCGGGACGATGGCCACGAACGCGCCGACGATGACGGCGGTGCGCAGCTCCGGGACGGCGTTCGTCTGGGAGTTCCACGCGTACAGGCCGAGGGTGACGGGGTAGAGCTTCTCGTCCGAGAGCATCACCAGGGGCAGGAAGAAGTTGTTCCAGATGGTCACGAACTGGAACAGGAAGATGGTCACCAGCGCCGGCGCCATGAGCCGCACCGACACGGTGAAGAACGTGCGCACCTCGCCGGAGCCGTCGAGGCGGGCCGCCTCGAGCAGCTCGTCGGGCACGCTCGCCGCGGCGTAGATCCGCGCGAGGTAGACGCCGAACGGGCTCACCAGGCTCGGCAGGAACACCGACCAGTACGTGTTGGTCAGGTCCACCGCGCTGAAGATGAGGAACAGCGGCAGGGCGAGCGCCGTGACCGGCACCAGCACCCCGCCGAGGATCACGTTGAACAACAGGTTGCGGCCGCGGAACACGTACTTGCCGAGCGCGTACCCGCACATCGAGGCCAGCAGGGTGCCCAGCAGCGCACCCACCCCCGCGTAGATCACGGCGTTGCCGAGCCAGCGCAGGTACACGCCGCCGTCGTAGGTGAACAGGTACGTCAGGTTGTCCCACAGGTGGAAGTCCGCGAACCACAGCCCCGCCGTCGAGGCGAACTGGCCGCGCGACTTGGTGGACGCCACCGCCAGCCACCAGATCGGCACGAGGAAGTACAGGGTGAAGGCGCCCATGATCACGAACGCCACGAGGCGGGACATCGGGCGCTCGCGGACCCCGCGGGAGTCCGGGGCCGCCGTCGGGCCGTAGCCCTCGGTGCGGGTCAGGATGCTCACTGGAAGGCCTTCCTCTGCGTCAGGCGCAGGAACACGAACGACAGCACGAACGTCAGCAGCGCCAGCACCACCGAGAAGGCGGCGGCGAGGTTGAAGTTCGGCACCGTCGAGGTCGTGTACACCACGAGGTTCGGGGTGAAGGTCGAGCTGACCGAGGTGGTGAACGAGCGGAACACCTGCGGCTCGGTGAGCAGCTGCAGCGTGCCGATGATGGAGAACACGCCGGTCAGCACCAGGGCGGGCACCACCAGCGGGATCTTCACCGACCAGGCGATGCGCAGCTGGCCGGCACCGTCGATGCGTGCCGCCTCGTAGATCTCGCCCGGGATCGCCTGCAGCGCGGAGTAGATGATGAGCATGTTGTAGCCCGCGTAGACCCAGGTGACGACGTTCGCGATCGCCCACAGCACCAGCCCGCCGCCGAGCAGCGGGACGCTGCTCGTCACCGCGGTGAAGGGCGACAGGCTCGGCGAGTACAGGAAGCCCCACATGATCGCTGCGATCACGCCGGGCACGGCGTACGGGGCGAAGAACGCCAGGCGGTAGAACCGCTTGCCGCGCACGAGCGGCGAGTCGATGAGCAGCGCGAGGACCAGGGCGAGCCCGAGCATGACGGGCACCTGGACGACGCCGAACAGGAGCACGCGGCCCAGCGAGGCCCAGAACGCCTCGGACGCGAAGACCTGCTCGTACTGCGTCAGCCCGCCGAACACCTCGGTCGCCGGCCCGAACGTCCCCTCCCGCTCCACGGTGCGGAACGACCGGAACACCGCGTAGCCGATGGGCACCAGGTAGAACAGGGTGAACAGGACGAAGAACGGGACGACGAGCACCGTCAGGGCCCCGGCGTGCCGGGTGCGGCGACGGGACCTGCCCGGCGGCTCTCCCGTGGCCCCGGGGTCGCGCCCCGTGGCCGTGGTCTGCGTGCTCATGCTGCGGCCTCCTCACCGGATCGGCGCCGATCCGTCGTCGTCTCGCGGATCGCGGCCACGCCGCCCGCCGGTACCTCGTGCGCCGCGGCCGTCCGCCCGGTCACCAGGTCCGTGCCGGGGACGGGGGCGGTGAAAGCCGTGCCGCCGTGGTTGATCAGGAACAGGTAGGACGCCGCGTCGCCGTGCCGCCGGACGGCGTCGACCACCGCCGGGGCCCCCGGCAGGACCGGCTCGACCCCGGCGTCGCCGAGGGCCTGGGCCACCAGGGCCTCGCGGCCCGCCCCGTCCAGGCGGGTCGCGACGTACCACGCCACGCCCGCGCCGTGCCCGTGGCGCGTCACGGCGGGACCGCCGGCGACGGGTCCGTCGGCGAACCGGGCGACGACGGACGCCCCGCGGGCCTCGACCCGCTCGGTCCAGACGTCGGCGGTGCGGCCGTCGTCCAGCGTGACGAGCTGACCGGCGTCGAGCGGGAAGAACTCGTCCGAGCGGACACCGAGCACGTCGCGGAACGCTCCCGGGTAGCCGCCCGTGCGGACCTGGTCGTCGGCGTCGACGATCCCGGAGAAGTAGGTGACGAGCACGTGTCCCCCGGCCGCGACGTAGCGCTCGAGCGCCTGGGCGGCCTCGTCGGTGACGAGGTAGAGCGTCGGGACGACGACGAGGCGGTAGCCGGACAGGTCGGCCGCCGGCCCCACGACGTCGACGCCGGCCCCGGCGCGACGCAGCGCGGCGTGCATCGCGTGCACCTCGTCGAGGTAGCGCACGTCCCCGGTGGGCTGGCCGGGCACGTCGACGGCCCACCACGCCTGCCAGTCGAACAGCAGGGCGACGTCGCTGGTCACGGTGGTGCCGACCACCTCGTCGAGCGCGTCCAGCAGGGCGCCGAGCCGGACCGTGGCCCGCCACTGCGTGGAGTCGGTGCCGGCGTGCGGCAGCAGCGCCGAGTGGAACCGCTCGGCGCCGGCCCGCGAGGCGCGCCACTGGAAGAAGCAGACGGCGTCGGCGCCGCGCGCGACGTGGGTGAGGACCATGCGCTCGAGCTCGCCCGGCCGCTTGGCGAGGTTGCGCGGCTGCCAGTTCACGGCCCCGTGCGAGGCCTCCATGAGCATCCACGGCGCGCCGTCGGCCAGCCCGCGCGTGGCGTCGGCCGCGAACGCGAGCTCGGCCCACGGGTCGGCCAGCCGGTGGTCCAGGTAGTGGTCGTTCGCGACGACGTCCATGTGCGGCGCCCAGGACCGGTAGTCCTGGGTGTCGATGTGTGCGGTCACCATGAAGTTGGTGGTGACGGGCACGGTGGTGGTCTCGCGCAGGATCGCGGCCTCGGCGTGGTACCAGTCGAGCAGGGCGTCGGAGCTGAAGCGGTGGAAGTCGAGGACCTGGCCGGGGTTCTCGGGGGAGGCCGTGGCCCGCGGGGGCAGCACCTGGTCGAACGAGCCGTAGCGCTGGCTCCAGAAGCTCGTGCCCCAGGCCGCGTTGAGCGCGTCGACGGTGCCGTACCGGGCCTCGAGCCAGCGCCGGAAGTCCCGCGCCGACTCGTCGCAGTAGCACAGCGCGTTGTGGCAGCCGAGCTCGTTGGACACGTGCCACAGCGCGAGCGCCGGGTGGTCGCCGTACCGCTCGGCGACCGTCCGGACGAGGCGTTCGGCGTGGTCCCGCAGCACGGGTGAGCTGGGGCACCAGGCCTGCCGCCCGCCGGGGCTGACGGTGCCGCCGTCGCGGGTGACGGGCAGGACCTCGGGGTGGTCGGTGGTGAGCCAGGGCGGCGGGGTCGACGTGCCGGTGCCGAGGTTCACCGCGATGCCGTGCTCGTGCAGCAGGTCCATGACGTGGTCGAGGTCGTCGAAGCGGTAGACGCCGGGCTCGCGCTCGATCTCCGCCCAGCCGAAGACGTTGACGGCCACGAGGTCGACCCCGGCCTCGCGCATGAGACGCGCGTCCTCGGCCCACGTCTCGCGAGGCCACTGCTCGGGGTTGTAGTCGCCGCCGAACGCGATGCCGCGCTGCGGGAGCGGGAGCCGCCCTCGGCTCGTCCTGGGGTCCACGTCGACGCCTGTTCCTCATCCTCGAAGGTGTGTGTGCACGTGCACACATGGTGACAGTACCGCACCTCGGGCTCGGTGTGTACACGTGCACACAATCGTGTCCGGATGGATACGCTGTGCGCATGAGCTCACCAGGGCGCGTCCGAGCGACGGTGCACGACGTCGCGGCCCACGCCGGCGTGTCCCGCGGCACCGTCTCCCGCGCGCTCAACGGGACGGGCTACGTCTCCGCCGAGGCCCGCGCCCGCATCGAGGCCGCCATCGCCGAGGTCGGGTACGTGCGCAACAACGCCGCCCGCAACCTCGTGATGCGCAAGACGTGGGCCATCGGGTTCGTCGTCCACGAACCGCACCAGCTCTTCCTCGAGGACCCCAACATCGGCGGGATCCTCCTCGGCACCAACGCGGTCGTCGCCGAGGCCGACCACCAGCTCGTGGTGCTCGTGGTCGACTCCGACGACGACGCCGCCCGCGTCTCCAGCTACCTGCGCGGCGGGTTCGTCGACGGCGCCGTCCTCGTCTCGGCCCGGTCGCACGACCAGGTGGCCGACGCCGTCGAGCAGATCGGGCTGCCCGCCGCGTTCGTCGGGCACCCCGAGGGGCGCCCCTCGATCCCCTACGTGGGCATCGACAACCGCAGCGCCGCGCGCGCCCTGACGACCCGGCTCGTCGAGACCGGCCGACGGCGCATCGGCATGCTCGCCAGCGCGCTCGACCGCGACTCGGGCGCCGACCGGCTCGCCGGGTTCACCGAGGCGCTCGGCGACCGGTTCGACGAACGCCTCGTCGTGGCCGACCCGCTCTACTCCTACCGCGCCGGCGTCGACACCATGACCGAGCTCCTACGGCGGGAGCCGGCGCTCGACGGCGTGTTCGCGGCCTCCGACGCCGTCGCGGCCGGAGCGATCGAGGCGCTGCGCACCGCCGGCCGCACCGTGCCCGGCGACGTCGGGGTCGTGGGGTTCGACGACAGCGCCTGGGCGCTGCGCTGCAACCCGCCGCTGTCGACGGTGCACCAGCCCGCGGCGGAGATGGGCCGCGCCGCGGCCACGCTGGTGCTGGAGCAGCTCGCCGGCCGCACGCCGTCGAGCGTCACGCTGCCGACCGACGTCGTCTGGCGCGCCTCGGCCTGAGCCCTGCCTGCGAGGGGACGCCCGACCCTGCCCACCGTCGGCAGATTGGTACGGACCACATTTGCCTCACTCCTTGACGCATCCGTGGCGCGGCGCTACGTTTCTCGACATTGGTACGGACCACTTTCCTTTCCAGCGTCAACGTCGACCCAGGAGTGACATGACCCCCAGCCGTCGCCGCCGCGCGATGCTCCCCGCCCTCGCGATCCTCGGCCTGACCCTCTCGGCCTGCGGCCTCAGCGGTGCCGAGACCCCGGCGGCCGACACCGCCGAGAGCGACCAGCCGGCCGAGGTGACCGGCAAGATCACGTTCTCGACGCTCCAGCTCAAGCCGACCTTCACCGAGTACATCGAGGGCGTCATCGAGGACTTCGAGACCGAGCACCCCGGCACCGAGATCGAGTGGATCGACATCCCGTTCGAGGGCGCCCAGGAGAAGATCGCCACGGACGCGGCCGCCGGGACGCTCCCCGACGTCATCAACCTCAACCCGAACTTCGCGCAGCCGCTGGAGGCCGAGGGCCTGTTCCTCGACCTCGACCAGGAGGTCCCCGAGCTCCGCGACGCCTACGTGCCCGGCGCCTGGGACGCGTTCCAGGTCCCGGAGCAGGAGGGGTCGTTCGGCTTCCCCTGGTACCTGACCTCCGAGGTCACGATGTACAACCAGGCGATGTTCGAGGACGCCGGCCTCGACCCGGAGACCCCGCCCGCCACGTTCGACGAGCTCTACGCCGCCGCCGAGCAGATCACCGAGAAGTCGGACGGCAAGATCTGGGGCATGCACCCGGCGCTCGAGAACCGGTTCCTGCTCGACCTGGCGAAGGAAGGTGTGCCGCTGCTGTCCGAGGACGGCACCGAGTGGGTCTTCAACACGCCCGAGGCCGTCGCCCACGTCGAACGGCTCACCGCCGCGTACCAGGACGGCGTCTTCCCGCCCGACTCGCTCACCGAGGACCACTCCAAGGAGACCGAGGCCTACCAGGCCGGCCGCGTCGCCCTGTTCCCCTCCGGCCCCAACTTCCTGACCATCGTCGAGGAGAACGCGCCCGACATCGCCGAGGTGACCGGGGTGGGTGCCCAGATCACCGGCGCGTCCGACGCCGCCAACATGTCCGTCATGGGCCTGCTGGTCCCGCGGTCCACCGAGAACAAGGCGACCGCGCTGAAGTTCGCGGAGTTCATGACCAACGCCGAGAACCAGCTCGCGTTCTCCCAGATCGTCACCATCTTCCCCTCGGTCACCGAGGCGCTGGCCGACCCCTACTTCACGGACGACTCCGACGGCACCGTCGAGTCCCAGGCCCGCAAGCTCTCCGCCGAGCAGCTCGAGAACGGCCGCAACCTGCTCCCCGTGCAGTACGACGACCGGGTGAAGGCCGCGGTCATCGGCAAGGTCCAGCTCGCCATGAAGGGCGAGCTCAGCGCTCAGGAGGCGCTGGACCAGGCCGTCGCCGAGGCGAACTCCATCACCGGCATGTGACCGCCGCTGGGGCGGATCGAGCCCCGGGCTCCCGATCCGCCCCAGCCTCCCGGAGGAACACCTCGTGAACCGTCGGCTCCGCCTCGCTCCCTGGCTCTTTCTCGCACCCGCCCTGGTGGTGGCCGTCGTCTTCCACGTCTGGCCCTTCCTCAACACCGTCGTGCTGTCCTTCACGGACGCCAGCGCCCTCGGCGGCGGGAGCTTCGTGGGTGGCGAGAACTACGTCCGCCTGGCCCAGGACCCGCACTTCTGGCTCGCCACCCGCAACACCGTCCTGTACGTGGCCGTCGTGGTACCGCTGCTGGTGCTGCTGCCCCTGCTGCTCGCGGTCCTCGTGCAGCCCCAGATCCGCGGGATCGGGTTCTTCCGTTCCGTCTTCTACTCCCCCGTCGTCGCCTCCATGGTGGTCGTCGGGCTCATCTGGACGTGGATGCTCGCCAGCGACGGCATCGTCAACCAGGTGCTCGAGGCGGCGCGGATCATCGACGCCCCGCTGCCGTTCCTCACCGACTCCACGCTCCTGCTGGTGAGCTGCATGCTCGTCACCGTCTGGAAAGGACTGGGCTACTACATGGTCGTGTACCTGGCGGCGCTCGGGAACGTGTCGAGCGAGTACCACGAGGCGGCTCAGGTCGACGGCGCGAGTGCCGCCCGCCGGTTCTGGTCCGTGACGGTCCCCGGCGTCCGGCCGACGATGTTCCTCGTCGGCCTGCTGTCGGCGATCGCCGCGATGAAGGTGTTCGCCGAGGTCTACGTGATGAGCTACGGCACCGCCGGGCCGGGCGGCGAGGCGCGGACCCTGGTCTACACGATCCGCGAGGTCGGGCTCGGCCTCGGCGGTCAGATCGGCTACGCCTCGGCGATGAGCCTGGCGCTGTTCGTGCTCACCATCGGGTTCTCCGCCGGGTACTTGCGCGCGCAGCGGGCGGAGGCACGATGACCGCCGCCCTCGCGTCGCGCACCGCCGGCGTCACCCGCCCGCAGGTGCTGCGCCCCGACCGTCCGAAGCACACCCGCGCGGGTCTCGTGCTGCGCTACTCGCTGCTGGGGCTGATGTTCGTGCTCCTCGTCGGCCCGTTCCTGTGGCAGTTCTCGACCTCGCTCAAGGGCGCCGACGAGTCCATCTACACCGCCTCCCCGATCCCCACGAACCCGACGATCGACAACTACCGCACGGTGGCCGAGACCATCCCGGTGTTCCGGTACATCGGCAACTCGCTGGTCGTGGCCACCGCGTCCGCGGTCCTCAACGTGATCCTCGGGTCGATGGCCGGCTACGCCCTGGCGCGCCTGCCGTTCCGCGGACGCACCCTCGCCGACCTGACGTTCCTCGCGACGATCATCATCCCGTTCGAGGTCATCATGGTCTCGGTGTTCCTCACGATGCGCTCCATCGGGCTCGTCGACACGCTCGCCGGCGTCATCCTGCCCGCCGCGGCGTCGGGGCTGTCCATCATCCTCATGCGCACCGCGTTCCTGGGCCTGCCGCGCGAGCTCGAGGAGGCGGCGAAGCTCGACGGCGCCAACGCCTGGCAGCGGTACCGGCGCATCGCGATGCCGTCGGTGAAGGGCACCCTGTCCGTGGTGGCGATCTTCGCGTTCGTGTTCGCGTGGGACGACTTCCTGTGGCCGCTGGTGATCCTGAAGAACCCCGACAACTACACGCTCACCGTGGGGATCCAGTACCTGTCCGGGACGTTCAGCGCCAACCAGCGCGTCATCGCCGCAGGCACCATGATCGCGGTGATCCCGCTGCTGGCGCTGTTCTTCTCGATGCAGCGCTGGTTCTTCCGGGGAGTCGGCGAAGGAGGCATCAAGGGATGACCACTCAGATCCACGAACCGAAGTACGAGGCCCTGCGGGCACGCCTCGAGGCGGACATCCGCACCGGGCTGCGCCCGCACGACCCGCTGCCGTCGGAACGCAAGCTCATGGCCACCTACGAGGTCTCGCGCATGACGGTGCGTCAGGCGCTGCGCCTGCTCGCCGACGACGGGCTCGTCTACCGGGTACAGGGCTCGGGCACGTTCGTCGCCGACCCGACGATGATCACCAAGTCGCTGACCCTGACGTCGTTCACCGAGGACATCACGGCCCGCGGCATGCTGCCCGGCTCCCGTTCCCAGGAGGTGGAGCGGATCGAGGCGGAGGCCGAGGTCGCCCAGGACCTGGGCCTCTCCCCCGGCGCACCGGTCGTGCACGTCCAGCGGGTGCGGACCGCGGACGGCTCACCGATGTGCATCGAGGACGTCTGGGTGCCGGCCGACCTGCTCCCGCCCGACTTCGGCACGCAGAGCGTCGCGAGCCTCTACGCGACCTTCGAGTCGCTGGGCCAGGTCCCCGACGTGGCCGAGCAGACGATCCGCGCGACGGTGGTGGACAGCGCCCAGGCGGCGCTGCTGGACGTCGCCCCGCACTCGCCGGCGTTCGTCGTCTCGCGGGTCACCTACACCGCGGACGCCCGGCCGATCGAGCGCGGGCGCAGCGTCTACCGGGCGGACCGCTACGACTTCCGCGTGTCCGTCCAGCGGCGGCGGCACCCGTGAGCGGCGCGCGGACCACCGCCGTCGGGCTCGACATCGGCGGGACGAAGATGTGCGCGGTCTCGCTGGACGTGGACGGGAAGGTCCGCGCGTCGCTCGAGGTGCCGACACCCGCCGCGCAGGGCCCGGCCGCGATCCTCGACCTCGGGGCGTCGCTCGTCCGCAGCGTCGACGTCGGCGACGGCTCCGGGCCCTCCGCCGACGACGGCGCCCCGTCCGCCCGGCGCACACTCCGGCTCGGTGTGGGCACCGCCGGGGTGGTCGACCGCGAGACCGGCACCATCCTGTCGGCGACGTCGGCCCTCCCGGGATGGGCCGGCACGCCGGTGCGCGACGAGCTGGCGGCACGGCTCGGCGGCGCCCACGTCACGGTGGTCAACGACGTGCACGCCGTCGCCGCCGCGGAGTCCCGGTGGGGATCGGCGGCCTCGACGCGCGACCACCTCGTGCTCACCGTGGGTACGGGCATCGGCGGCGCGGTCGTCGTCGACGGCGAGGTGCTGGTCGGCAGCCGGCGGCTGGCCGGCCACGTGGGACACATGAGCGTCCCGGAGGCCGTCGGGGAGCCGTGCCCGTGCGGCCGGACCGGGCATCTCGAGGCCGTGGCGTCCGGTCCGGCCATGGTCGCCGCCTACCGTGCGCTCGGGGGCCGCGCGACCACCGGGAAGGACCTCGCGCGTGCGGTCGCCCACGGGGACGGGGACGCCCGGCGGGTCCTCCGCCGGGCGGGCAGCGCGCTCGGCACGGCGATCGCCTCGCTCGCCGCGGCCCTCGACCCGCAGGTCGTGGTCGTCGGCGGCGGTGCGCTCCGGGTCGGTGCCGATCTGCTCGACGCGGCGCACCGCTCGCTCGCCGCGTCGGCCCTGCCCGGGCTGGCCGACCTGCCGCTCGTCCGCGCCGCCGTGCGCGACGGCGGCGCGGTCGGCGCGGCCTCCCTCGCCCTGCCCGCCCGGGGCCGTCCGCCCCACGAGGACCTGAGGACGCCGTGCTCCGCCTGACCCTCCTTCCGCTCGACGACCGCCCCGTGTCCGTCCGCCTGCCCGCGCAGGTAGCCCGCGTGGCGGGCGCCACCGTCGAGGTCCCCCCACCTGCCCACCGGCCGCGGCTGCGGCACGCGCCGGACGTCGCGGCGCTGTCCGCCTGGTACGCCGGCTCCCGGGGCCGCACCGACGCGAGCGTCGTCAGCCTGGACGGCCTCGGCCTCGGTTCGCTCATCGCGTCGCGCACCGGGACCGAACGTCTCGACGAGGTGCTCGCCGCCTGGCGGCCCGTCACGCGCCCGGGGCCTCCGGTCCACGCGGCGATCGTCGTGCCCCGGACGCCCGACAGCGCCGACGCCACGGAGGAGCCCGACTACTGGGACCCGCACGGCCCCGCGCTGCACCGGCTCTCCGCCGAGCTCGGCGACACCACCGCGACCCTCGACGACGCCCGCTCCCGGGTGGCCGCCGACGTCCCGGCCGACGTCGTCGCCGACTGGACCGGCCGCCGTCTGCGGCAGCACGCGCTCGCGCTCGCGGCGCTGGACCTGCACCGCCGAGGCCTGCTGACGACACTCGTCGTCGGCGTGGACGACGCCGCGCAACGGTCGCTGTCGGCGCTCGCCCAGGAGGACCTCGCCCGATGGGCGGGGCTGCTCGGCACCGGTCACCGCGCCGTCGTGCACCCCGGCGCGGACGAGACCGGGGCCGTGCTCGTGGCCCGCGCCGTGCTGGCGGCGTCCGCCGTGGCCCCGCCGCGCGTCGCCGTCCGGTGCGCCGCCGACGACGGGCTCGACCGCGTCGCCCCGTACGAGACGGGACCGGTCGGGCACACCGCGGTCCGTCAGCTCGAGGCCGCCGGGGCCGTGGTCGTCGACCCGCGCTCGCCCGACGTCGACTGCCACGTCGTCGTCCATGCCCCGGCCACCGGGCCGTCCGCGGGCGACTGGGCCGTCGCACCTCCGGCCGGGTCCGACGGCGCGGCGGCGACGGCGACCGCCGGGACCGTCGCCGAGCTGCTCGCCGCGGGGCAGCGGGTGGCGGTGGCGGACGTCGCGCAGCCGAACGGGGCGGATCCTGCGCTCGTGACGGCGCTCGGCGAGGTCGGTGCCTGGCGACGGCTCGTCGGCTACGCCGCCTGGAACACGGCCGGCAACACCCTCGGCACGGTCGCCGCCCAGGTCGTCGCGACGTGCGCGGCGCAGGCCGCGGGCACGTTCGACGCCGCCGCGCACCGCGAGCTGCTGGCGCACCGCGTCGCGGAGGACGCCGGATGGATGAGCCACGCCCGTGCTCGCGCCCGGGCGGAGCTGGGCTCCGACCCGACGCGCCACGACGTCGTGCGGCTCACGGCGGACCGCCGCCACCGGTGGGAGAGCCTGGTCGGCGAGGTGCTGGCACGCACCCCCGGCCTCGACGACGCACGCGTCGTCCCCGGCAGCCTGACGCTCCCGTGGGACCGCACGTTCGAGATCGACCTGGACGTGGAGGTGGCACGATGACCGGCCTGCGTCTCGCCGTGATCGGTGGCGGGCTCGGCGGTGTCGCCGCCGCCCTCGCCGCCGCCGACGCCGGCGCCACCGTCACGCTCACCGCCGCGGAACCGATGGTCGGCGGCCAGATCACGGCGCAGGCGACCAGCCCGCTCGACGAGCACCCGCTCGTCGAGACCACCGGCGCGCCCGGCAGCTACCACGAGATGCGACGCCGGCTGCGTGCCGCCTACGGCGGCCTCGCCAACCCGGGCGACGGCTGGGTGTCCCGGTTGTGCTTCGAGCCCGACGTCGGGCGGCAGGTCCTGGAGGACATGCTCGCCGAGCACGTGGCCTCCGGTCGCCTGCGGGTCCTGCTGGACCGCGAGCCGGTCGCCGCCCGGACGACGACGGACGCCGCAGGACGCGCCGTCGTCGAGGCCGTGGAGCTCGCCGGCCCCGGCGGCGTGCGCGAGGTGGTCACGGCCGACACCTTCGTGGACGCCACCGAGCTCGGTGACCTGTTGCCGCTGGTCGGCGCCGACTGGGTGATCGGCTCGGAGGGCTCCGAGGCGTTCGGCGAGCCGCACGCCCTCCCGGGCGGGCCGGATCCGCTCGCCGAGCAGTCCTGCACCTGGGTCGCGGGGCTGACGCTCCGGGAGGACCCGGGTCCCGTCGGCGGCCCGCCGCGAGGCTACGCCCGTCACGTCACGGGGCAGCCGTTCGGCCTGGACATCCCCGGCTGGGACGGCACGCTCCACCGGTACGCGATGTTCGGCGAGGGGCCCACGGGCAACCCGCCGTTCTGGACCTACCGGAGGGTGCGCGCGGGTGCGCTCCTGGGCGGCCAGGACGCCGTCGTGCTCAACTGGGCCGGCAACGACTACGCCGCCACGGGGCTCGTCGCCGACCGCGAGCGCACGCTGCGCGGGGCCCGCGACCTCACGCTCGGGTTCGTCCACTGGCTGCGCACCGAGGCGCCCCGGGACGACGGCGGCCGGGGCTACCCGGAGCTGGCGCTCGACCCCGGCGTCACGGGGACCGCGGACGGCCTGGCGCACGCGCCGTACGTGCGCGAGTCCCGCCGGCTCGCCTCCGGCCGCCCTGTCACGGAGCTCGACCTCGCCGTCCGCGGATCGTCCGAGCGCGCCGTCGCGATGCCCGACTCGCTGGGCACCGCCTGGTACCACGCGGACCTCCACCCGCGCGTCGGGCACCCCCAGAGCGTGTACGCCCCGACCGCCCCGTTCCAGGTGCCGGCCCGTGCGCTGGTCCCGGAGGCCGGTCGCGGACCGGTCAACCTCGTCGCCGGGGCGAAGAACCTCGCGGCCACGCAGGTCGCGGCCGCCGCCTACCGCGTGCACCCGGGCGAGTGGTCCGTCGGCGAGGCCGCGGGCGTGCTCGCCGTCCAGGCGGACGCCGACGGTCGCACGCCGACCGAGACCGCCACCTCGACCGCCGGTGTGCGGCGCGCCCAGGAGCGGCTGCTCGCCCGCGGCACCCCCCTGGTCTGGACGCGCGACGTGCCCGCCGACCATCCCGCGTTCGCCGCCGTGAACCGCTGCGTGCTGCGCGGCGGTGTGGTCGGCGAGCGGGCGCGAACCCTCGATTTGCGGCCCGACCAGGGCCTCGACGAGGCCGAGCGTGCCGCGATCGCCCACGCGCTCGGCCTGGGTCGCCTCCCGGAGGGAAGCACCTGGGGCGACGCGGTCCTCTCGGCGCAGCCCGCCCACCCGGAGCAGGCCCGCCACCACCAGCCCGACCTTCAGGAGCCGGCATGACGCCCGACCGCCCGACCGCCACCCCCGACGACGTGGTCGGAGCCCTGCGGGGACGGCTCGTCGTCTCCTGCCAGGCTCGTGAGGGCGAACCCCTGCACGGACCGGCCCACATGACCGCGATGGCGCTCTCGGCGCTCGACGGCGGGGCCGCCGGCCTGCGCCTGGAGGGGCCGGCGGACGTCGCGGCGGTCCGCGCCGTCACCGGGGTGCCGATCATCGGGCTGTGGAAGGCGGGGGCCGCGCCCGTCTACATCACGCCCACCATGGACGCCGTGCACGCCGTCGCGGACGCCGGCGCCGACATCGTGGCGGTCGACGGGACCGGGCGGCCCCGCCCGGACGGCAGCACGTTCGCGGACGTGGTGCGGGCGGTGCACGGGGTCCCCGGCCGTCTCGTGATGGCGGACGTCGCCACCCTCGCGCAGGGTCGCGCGGCCGAGGCCGCCGGCGCGGACCTTGTCGGATCGACGCTGTCCGGGTACACCGGCCCCGGCCGGCCCCCGGCCGGGCCCGACCTGACGCTCGTCGGGGAGCTGGCCGCGGCACTGTCGGTTCCGGTGGTGGCCGAGGGGCGGATCGCCACGGCGGAGCAGGCCGCCGAGGCGCTGCTGCGCGGTGCGACCACCGTGGTCGTGGGCGGGGCGATCACCCGGCCGGCGTCGATCACCGCACGGTTCGCGGCTGCCCTGGACAGCGCCCGGACCGCCCTGGTGGCTCAGGAGGGCGCCCGATGAGCACCACCTGTCACGTCGTCTCCCACGTGCACTGGGACCGCGAGTGGTACCGCCCCTTCGAGGGCTACCGGTCGCGCCTGCTGGAGCTCGTCGAGCGGGTCTGCGACGACCTCGACGCCGGCCGGATCGCGTCCTTCCACCTCGACGGGCAGACCGTCACGCTCGACGACGTCGCGGCCCTGCGCCCCGACGTGGCCGACCGGGTGCGCCGGCATGCCGCCGCGGGCCGGATCACGATCGGTCCCTGGCACGTGCTCGCGGACAACCAGCTCGTCTCCGCCGAGAACCTGGTGCGCAACCTGCTCCTCGCCCGGCGCACCGCGGGCGACCTGCTCAGCGACATCGGCTACTCACCGGACGCGTTCGGGCACCCGGCAGACCTGCCCCGCGTCCTGGTCGGCTTCGGGATCGACACCGCCCTGGTGTGGCGCGGCGCGCCCCCGGAGCACGCCCGCTTCCGCTGGCGGTCGCCGGACGGCGCCGAGGTCTTCACCGTCAACCAGGCCTACCACCAGGCCGAGGTGCTGTGGCCGGACGATCCCGCCGACGCCGCCACGGCGCTCGAGGCGTTCGTCCGCCGTGAGGCGGACCGCGTCCCGGCCGGGCCGCAGCTCCTCCTCAACGGTGGCGACCACCTCGTGCCGCCGCGCCCCGCCGAGCGGGCCGAGGCGATCGAGGCGGTCCGTCTCACCACCGGTGTCGCCGCCCGCCCGTCGACCCTGCCGGAGTTCTTCGCCGCCGCCCGTACCGCGGCCGCGAGCGCCGCGGCCGACCTGCCCGTCGTCGAGGGCGAGCTACGACACCTCGGCGACCGGCTGACGTTCCTGCTGCCCGGCACGCTCTCGGCGCGGGCCTACGTCAAGTCGCTGAACGACCGCGCCCAGACCCTCCTGGAACGGTTCGTCGAGCCCGCAGCCGCCCTCGCCACCGTCACCGGGCGGGGCCCGGCGAACGCCCGCGAGGCCCTCGCGCACGCCTGGGACCTGCTGGTGAAGAACGCCCCCCACGACTCCATCTGCGGCTGCTCCGTCGACGAGGTGCACCGGGAGACGACGGTCCGCGCCGAGCGGGTCCTCGAGGTCGGCGACCAGCTCGTGCGCCGCGCGGCGCTGGCCGAGGACCTCGACGTCCGCGGTGACGGCAAGCCCGCCGCCGGCACGGTGGACGTGCTGGTGCGCTCCGGCAGCGGGGACGACGGCGACGGCCCGGTGGTGGTCGACGTCGTCACGGCGGCCGGGCGGTACGTCGTCGGCCTGCGCGACCCCGACGGTCACGAGGTGCCGGTGGAGGCGGAGCACCTGGGCGCCGCCCAGTGGTTCGAGGCGGACCTCGACCTGCTCCCCGACACGCTGCGCGGGGAGCGTCACCGGCTCGCGTTCGTCGCCCGCGACGTCCCCGCGTTCGGGTGGGCGGTGTACACCGCCGTCCTGGGTGACGCGCCGACCTGCTCGCCGGAGCGCGCCGCGGGGCGTGCCGCCGTCGTCGACGGCACGCGACTGGTCGTCGAGGACGACGCCTCGGTGACCTTGACGGGACCCGACGGCGTCACCCGGACCGGTCTGGGGCGTCTCGTCGACGGCGGCGACCGTGGCGACAGCTACACGTACGACCCGCCGGCGGACGACGAGCTCGTGACGCCGTCGGTCCGGGCCGTGGAGGTCGTCTCGTCGCCGGTGCGGACGCGCCTCGTGGTGTCGGCCGCCCTGGACCTGCCGACCTCGCTGGACGTGAGCCGCGACGCCCGCTCGGCGGACCGCCGCGAGCACCCCGTCACGCTCGTCGTCGAGCGCTGGGTGGGCGACCCCGTCCTGCGGTGGGACGTCCGCCTGGACAACGCCGCCGACGACCATCGCCTGCGGTTCCACGTGCCCGTCGCCGGGGCGCCCACGACGTGGCAGGCGGACACGCACTGGTCCGTGCAGGACCGGCCCTTCGGACCGGTCGTCGGTGCGCTCCCCGAGGCGGCCGGTCTGGAGGCTGCGATCGGCACCGCGCCCGCTCACACGTTCGCCGTGGCGGGGCAGGGCACCGCCAGGGTGGCCGTTCTGCTCGACGCGCTGCCCGAGGTCCAGGGCCTCGACGCCGCGGCCACCGGCGGTCCGCACGAGATCGCCGTGACGCTCCTGCGATCCGTGGGCTGGCTGTCCCGGTTCGACCTGCGCACCCGCACCACCGGTGCCGGCCCGGCGTTCGAGGTGCCCGAGGCCCAGTGCCACGGGGAGCGGCGCGTGCGGCTCGGCGTCGTCGTCGGCGCGGACGCCACGGACGACCTCGCGCTCGCCCGCACCGCGGCGGCGCACCACGTCCCGCTGCGGGCCGACCAGCTCCGCGCCCCCGCGGCCCGACGGCGGTCTCCCCGCGGCGCCGCGCCCCGCGTGCAGGGCGCGCTCGTCTCCGCGTTCAAGCCCGCCGAGTCGGGCGAGGGCGTGGTGCTCCGGGTCGCCAACCCGTCGGCCCGGCCCGCGAGCGCCGTCGTCCACCTCCCGGGCTGGGCTCGGCGGGTGGCCGAGACGCGGCTCGACGAGCGCACGCTCGACGGCGCGCCGTCGACGGGCGCCGGGGCCGACGGGCTGCTGCCCGCGCAGCTCGGCCCGTACGGCGTGCGGACCTGGCTGCTGCGGACCGACGACCGATGACCACGGCGTGACCGACGGCGCCCGCCTGCTCGCAGGGCGGGCGCACCGGCGTGGGAACGTCCCCGCCGGCGAGGAGAGGATCAACGATGATCAGAACACGACGGCGGACCTCCGCCGCCACCGCCCTGGCGTTGCTGCTGGCAGGCCTCGCGGGGACGACGTCCGCCACGGCCGTCGACGCTGCCGGGCTCCCCGAGGCCGGCGACGTGGTGGTCGCGGGTGACGGTGCGGAGCTGACGGTCACGGCGGTGAACCCGCCGAGCCGCACGGCCGGCACCGTCGCGGTGTACACCCCGGCCTTCGGGGAGTCCACGCGCACCAACGCGTTCGGTGGCGAGGCCGTGCTGACCCCCGGCCCCGAGCAGGGCACCTACGAGGTGGTCAGCGTGTGCACCGCGCTCGCCACCTGCGCCGATCCGGCCTGGACGCCCGGTGACAACGCCATCCCCACCGACGGTCTCGTGCTGTCGGTGTCCCCCGGCGGGTCGCCCGACGTGCGCCCGTTCCTGCGCGACCACGTCGCCGCCGGCGACACGATCACGTTCCGGGAGGTCGTCGAGCGCAGCGCCTCGACGACGCTCGACGCCGTGGACCCGACGCCCGAGAACAACCCGCCCGGCGTCGACCCCGGGAGCGGGCAGTGCTACCCGGGCTGCCGCGGCGCGGAGCAGCTCGTGCAGTACACCCCGGCCTCCGGTCGTGACTCCTCCGGCACCAACGACTTCGGCTACGAGGTCACCGTCGTCGGGGGGACGGTCGTCGGGGCGGGCGGCAACGACCGCGAGATCCCCGCGGACGGTTACGTGCTGTCCGGCCACGGCTCGCGCGGCACGTGGCTGCAGACCAACGCTCCGGTGGGCGCCACGGTCGAGGTCGACGGGACCGAGCTCGTCGCGACCGTCGACGAGCGCACCGCGATCTACGCCGCCGAGCAGGGGGTGATCGCGGCGCAGGAGTCCGTCACCGCCGCCGACGCCGCCTGCCTCGCCTTCCCGCGCGACGGTGCGGTGGAGGCGCTGGCGGACGCCGAGGCACTTCTCGACCGGGCGCGTACGGCGGCCGGGTCCGGCGACGCCGCCGCGGCCAGCGAGCTGGCCCAGGAGGCGAGCGCGTCCGCGTCGCTGGCGGGGTACCGCACCGCGGAGTCGCGGCCGGCCGAGGGTCGCGGGGTCTGGGTACGCCCCGAGGAGACGTCCCCCGAGGCGATCCGTGCCACGCTCGACCGTATCGAGGAGTCCGGCTTCAACGTCGTGTTCCTCGAGACCTTCTTCCAGGGCACGACGATCTACCCGTCGCAGGTCGCGGCCGACGCCGGGATCACCGCCCAGCGCCCGGAGATGGCCGGGTTCGACCCGCTCGCCGTCTGGATCTCCGAGGCCCACGACCGCGGGATCGAGCTGCACCCGTGGATCCACACGTTCTTCGTGGGGTCCGAGGGCGCCACGGGCGGCCCGGGGCCGATCCTGGACGTCTACCCGGAGTGGGCCGCCGTCGAGCGCGAGGACGTCGGCGCGGACCGGCCGATGCCGTCGTCGCAGGAGCCGGGCTACTACTTCGTCGACGCCTCCCACCCCGAGCCGCGGGCGTACGTCGCCTCCGTCCTCGAGGAGATCCTGACCGGGTACCCCGTCGACGGGCTCCACCTGGACTACATCCGCTACCCGGTCTCCGAGCCCTGGGAGACCGCGGGCTACTCCTACAGCGACTACTCGCGCGCCGCCTTCGCCGAGGAGGCCGGCGTCGACCCCTACACGCTGACCCCCGCGGACCCCGCGTGGGAGACGTGGACGGCCTGGCGCGAGGCCAACGTGACCTCGTTCGTCTCCGAGGTCCGCTCGATGCAGCAGGAGGTCGCCCCGGAGGTCCCGGTGTCGGCCGCCGTGTTCCCGGACCCGAGCGACGGCCTGGCCAAGAAGTTCCAGAACTGGGGCGACTGGGTCGACCAGGGGTACGTCGACGTCCTGACCGGCATGTCCTTCGGCACGTCCGCCACCTCGGTCGCCGCCGACACCGTCGCCATGCGGGAGCGGGTCGGCGAGGAGAACCTGCTGTACACCGCGACCTACGGCCCCTTCCGGGGCTCCACGCCGCAGACCATGCTGGACCAGGTAGCCGCCGTCGGCGACGCCGGCTCCGACGGAGCGGCGCTGTTCGCGTACAACCAGGTCACGGACGCCCAGGCGGGCGCGCTCGCCGAGGGCGCCTTCCGCGACCCGGCCGTCGTGCCGCACGCCGACCGGATCCGTGCCGTGCGGGTGGGTGTCGACGCGCTGCGCGACGCCCTCGGCTCGGCGCGGGGCGAGTGCGTGGGCGCGGGAGCGGTGGCGGCGGCGACCGCCCAGCTCGCGGCGGCCGAGCGGGCGCTCGACGGCGACCGGCCGACGGCCGCGATCGACGCGCTCGGGCGCGCGTCGGACGCCGTCGAGCGGGGAGCGCTCGACGGCGAGGGTCCGGCACTGTTCGGGTCGCGCGCCCAGCGTGACCTCGCGATGTACGACCGGTGGCTGACGCAGGTGGTCGCCGGGCGGTAGCACCGAGCGCCGGGCGCGGAGGGCACTCGTACCGTCCGCGCCCGGCGCCCTCGGCCTGATCGCGCGGCAGGTCTTCCCGTGCCGTCCGGTCAGCGGGCGGTCGCCACGAACGGCGCCTGCCGGGCGTACCGGTCACCCTCGGCGACGTCGACGAGGAAGGCCCCGAGGTCGGCTCGACGGATCGTCGTGGAGCGCGTCGACCGGTGGGCGTCGTGCTCCAGGCGGCCGGTGGCCTCGCCGTCGACGAGGCGCGGCGGGCGCACGAGCGTCCAGTCCAGCCCGGACACCGCCCAGACGGCGTGCTCGGCCGGCTTGTCCTTCACGACGTCGCCGCCGAGGGTGCGGATGAGCCAGCTGATGACCTTGTCCTTGCCGGCCTTGCGGTCGCCGGGCACGTCGATGCCCGCACCGCTGACGCCGACGAACCGCCGCGGCCCGTGCGCCGCCATGACGTCGACGAGCGCTCGCGCCGTCCGCGTGTGCAGGTCGGCCTCATTCGCGGTGGGTCCGAGCGCCGAGACGACGGCCTCCGCGCCCCGGACGAGCTCGCCGAGCGCAGCGGGGTCCGTGGCGTCGCCGACGACGACGCGGACCTGGCCGCGCACCTCGGCGGGCAGGCGGTCGGGTCGCCGGACGAGCACGCTGACGTCGTGGCCGTGCTCCAGGGCAGTGGTCAGGGCGTGCCGGCCGGTCCGTCCGGTGGCGCCGACGAGGGCGATCTTCATGGGGTGTCCTTGGTCGGAGGGATCCAGGCGGCCCGCTCGCGGTGTGCGAACGCGGCGAAGTCGAGGGGTTCCCGGCCGAGCAGGCTCTGCACGTCGGTGGTGAGGGCGTCGGCGAGACCGAGCCGGGCGGTGGTGTAGATGGCGGTGGTCACGGCGACCATCCCCCACGGCATGCCGAGCTCGCGGCGGGCGTGGCGGACGTAGCGGAGCACGCCGGGCCGCCGGTAGTGCACCTTTCGGCCGAGCTCGTCGGTGAGGATCTGCGCGATCTGCTGGTAGGTGAGCGCCCGCGGGCCGGTGACGGTCCAGGCCCGGTCCCGGTGGGCCGCGGGCTCCAGGAGCGCGCGGGCCGCGACCGCCCCGACGTCCTCGGCGTCGACGAACGCCGTCGCGCCGTCGCCGGCCGGGACGACGATCTCGTCCCGGTCGCGCACGTCGCTCGCATGGGTGGTGCTGAGGTTCTGGTGGAAGAACGACGCACGCACGAACGTCCACGCCAGGCCCGAACCGCGCAGCCAGGACTCCACCGTCGCGTGCGGCACGACCTTGTTGCGCTCAGCACCCTGCAGGGACAGGAAGACGACGTGCTCCACGCCCGCGTCGCGGGCGGCGGCGACGGCGGGCAGCAGGTCCCGCCGCACGTTGCCGATAGCGGGCGGGCGGACGAGGAACATCGCGTGCACGCCGTCGAACGCCGGACCCCACGTCGAGGCGTCGGTGAAGTCGAACGCCACCTCGTCGGTGGCTCCGTCGCGCGGCGAGCGGACGGCGCGACGCACGTCGGCGCCCGCCGCCCGCAGCTCCCGGGCGACGACCGCACCGACGTTGCCGCTCGCACCCGTCACCAGGAACATGCGCCTCCCCCTTCGGTCCGTACATGTACCGTACATGCATGGACGCACGGGAACCCGACCTGCGGATGCTCGACCGGGCGCTCGTCGGCCTGCGCCGCTTCCTGACGGCCCCGCCGGTGCTGGACGACCAGGGCCGCGCCGTCGAGCTCTCGACGTTGCTCGTGCTCGACGAACTGCCGACCGAGGGCCAGAGCGTCCAGCAGATCGCGACGCGCCTCGGTGTCGCCCACTCGACGGCCAGCCGCCTCGTCACCCGCGCCGAGGGCGCAGGAATGGTCACGCGGACAGAGTCCCCCGACGACGCCCGCCGGCGGCTCGTCGTGCCCACCGCTGCCGGGCGGGAGCTCAGAGACCGCGCGGCCGAGTTCCGCCTGGAGCGCCTCGCGGACATCGTGGACGGCTGGACCCCCGACGAGGTCCACACGCTGGCCAGGTCCCTGCACCGGTTCGCCCAGGACCAGGGCGCGGCCCGCGGTCACCGCGGGAGCGGCGCGACACCACTCTGACAAACTCGTGGCGTCACACCTCTTGCTATGACACCACCGTGGTGTCATAGTGGAGCCATGGACCTGACCCGCTACACCGACCAGCTGCAGCAGCAGCTCCGTACCGCCGCCGCGGCGGGCAGCGACGAGGCGCGCGAGATCGCCTCCCGCCTCACCGCACCCCTCGACTCCGCCGCCCGGCTCGTGCTGCTGGAGGCGCTCTCCGACGCGGCCGGCGAGATCTCCGCCGAGCTCGCTCCCGGATCGGTGGACGTCCGGCTCCGGGGCGGCTCGCCCGAGTTCGTCATCGACGTCCCGGCCGGCCCCGCCACCGCGAGCGCCCCGGAGCCCGCACCCCCGGTCGCGCCGCTCCCCGACGCCGACGGCGGCGCCACCACCCGCACCACCCTGCGGCTCCCCGACCACCTCAAGGCGCAGGTCGAGACGGCCGCGGCCCGCGAGGGCGTCTCCGTCAACACCTGGCTCGTGCGGGCCGTCGCCGGCGCCCTCGAGCAGTCCACCGGCCGCCCGGCAGCGCAGGCCAGGGCGACCCACCGCGGCACCAGCCGGGCCACCGGCTGGGTCCGCTGACCAGCGCACCACCAGAGCACCATCCCCTTCCCCCCCAGACACCACACTGACACCACTCCTGGAGCTCCGTCATGCCCACTTTCCCCGCCCCCCACCCCGTTCCCGTCGTCGTCGAGGTGCCCTTCGCGAACCTGCACGTCATCGCCTCCGAGCGCGACGACGTCGTCGTCACCGTGCTGCCCACGACGCCGGGCAAGTCGGGATCCGTGCGCGCCGCCGAGGAGGTGCGCGTCGAGCGCGACGGCGACGCCGTCTCGATCACCTACCCCGGATCCTGGAAGCAGTGGGTCCTGCCGTTCGCGGCCGGCACCGCGGACATCACGGTCGAGCTCCCCGCCGGCTCCGACCTCCGCGGCAAGACCGGCACCCTCTTCTCCGAGGGCTCCTTCGGCACCGTCGACATGACGGTCTCGGCCGGCGACGTCCGCATCGACGAGGTCGACCGGCTCGACGTCAAGGTCGCGGCCGGCTCGGTCGCCGTCGGGCGGGCCGCCGGTCCTCTGGCGGTCAAGGTGGCCGCCGGGTCCGTGCGGGTGGACGAGGCCCTGGGAGACGGCACGATCCGCGCGACCAACGGCACCACCCTGGTCGGGTCCGTCTCCGGCTCGCTCGGGATCCAGGGCGCGAACGGCGACATCGTCGTGCGCCACGTGCGCGGCAGCCTCACCGCCAAGGGCGCCCACGGCAACGTCCGCGTCGACCGCCTCGAGTCGGGCGACGTCACGCTCGCCACCTCGTACGGCACGATCGAGGTGGGTGTGCCCGAGGGCACCGCCGCCTACCTCGACGTCGGCTCCGAGCACGGTGCCGTGCGCAACCAGCTCACCCCCACCGAGGGCCCCGTCGACGACGAGGCGACGGCCGAGATCCACGCCAGCACCGGGTACGGCGACGTCGTCGTGCGCCGGCCCTGAGACCGCACCCGAGACGGAGACACAGCCATGACCCACGACGAGTCCCGCCAGCCCGCCATCCGCGTGCGGGGAATCCAGAAGTCCTTCCAGGACCTGCACGTGCTGCGCGGCGTCGACCTCGACGTCGAGCCGGGGAGCATCTTCGCCCTGCTCGGCTCGAACGGCGCCGGCAAGACCACGCTCGTGCGCATCCTCGCGACCCTTCTCCGGGCCGACGCCGGCACCGCGACCGTGCACGGCTTCGACGTCGCCGCGAAGCCGGGCGACGTGCGCGAGTCCATCAGCCTCACGGGCCAGTTCGCCGCCGTCGACGAGATCCTCACCGGACGGGAGAACCTCGTCCTCGTCGCCCGGCTGCGCCACCTGGACGACCCGCGGGCGATCGCCGACGACCTGCTCACCCGCTTCTCGCTCACCGACGCCGCCGACCGCCGGGCGGGCACGTACTCGGGAGGTATGCGACGCCGGCTCGACATCGCCATGAGCCTGATCGGCGACCCGCCGATCGTCTTCCTCGACGAGCCCACCACCGGCCTGGACCCGCAGGCCCGCATCGACGTCTGGAAGGGCGTCAAGAAGCTGGCCGAGGGCGGCACCACCGTCCTGCTGACCACCCAGTACCTCGACGAGGCCGAACAGCTCGCCGACCGCATCGCCATCCTGCACGAGGGCACGATCATCCAGCACGGGACCCTCGCCGAGCTCAAGCAGCTCCTGCCCCCCGCCAAGGTCGAGTACGTCGAGAAGCAGCCGTCCCTCGAGGACGTCTTCCTCACCCTCGTCGGTACCGACGCCGGAAAGGAATCCTGATGACCACCCACGTCCTGACCGACACCCGGGTCCTCACCGGACGGTCCCTGCGGCACATCAGCCGCAGCCCCGACACCATCATCACGACCGCGGTGACCCCGATCGCCCTGATGCTGCTGTTCGTGTACGTGTTCGGCGGCGCGATCGACACGGGGTCCGACGAGTCCTACGTCAACTACATGCTTCCCGGCATCCTGCTCATCACGATCGCGTCGGGCATCGCGTACACCGCGTACCGGCTGTTCCTCGACATGCAGGGCGGCATCTTCGAGCGCTTCCAGTCCATGCCGATCGCCCGGTCGAGCGTCCTGTGGGGGCACGTGCTCACGTCGCTGGTCGCCAACCTGGCCTCGATCGTGATCGTCATCGGCGTCGCGCTGCTCATGGGGTTCCGGACCGGTGCGTCCGTGGGCGCCTGGCTCGCCGTGGCCGGCATCCTCGCCCTGTTCACGCTGGCCCTCACCTGGCTCGCCGTGGTCGCCGGGCTCTCGGCGAAGACCGTCGACGGCGCGAGCGCGTTCAGCTACCCGCTCATCTTCCTGCCGTTCATCAGCTCGGCGTTCGTGCCCACCGACACGATGCCCGGGCCGGTCGCCTGGTTCGCCGAGAACCAGCCCGTGACGTCCATCGTCGACACCATCCGGGCCCTGTTCGCGGAGCAGCCTCCCGGCAACGACATCTGGATCGCCCTCGCCTGGCTCGTGGTCATCCTCGCGGTGGCCTACGCCGCCGCGATCGCGGCCTACCGCCGCAAGACGAGCTGAGCCGCCAGCCGCACGCGTCGTGCACGACGGCGTCCGCTCCCTCGCCGAGGGGGCGGACGCCGTCACCGTCGATGCCGTCAGGACGAGGCGCCGACGTCGGCGAGGTGTCGCCGCATCGCGTCGTACGCGGCATCGGCGTCGTGGGCCTCGACGGCCGCCAGGATCTCCCGGTGGCCCTGCAACGACAGCGCGCGCCCCTCCGGCGAGCCGTGCGAGAGCCGACGCTGCGCCAAGGTCCACTCGGTCATCAGCCCGTGCAGCGCTGTCACCAGCGGGTTCAGCGTGGCGTGAGCCAGGAGCAGGTGGAACTCGGTGTCCCGCTCCAGCGACTGCTGCGCAGTGAGGTCGGACGTCGTCCGGGCCAGCACGTCGGCGAGCTGGAGCTGGTTGGCACGGGTGGCACGGGCCGCCGCGAGCGCCGCCACCGACGGCTCGACCAGCGTGCGCAGCTCGGTCACGCTCTGGGTGGCACCGGGCTGGTGCAGCCCCAGGATCTGGCGCGCCTCCTCCGGCCGATCGACGACCCGCGTGCCACGGCCCTGGCGTCGCTCGACCAAGCCCTTCTCCTCGAGCTTGTTCATCGCCTCGCGCAGGGTGGTCCGGGAGACGTCGAGCTGGCGCGCCAGCTCCCGCTCGGCAGGCAGCCGCGCACCGGGTCCGAGCTCGCCCGTCGCGATCATCCGCTCGAGCCGCGCGGCGAGGGCCACGGCCAGGGGCTGCTTGCCCGGCACCACCGGGGGGATCTCGACGGAGGTCATGCGACTCCTCGACGCTCGGTGCCCCGCAGGGCAGCAACTCGGACCCGACGAGGCTATACCAATAAGACCAATTGCCTCGAGACACGCGTGTTCCGGCCGCGTAAATTGCTCGTTTCCATGTCGTTGATCGACTATCTTTCGCGGATCTTTGCCCCCTAGCGTGGCGGTCACTTGGTCGGACCAATCGGGTCTGCACTCGCACCGGAAGGATCGCTCCGTGAACCGCTCCCGCGCCCTGCTGCCGATCGCCCTCGTCGCCGCGACCGCCACCCTGGCCGCCTGCACCGGCGAAGCCTCCGCGTCCGGGGAGGACGGCGAGGTCATCCGCGTCGCCACCCAGCGCCAGCCCCACCTCTACGCGCCGTACGTCTACTCCGACCACGCGGAGGGCGTCACCATCGAGGTGGTCCCCATGGCGAACTCGACCGACGAGCTCAACGCCGTCCTCACCGGGGACGTCGACTTCGCACTCTCCTCGGAGTGCCCACCGTCATCGCCGGGGTCGCGCAGGGCAAGGACGTACAGCTCGTCGCGTCCGGGGCCGACGGCGGCTCCGGACTGATCGGGTCCACCTCCATCACCTCGGTCGAGGACCTCGCCGGCACCAGGATCGGGATCGTTCCCGGTTCGTCCCAGGAGATGGCGTTGCGCCTGACCCTCGAGGCGGCCGGCCTCGACCCGGACGCGGACGTCGAGCTCGTCAGCCTGGGGTACGCCGACATGGCCGACGCCCTGGAGCGCGGGGACATCGACGCCTTCGCCGGCGCCGAGGTCAACGTCTCGCTGGCACAGCTCGAGGGCGCGCACGAGATCGTGTCCATCTACGACACGGCGATCGGGCGGGTCAACATCGGTCTCGCGACCACCGGCGCCCGGGTCGAGGAGGATCCTGAGCTCGTCCAGCAGCTCGTCGACATCCACACCGAGGCCACCGCGGCGCTGGCCGCGGATCCCGCGGCCTGGATGACCGGCGTGGCCGACCAGTTCTCGTTCGAGCCCACGGTGCTCGACCTGGCGGCGGGGAACATCTGGCTGCGCTCCGACCTCGCCCCCGCGTACCTCGACCAGGTGGACGCGCTCGCCGGGGAGATGCAGAAGCTCGCCGTGATCGACCAGGCGCCCGACGTCGCCGACGTCGTGGCCGACGGCTTCGCCCCGGAGGAGGAGTGATGGGCCATGTCGCCACGGTGACCCCGGCAGCGCGCGGCGAGGTGCCGGGCCCCTCGCCGGAACCCACCACGAGCACCGTGCCGACGACGGGCGGCCGCCCGGGCGCGCCGCGCCGCCGGGAGCGTGCCGGACGGCGCGCGCGCACCGTCCTGTGGGCCCTCCCGGTGCCGGTGCTCGTCCTGCTGCTGTGGCACGCCGGCGTCACCGCGGGCTGGGACGTCCCCGGCGGGATCCGCATGGCCGAGCTCCCGACGCCCGCTGCGGTGCTGGTCCGCCTCGTGGACCTGACGGTGGGCGGGCTGATCGACGACTCCTTCAGCGCGCAGCTCTGGCGCCACGTGTGGGCGAGCCTCGTCCGCGCCGTCTCCGGGTTCCTGCTCGCGGCCGCCCTGGCCATCCCGCTGGGTGTCCTCATGGGCCGTTCCGCACGGCTGACCCGGATGCTCGAGCCGACCCTCAACCTGGTGCGCCCCGTCCCCGTGACCGCATGGGCGCCCCTCGCCCTCATCATGATCGGCATCGGCGACAACCAGGCCGTCTTCCTCGTGTTCCTCGCCGCGTTCTTCCCCGTGCTGGTCAACACGGTCACGGCCGTGCAGCAGGTCCCGCCGCGACTGCTCGAGGCCGCCGCCATGCTCGGCACCTCACGGTGGCGGCGCCTGTGGACGGTGGTCGTACCGGCCGCCGCGCCCGGCATCGTCTCCGGCCTGCGCGTCTCCCTCGGTCTGGCGTGGGCGCTGCTCGTGGTCGGCGAGATGACCGGGATCAATCTCGGCCTCGGCGCGATGATCACCGAGGCCAAGGTGATCGCGCAGACCGACCTGATCGTGGCCGGCATGGTCGTCATCGGCCTGCTCGGCTTCGCCACCGACCGGCTCCTGGTCCTGCTGGTCCGGGTCGCCACCGGAGGGCGCCCGCTGCTCCAGGAGGACAGATGACGACAGGGACGACATCCATGACCACCACTGCAGGAAGCACGGTCGCCGGGCCCTCGCCGGCCGGCCGGCTCACGATCGACGGTCTCGGCAAGCACTACAGCGGCGACGTCTTCGCCATGCGCGGCGCCACCCTCGACGTCGCACCCGGCGAGGCGGTCGCCGTCGTCGGGGCCAGCGGGTGCGGCAAGTCGACGTTGCTCCGGCTCGTGGCGGGGTTCGAGAGTCCGACGGAGGGTCGGGTCCTGCTGGACGGTCGGCCCGTGACCGGGCCGGGCCCCGACCGTGGCGTCGTGTTCCAGGACTACGGGCTGTTCCCCTGGCTCACCGTGCGCGAGAACATCGCCTACGGCATCCGACGCCGGGGCGTCGGGCGGCGGGAGGCCCTCGGGCAGGCCGCCGAGCACGCCGAGACCGTCGGGCTCGGGCGTTTCGTCGACGCCTACCCGCACGCCCTGTCCGGAGGGATGCAGCAGCGGGTGGGCATCGCACGGGTCCTCGCCCTGCACCCGTCGGTGCTGCTCATGGACGAACCGCTCGGGGCGCTCGACGCCCTGACCCGCCGGCAGATGCAGGACGAGCTCGTCGCGATCCGGCAGCGCGTGAGCACCACCGTCGTGCTGGTCACGCACTCGATCGACGAGGCGGTCTACCTGGCCGACCGGGTGGTGGTCATGTCCGGCGGTGCCGCGCACGGCGTGCCGGGCCACGTCCGTGACGTCGTCCCGGTGGACCTCGGCGACCAGCGCGACACGGCTTCTCCCGAGTTCCGTGCCATCGCGCAACACATCGGGCATCACGTCCACACCCCGGTGCGCGACGGCGAGATCGCGGCATGACGAGCGCGAACGACGTCCTCGGCTCCGCGTTCGGCACCGGCTCCGCCGTCCCCGTGCTCCAGCCGGGCACCGGGCCGATCCTGGGCGACACGTACCTCGCGTCCTCTCCCGGCACCGTGCTGTGGGGCCGGCTGCCTGCCGCGACCGACTCCCCCGTCCTGTCCGTCGCGCCCGGCTCCACGGTCACCATCGACACCGTCAGCCACGAGGGTCTGCTGCCTGACCAGGGCGGCGACCCCGTCGGCTACTTCGGGGAGCACGGCGTCGGCCCGGACCAGGTCCTCACCGACGCCGCCGCGATCGCCGCCACGGTCGCGCGCGGCGTCGACGACGGTCCGCACGTCGTCACCGGACCGATCGAGGTCGTCGGGGCACAGCCCGGGGACGTCCTGGCCGTCCACCTCCTGGAGCACCTGCGCCGGGTCCCGTACGGCGTGATCTCCAACCGTCACGGCCGCGGCGCCCTGCCCGCCGAGCTGCCCCGGGACGGACACAACGTCAGCGTCTTCACCCCGGTGGAGGGCCACGACGACCGGGCGCACGGCGTCCTCCCCCTGACGCCCGACGCGGCCGACCCCCGTCGCGTCCGGTTCCCGCTCGCCGAGTTCCTCGGCGTGCTGGGCGTCGCGACCCCGGGACCCCGGCGGCCGCACTCGGTGCCGCCGGGTCGGCACGGAGGGAACATCGACATCACGATGACGACGGCGGGATCGACCGTCTACCTCCCGGTCGCGGTCCCGGGGGCGCTCTTCTACGCCGGTGACCCGCACTTCGCCCAGGGCAACGGGGAGGTCGCGCTGACGGCGCTGGAGGCCTCGCTCAGGTCGACGGTGCAGCTCGACCTGATCCCCCGCGACCGGGCGCTCGCCGAGCTGGGCGAGCTCTCGGGGCCCGTCGTGCGCACGGCCGAGCACCTGGTCCCCACCGGGATGGACGCCGACCTCGACGTCGCCGTCCAGAAGTGCGTCCGCGCCGCGCTCGACCTGCTGCAGGCCCGGTGGGGCATGGCCGAGCACCTCGCCTACGCCTACCTGTCCGCCGCGACGGACTTCGACATCTCCCAGGTCGTCGACCAGGTCAAGGGAGTGCACGCGCGCATCCGGCTCGCCGACTTCGAGGAGCTCGCGCCATGACCCGCCGACCCGGCCGCCGCCCACCGCTGCTGCGCCACCTGCGCGGATGGGTCGACCCGTTCGTGCTCGCCATCCTGGCCGCCCTGCTCGTCGGGGTGGCCGTCCCCGTGCCGGACACCGTCCACGCCGTGCTCGACTCGACCTCCGCCGTCGCCGTCAGCCTGCTGTTCCTCCTCTACGGAGCACGGTTGCCCACCCGGGAGATCGGGCGTTCGCTGCGCGACTGGCGGCTCCAGGGCGGTCTCCTGGTCGCGACCTTCGTCCTCTACCCCGTGGCGGGCGTCGCGGTGGCGTTCGTCGCCACGCCCTTCGTCGGGACGGGCGTCGCCACCGGGCTGCTGTGCGTCTCGCTGCTGCCGTCGACGGTCAGCTCCGCGATCGCGTTCACCTCGGTGGCGCGCGGTGACGTCGCCGGGGCGATCTGCGGGGCGACCGTCTCGAACGTCGCCGGGCTGCTGCTCACACCGCTGCTCGTGCTGGTGCTGGTGTCCCCCTCGGCGCCGCTCGGCGCCGGGCTCGACGGTGCGGACGCGGGCGGGCTGCAGACCGTGCTCGTCCAGCTGCTGCTGCCGTTCGCCGTCGGCCAGGTGCTCCAGCCCTGGGTCGGCGAGCGCCTGCGCCGAGCGCCGTGGCTCACCCGGCTCGTCGACCGCGGCACGATCCTGCTGATCGTGCTCACCGCGGTGAGCGGCGCCACCGCGCAGGGCGTGTGGAGCGGCCTGACCGCAGGGGCCGTCGTCGCGCTGGTCGCCGCGTCGGCGGTGCTGCTGGTCACGATGCTCGCCGCGACCTGGTGGGGCGGTCGTGCCGCGGGGCTGGACGACGAGCGCCGCACCACGTTGATGCTGTGCGGTTCCATGAAGTCGCTGGCGACCGGGCTGCCGATCGTCGCTGCGCTGCTCCCCGCAGCCACCGTCGGTCTGGTGGCCGTCCCGATCGTCGTCTTCCACCAGCTGCAGCTCGTGGTCTGCTCGGTGCTCGCTCGCCGTGCGGCGGTCCGCCAGGGGTGACGCCCCACCCGGCCCGGTCGACGCCTCGGAGCCGCAGGCCGCCGCCGACGGGTGGTCAAGGCGGCGGGTTCGCCGGAGGATCGAGACGTGAGCACTCCGCCAGGGCCGGACGCCGCCTCGGGACCGGGGCCACGCCGTCGTGCACGCCGGTGGTGGATCGCGGCGATCGTCGTCGTCCTCGTCGCGGCGGGCGCCGTCGTCGCCGGGGTGCTCGAGCACCGCGCCTGGGTCGGGACCGTGGCCACGTACGAGGCGGAGGTCGCCCGCGTCACCGAGGACGCGGCGACCTCCCGCGCCCGTGCCGAGGAGGCGTACGCCGCGAGCCGCGACGCCCTCGACGACGCGGTCGACGGCGGCAGGCCCGTCCTGGCCGGCAGCGAGGGCCAGGTGGGCGACCCCGCCGTGCGCGCACCTCTCGCCGCGGCGCTCGACCAGGCCGAGCGGCTGCGCGACGCCGAGGTGACCTACCCGGTCTCGACGCGCACCGTGGAGGAGGTCACCCGGCCGAACCCGTTCCGTCCGCAGACGCTGCCGCGGGTGGAGGCCGAGGTCGTGGACGGCTCGGACCCGGCGCCCGCCGAGCTGGACGCCGCCGCGGCCGCCGTGACCGCGGCGACCGCCGTCGTCGTCGAGGCACGGCAGGGGTGGGCCCTCGAGGAGCTGCAGGCCGCGGCGACCGAGGGCCGCGACGCCCTGACGGATCTCCGGCCGCAGGTCGGTGCCGCCACCCTGGGCGAGCTCGACGCGGCCGTCACCGACGCCGAGGCGATGATCGACGCCGGGGCGGACGCCCTCGACGCGGACGACGCCGTCGCGCTGCGGGACACGCTGCTCGACACCACGGAGTCCCTGTGGACGGACCGGCTGGACCAGATCGTCGCCGACCGCCGCCGGGCGGCCCGGGCCGACGGCGTCGACTGCCGCGAGGACCGGTGCGTCGCGCTGACCTTCGACGACGGCCCCGTCGCCGAGACGCAGCGGCTGCTGCGCATCCTCGAGCGCAAGGACGCTCCCGCCACCTTCTTCATGGTGGGCGACAACGTCGCCGCCCGGCCCGAGATCGCGCGTGCCGTCGTCGACGGCGGGCACCTGGTGGGCAACCACACCTGGAACCACCCGCAGCTCACCACGCTGGACGACGCCGAGGTGCGCGACGAGGTCCGGCGCACCCAGGACGCGGTCACGGAGGCGACGGGCTTCACGCCGTACCTGCTGCGCCCCCCGTACGGGGACGTCGACGACCGCGTCCGGTCGCTCGCGACCCGGACCGGGCTCGACGTCGTGCTGTGGAGCCTCGACACCCGCGACTGGGAGTCCCGCGACGCCCGCGAGATCCGCCGTCGGGTGCGCGCCGAGGTGGAGCCGGGCAGCAACATCCTGCTGCACGACATCCACGCGACCAGCGTGGACGCCGTGCCGAAGATCATCGCCGACCTGCGCCAGGAGGACTACGTGCTGGTCACGGCCGACCTGCTCGTCGGTCCCGACGAGCCCTGAGCGCGCGCGGTCAGAACAGGTCGCGCACGTCGAACCCGCCCGCGAGGTCGGACAGCGACTGCCCGGCCTCCGAGACCTGGTCGCCGAACCCGGAGACCGCCTCCGTGCCGGCGTCGCCCACCTGCGAGACGGCGCCCTCGACGTCGAGCGCACCGGCGTCGAACGCGCCGACATCGAGCGCACCGAGATCGATCCCTGAGGCGAGTGCGTCGAAGTCGACGCCGAGGTTGCCCGCCTCGGCCAGCAGGGGCCCGGCGACGCTGCTCACCGCGGCGCCGGCCGCGACCACGCCCAGCAGACCCACGGCGCCGACGGCGGCACCCGCCACCGCCCCGCCCGTCCCGACCTTGGCGAGGATCGAGCGCATGGAGCCCGGCCGGCGCGCCTCGGACCGCCCCGCGGCGCGCGACAGGTCGGCCACGCTCGCCGAGCGGGGGTGCTCGTTGGCCGGGAGGTCAGCCTGTATGCGGCGCAGCACCGCCTCGCGCTGCTGCGGGGTGAGGCGCTCGAACGCCTCGGCGTGGACCTGCTCGACCTCGTGCGGCTCGGCCGTGCGCATCAGGTAGTCGTAGCGGGCGATCGCCTGCCGGTCGGCGTCGGGGACGCCGGGGCGAGGACGCCCGGCGGACGCCGGCGCACGGCCTGCGGACGACGGCGGGGCGGGCGCCGGGCGGGCGCCGCCGGCCGGCGGGTATGCGCCTCCGGGCTGCGGGCGGGAGCCGCCGACGGCGCTCTCGAGCATGGAGCGCCAGTCCGGCTGCCCGGACCGACCGCCGGAACCAGAGCTTCGCGACGACGACTGGTGCGCGTCGTACGCCTTCTTGGCCAGGGAGAACGCCTTCGAGAGCTTGGACATGGTGCTCCTCTTGTCGGACTGACGAGGCAGTCTGACAGGTGTTTCTGAGGGGAAGATGAGAGTCGCCCGGTGCTCTCAGAATGGAACGTTATATAACCCCCGGCCACTGCGTCCCCACGTTATATAACTACGGACCACCCGAGCCGCCGGGCCGGCGGCCGGTCAGACGGTCTCGGCGCGCTTCTGCCGGGCGAACCGTGCCGGCAGGTCCGGCCCGTCCCACACCTGGGTCGCACGCCAGATGGAGGCGGCGATGGGCACGGCGAGCACCGCGCCGGTGATGCCGACGAGCACCGTGCCGGCCGTCAGCGCGAACAGGATGACCAGCGGGTGCAGGCGCAGGGTGCGGCCCATCACCACCGGCTGGAGGAACGTGCCCTCCAGCTGGTTGACGGCGACGACGATCCCGACGACGACGAGCGCCTCGACCGGTCCGACGGCGACCAGCGCGACCAGGGCCGCGAGGATGCCGGCCAGGGTGGCGCCGACCAGCGGGATGAAGGCCAGCAGAAAGACCAGCACCGACAGCGGGACCACGAGGGGCACGCCCATGATCGCGAGGCCGATCCCGATGCCCACGGCGTCGACGACCGCGATGATCGCCGTCCCCCGCACGTACCCGCCGAGCGTGCCGACGGTGGCGTCGCCGACGCGCAGGCCGCGCTCGTAGGCGCGCCCCTCGAACGGCCGCAGCAGGAACTCCCACATCGCCGGCCCGTCCTTGAGGAAGAAGAACAGCACGACGATCATGATGAAGAAGCCGGTGACGAAGTCGGCGGTCTGCGAGACGCCGGCGAGCGCTCCGGACCCCACCGCGCTGGACTGCAGCAGGCCCGTGGCGGAGTCGCGCACCGAGGCGATCTGCTCCTCGGAGATGTCGAACGGCAGGTCCTGGATATAGGTCTGCAGAGAGTCGAACCCGTCGAGTGCCTGGCTCTGCAGCTCGTCCCACTGGTCGACGACGGCCCGCACCACGAGCCACACGACGCCCGCCAGCAGGGCGACCAGCGTCAGGAGCGCGATCCACGTGGCCAGCAACGACGGCACGCCGCGACGGCGCAGGAGCGACACCAGCGGGGAGATGGCCGCCGCCAGCACGAGCGCGATGAGGACGGGGATGACGACGAGCGTCAGGCGGGTTCCCACGAACCCGAGGACCGCGATCACCGCGATCACCGCGAGGACCTGCAGCGACCGCGTCCCCACGCGGCCGAACCCGTCCGACCAGAGCCTGGACGCCCCTCGCACCTCGTGCTGGGCGGGTGCGCGACCCGCGAGCTCCTGCGCCGGTGCCGGCCGGCGGCCGGAGCGCGGTGCACGGCGGCTGAAGAGACCCATCGCCTGTCCTTCCTCGTCGGTCCGGCGGGCGCCGGACGTGCCGACGCTAGTGCGGACGGGTCCGGTCCGAGCGGCGACACGTCGACGGAGCCTGGACCCAGGGTCGAGAGCGAGCGGACCGTCCAGGGAGACCTGTCGCCCTGCGGCGCGAGCCACCAGGCCAGGTCAGGCGCCGCATCGCCGCCCGCGGGTCCACGTCGACTCCCTCTCACGGGGGTGGTCGCCCATGGCGACGGACCGGGATGATCACCGCATGACACGCCGTGACGCCGCTCCGCCACCGTGGTCCGACCGCCAGTGGGTCGCGCCCGCCGCGCTGGCCGTGCTGCTCACGATCCTCCTGCTGACGTCGCCCCTACGTCTGCCTCTCGACAGCTACGCGGACCACCAGGTGGACGGCGTCGAGGTCGTGCCCAGCTACCCGTTGCTCCTCGCGACAGGTTGGTGGGAGACGGGGCTGCTTCTCCCCCTCATCGCGTGGACGGCAGGGTTGAGCTGCGTGCTCGCCGTCCTGGTCGCGCGGCAGCACCCGTCGACCGCGACCCTGCTCGCGGCCTGGCCTTTCGTCACGGTCCCGCTGATCGGGACCTTCGTGTGGGGTTGGTGGCTCGCCCTGCTGATGATCACCTGCCTCGTGCTGCAGGACTCGTGGCGGCGCGCCGCCGTCCCCGGGGTGGCGACGCTGGCCGCAGCCTGGCTGTACGCGCTCAGCGGTGTTCCCGCCGCCCTGCCCATCGGCCCGGTGAACGCCGGTGACGTCGACGGCGGCCGGGCGGTCTCGGCGGGCGTCATCTACACGGTGGCGTTCGCCCTCGTCGTCGGGGGTGCCGCCGTCGTCCGCCTCGTCTCGGCCTCGGCACGACGCGACGCCCGAGCCGCCGCCACCGAGCGGCGCGCCCTCGAGGTGGAGTCGGTCGCCGTCGAGCGGGCGCGCCTGGCACGCGACCTGCACGACGTCGTCGCGCACCACGTCTCCCTGGTGGCGGTCCGGGCCGAGTCGGCCCCGTACACGTACCCCGACCTGGGCGAGGACGCACGGCGTGTCCTCGGGGAGATCGCCGACGACGCACGCTCGGCGCTCGGCGAGCTGCGGCAGGTGCTCACCGTCCTGCAACGCACCGAGGGCGCGGAGAGGGCACCGCAACCCGCGGCCTGCGACATCGTCGAACTCGTCGACCAGGCGCGCGACGCCGGGCAGGACGTCACGCTGTCGGGGGACTGCGAGGACGTGCCCGACGCCCAGGGCTACGTCCTCTACCGAGCAGCGCAGGAGGCGCTGACGAACGCACGACGACATGCCCCCGGATCGCCGACGCAGATCGCTGTCTCGCACGTCGCCGATGTGGCGGGGCTCCGGGTCACCAACCCCGTCCAGGGGCAGGTCGGCCAGTCGGCAGGACGCGGGTTGACGGGCATGCGCGAGCGGGTCGAGGCGCTCGGCGGCGCGATGACGGCGACCGTGGAGGACTCGTCCTTCGTCCTGGTGATCACCTTGCCGACCTCCTCGGGCGAACGCCGTGGGCCGGCCGTCCGAGACGTTGCGGGTGCGGTGTGACGCGCGTCGTGGTCGCTGACGACCAGGCCGTCGTCCTGCACGGGTTCGCGTCGATCCTGGGTTCCGCAGCCGACCTGGACATCGTGGGCACCGCCTCCGACGGCGGCGAGCTGCTCGACGTCGTCGCTCGCGCGCAGCCCGACGTCGCGGTCGTCGACATCCGCATGCCCGTGCTCGACGGCATCGCTGCCACTGCTCGGATCGCCGCCGAGCACCCGGCCACGAGAGTGCTCGTGCTGACCACCTTCGATCTCGACGAGTACGTCTACGACGCGCTCCGGGCGGGAGCGAGCGGGTTCCTGCTCAAGGACGTCACCGGCGAACGACTCATCGAGGGGGTCCGGCTCGTCGCCGACGGCTCCATGCTGCTCGGTCCACGGGTCACACGCCGCCTGGTGGACGACTTCGCCGCACGGCGACCCACGGCGACCGCCGTGCCGGCGCTCGACGCGCTCACGCCACGCGAGACCGAGGTGCTCCGCGCCGTCGCCCGCGGACTGTCCAACGCGGAGATCGGGGAGGCCCTGTTCATCGGCGAGCAGACCGTGAAGTCCCACGTCTCCGAGGTGCTGCGCAAGCTCGCCTGCCGTGACCGCGTCCAGCTCGTCATCGTCGCGTACGAGTCCGGGCTCGTCCTCCGGAACCCGTAGGTTCGTGCCATGCACATCCGGCACCTGGGCCTGGCCCGGCTCGACGGCGCTCCCGGCGTGACGACGGGCCTGCTCGCGCCGGGCACCGACCCCGAGGAGGTCCGCGTCGACGTCGCCGTGCTCGACGCGGGGTCCTCGCTGCCGCGGCACCCCGCCGGACGTGACCAGTCGTTCTACGTCGTGGCGGGCACCGGGCAGGTGGCCGGAGACGACGACGTCCCCACCGACGTCGGGCCGGGCGACCTGGTGACCTGGGACGCCGGGGAGCAGCACACCACCTGGGCGACGACGCCGCTCACCGCCGTGATCGTGCAGCGCCGGCGGGCGTGACCGCCAGAGCTCCGGCCGTTCGGTGCGCCAGGTGCTCGTGGGCCTGCTCACCGACCGGGGAGCGTGTGCGCCGCGAGTGCCGGCGCTCGTGACGCCCGGACGTGCCATGCGATCGACACCGCGATCACCGTGAGGACCAGGCTCTGGATCCCTGCCACGGCAGCGGCGACAGCTCCCCCGTGGAAGCTCCCCGCGGTGGCGAACGCACCGATACCGGCGACGAGGGCCACGGCGGGCGCCGTGAGGCACCACACCAGCGGGCGGCGCACCCGAGGATCGCGACGGCTCACCGGCTGCCGGCCCAGCCACCAGACGGTGTAGCCGGCGACGACCGCGATCCCGAGAACGCCGGACACGTACTGCGCCCACTGCACGCCGAGCAGGCCCCCGTGCACGGTCTGGAGCCACTCGACGCGCACGGCGATCCACCGGCCCGGATGGGTCGCCGCGTCCCACACCACGTGGGTGAGCGCACCGACCGCCGCCGCGAGCGGGGCGAGCACCAGCTGGTCGCGCGTCAAGGACGCCGTCGGCGCGACCCGATGACGAACCCACGGCACGACGTCGGCGTACGGCTCCCGGACCAGCCCGAACCAGATCCACACGACCGCCAGCGCCGCGAGGACGTCCACCGTCACGATTCCCCACCCGCTGTGGGTGAGCTCGTAGCCCGCGCGCCCGGGCAGGAACATCGGGAGGTCGGGCGCGAGGGATCCCGCGACCAACGCACTCATCGGCAGCGGGGAGCGCCCGAGCGGCAGGACGGCGGCCGCATGCGCGGGCGTGAACGGCATGGCCGCAACGTAGCCGATCCGTCCGGTCAGGCGATGCTGCGCACGAAGGTGCGGAGGTCGTCCGCGAGCAGCTTCGGCTCCTCCATCGCGGGGAAGTGGCCGCCCTCGGTGAAGTCGCTCCAGTGGCTGGCCGCGTTCCACGGGTCCATCACGCGGCGCAGGAGCGGGTGGGTGTCGAACGCGGCCCAGCCGGCGGGGACGTCGGCGGCCATGGCCCACCCGAGCCCCGAGTGCTCGGACTCGTAGTAGAACTGTGCGCTCGACGCCCCGCTGCGGGTGAACCAGTAGAGGCTGATGTTCGTCAGGAGCTGGTCGCGGTCCACGGACTCGTCGGGCGTCCCGGCGGCGCCGTGGGTCCAGCCCTGGAACTTCTCGGCGATCCACGCGAGCTGGCCGACCGGGGAGTCGGTGAGCGCGGGTCCGATCGTGTCGGGTCGGTGGTTCTGCATCTCGAAGTACCCCCGTTCGGCCGCGTCCACGGCACGCATCGCCTCGAGCTCGGCGAGCTCGTCGTCGGACAGCCCGTCGGGGAGGGGCAGCTTGTCACCGACCATGCCGAGCAGCCGGCGCTCGATCCCCGTGTGCGTGCCGATGACGCGCTCCGGATGGAGCGCCGCGAGGCGGCCGGCGATGCCGGACCCGATGTCCGTGCCGTGGGTCGCGAAACGCTCGTACCCGAGTCGCGTCATGATCTCGGCGTAGGCCTCCGTCGTCCGAGCCAGCTCCCATCCGGTCCCCGACAGCGGGGTGGAGAAGCCGAAGCCGGGCAACGCCGGGACGACGACGTGGAAGTCGTCGGCCAGCAACGGGATCAGGCGCTGGTACTCGACGAACGAGCCCGGCCAGCCGTGGTGGAGCAGGAGCGGGGTGGCGTCCGGGTTCGTCGAGCGCACGTGCACCACGTGGAACTTCTGGCCGTCGACGACGGTGGTGAGCTGGTCGAGCTCGTTGAGCGCCGCCTCCTGGGCGCGCCAGTCGAACCCGTCGCGCCAGTACGCGGCGAGCTCCTGCAGGTACGCCTGCGGGATGCCTCGGCTGAAGTCGGTGGGGTCGTCACGGCCGGGGACGGGGTGCGGCCAGCGGGTCTGCGCGAGCCGGTGACGCAGGTCGTCGACGTCGGCCTGCGGGATGTCGATACGGAAGGGCGTGAGCGCCGTGTTCTCTGTCATGACCACCACGTTCCTCGCTATCGCGGCAGGCTTTCTTCCGCAATGGCTGGAAAGATCGAGAACGTGTTGGAGACCTCGGCCCGCCTGCTCGAGCTGCTGTCGCTGCTCCAGGTCAAGCGCGACTGGACCAGCGCCGAGCTCGGGGACCGGCTCGGCGTGAGCACGAGGACGGTACGCTCCGACGTCGGCAAGCTACGGTCGCTCGGCTACCCCGTCGACGCCCGCCCCGGCGTCGCGGGCGGGTACCGGCTGGCCGCCGGGACGGCGATGCCCCCGCTGCTGCTCGACGACGACGAGGCCGTCGCCGTCGCCGTCGGGCTGGGAGCCGTCGCCACCCGGGGGCTCGGCGTCGAGGAGACCTCGCTGACCGCGCTCGCCAAGCTGGAGCAGGTGCTGCCCTCGCGCCTGCGCCGACGCGTCGAGGCGGTCCGTGAGGCGACGAGCGTCGTCCCCGGCATCGAACCGTCGCTCGATCTCGCGGTCCTGGGAGCGGTCGCCGCCGCGATCCGCGGCCACGAACGGCTCCGGTTCGGGTACACGAAGCCCGGCGGCAGCGAAGCGGCGCGCCGCACCGAACCGCAACGGCTGGTGAGCTGGGGAGCGCTCTGGTACCTGCTCGCGTGGGACCTGGACCGGGACGACTGGCGGGTCTTCCGCGTCGACCGCATGACTCCCCACCCGCCGACGGGAGCGCGGTTCCGGCCGCGCGTGATCTCGGAGGACACGGTCGTCGAGTACGTCGTCCGACGCATCGTCCGGGGCGCCTGGACGTACCGGGCACGCGTGCTCGTGCACGCTCCCGCGGCCGACGTCGCGGCGAAGATCCAGGTTCCCGTCGACATCGAGGCGGTCGACGAGTCCACCTGCCGCGTCGAGCTGGGGTCCGACGACCCGGACGGGCTGGCCCTGTGGCTCACCCGGCTCGGCGTCGACGTCGAGGTGATCGAGGGCGACGAGCTGGCTGAGGCGTTCGACCGCCTCGCGGCGAGGTTCCGCCGCGCGGCGGGGACGGCCGCCCGCCGGGAGTCAGGCGGGTCTCACCCGTCGTGACAGGACCGGCGGTCTCACCCGTCGGCACCTTCCGGAGGACGGCGCAGGATCGCGGTGCACTCGAGCTGGAGGTCGCCGTCCTGCCACATGGCGTGGTGCGGCGCGGCGTTGGAGCAGACGACGGATCCCCAGGCGCCGACGTCGGTGGCGTGCCGGACGGCGTCGCGGCAGATCTGCGCGCCCACAGGCCCCTCCTCGAACCGGGTGTCGCGCGGGGTGTACCCGACCCAGCCCTCCCCGAGGACGAGCGGGATCCCGAGCCGGGCGGCGTGGTCCGCCGCCACGCCGATCCACTCGCGCAACCGCTCGGCCATGGCGACGCGGTGCGCGCCGTACCGGTCGTACAGCCACCGGTCCACGGCCTGCGGGTCGCACCAGTCGTGCACGTAGATCTCGGCGTGGCCGACGATCGACGCGTGCCGCTTCCACTCCTCGTCGGACGGCGGGGCCCACTCCGCGAGCCGCGGGGCGCCGGGGCGCAGGAGCTCGGCGTCGGCCCGCGCCTGCGGGAAGTCGGCGGGATCGCCGCGCAGCGCGAACTCGCTCACCAGGTCGTCCAGGACGCCGTACACGTAGGGGTGGACGCCGAGCATCTGGGCGTTGCGCGGCAGCCCGCGCATCGCGGTGACGGGGACGGCGGCGTAGTTCGGGCCGCACAGCACGTCGGGATGGCGTGCGGAGAAGGCGGCGATGGCCCGCTCGAGGCGGTCGCGCAACTCGACCACCGGGTCCTGCGTGCGGGGCAGCCCGGCGGTGAGGTGCCCGGCCTGGACCTCGTTGTGCGGCTCGACGCAGGCGAGCACGTGGTCGAGCCCCTCGTCCTTCAGCAGGTCGACGAGGTCGGCCATCGCCTCGCCGAGCACGGTCAGCCGTTCCTCGGGGTCGACGGCGTGCAGCGCGTCGTACCAGCCCCGGTCGACGGCGAAGGCCGGGCTCTGCTGGTACTCCCACGACGACGCGATCACGGTCATGTCGTGCCGGTCGGCGCCGCGGAACAGCTCCAGCAGGTGGGCGCGGGCGTCGATCGTCGTCGGCTCGCGCACGTCGTACCAGCGCACGCGGGACGCGTAGCCGCCCCCGATGGGCCCCAACCGGAGCGCCGTCGTGTCGAGGCCCGAACGGAACAACAGGAACGGCATCACGCAGACCCGCACCGCGTTGTAGCCGAGCTCGGCGGCGCGGGCGAACGCCGCGTCGAGATCCTCGAACGGCTCCCCCGGCCCGGTGCGCACGTACCAGGAGAAGTCCCAGAGCGTGATCGCCAGCCGGCGCGGCAGGTGCTCGAGCAGGCTCGAGGGCACCGCCTCGCTCCCCGCGTCCGCCGTCGTCCCTGTCCCCGTCACCATGCGGGCCCTCGTGCCGGTCATGCGTCCTCCTTCAGGGTCAGCACCGTGCGCGCCACGCGCACGACGTCCACCGCCTCGACCGTGATCCCGTCGGGCACGTCCCGCACGGTCGGGTCGACCCAGACGCCGGTCTCGGCGCGCCACGGCAGCAGCTCGAGCGCCACGCCGTCGCGGGCGACGTCGTCGCGCCACGGCGTGAGGTCGACGTCCCACGCGCGACCGTGCCAGAAGTGGTCGCTCACCACCTCGTCGCCTACCAGCGCGCGGCCGACGTCGCCGGTCCAGGAGACCCGCAGCAGCACGCGGTCGACGCCGGCGAGCGCGTCGGCGGGCACGTCCAGGTGCAGGCGGGCCGCACCGGTGAAGTCGGCCGGTGCGCTGAGCCGGTCCATCGGACCGCCACGCTGGGGCACCGGCGGGGCCGGCGCGTCCGGCCGCAGGTCCGCCGCGACCCGGCGGCTCCCCGCGCCGGGGACGGCCAGCGTCCAGGTCGACCAGAGCGGCCCCTGGTCGCCCGACGGGGTGACGGTGGCGCCGTCCGACGCCGACGGAGGGAGCGACGCCGCGAGCGACGCCGGCGCGGGGAGCACCGACACCGTCGTGGTCGGTTCGTCCGTGTGCACCACCAGGTTCCCGTCGAGGGCGTGGACCGGGGCGCCGCAGAGGACCAGGCGCTCGCGGCCGCCGACGTCCAAGCGGTACAGCCGGTTCGCCGTCGCCTCGTCGAGCACCAGCACCCGCGCGACGGACGCACCGGACGCACCGGACGCGCCGCGCAGCCGGACCACGGTCTCCGGCCCGGGGTCGTCGGTCAGGTCGAGGACGGTCGCCCCGCCCTCGCGTCGGGCGGCCACCGGGCCCGTCGCCTCGACGTCGCCGTCGAGCACGAGCTCCACCGGTACGCCGTCGGTCGCCACCAGCACGACGAGCTCCCCGGACCGGCCGTCGGCAGGGTGGGTGCCGGCGTCGTCCGCCAGGCGGGTGAGCAGCTGCGCCGTCGCGCTGCGCAGCACCAGCCCCTCGGCGAGCGGGCAGCGCAGCGGCCACGCGACCGAGACGCCGGCGGGCAGGTCGACCGGCCGTGTCGGCACGGTGATGGTCGTGTCCTCCAGCTCCACCTGCACCTGCGTGCTGGGCTGCGCTGCCAGCGGTCGGCGTGCGGGCTGGTAGGTGGTGAGGAAGACGTACCCGCGGCGCCCGTCCGAGCGCACCGACCAGCGCAGCGCGGACGGGTCGTCGTCGCCCCCGCCCACCGTCGTCGTCATGGCCGCGAGCGCGTCGCCGTCGGCCCGGAGCCACAGGTGCTGGCGCCGGAGCAGGTGGTGGTGGCGGCGCACCTGGCCGTGCTCGCCGACGGGCGCACCGAAGTCGTAGGTGCGCGTGGGGACGTCGTTCGGGTACCCCGTGGCCTGCGACTCCTGCTCGGTCCCCCGGGGCCCGACGCGCTGGGTGCCGCCCGCGTACATGTAGTACCCCTGCCAGACCGAGCCGCTGCCGATCTTCGCCAGCGCGAGCGCCGCCACGTCGTCGGGCGTGACGAGCGGACGCCGGTGGTAGGCCACGTGCATCCCGCCGCCGAGCTCGCACGTGGCGTACGGGAGGGGGTCGTCGTCGGGGTCCTGGGGCTCGGACGCGACGTGGACCGCGAGCCCGTCCAGGGCCTCGCGCAGGTCCGCACCCACCGACAGGTCGTCGCGCACGGTGCTGTAGCGGAAGTGCACGGGCGCGAACGCCGGCCACTCGGTGTCGGCGTCCTCCCAGAACCCGTCCGCGTACGCGCTGTACACCGGCAGCAGCGTGTCCGGCACCTGCGCCCCGCCCCAGCCGGTGGCCGTCCAGAGCGGCACCTGCAGGCCGAGCTCCTCGGCGATCGTGCGCAGCATGGCCAGGTGCTCCGGCTGGTCGTAGAGCTCGTTGTCCATCTGGGCGCCGATCACCGGCCCGCCCTGGGCGTGCAGGAGCCCGTCGAGCTGAGCGATCGTCTGCGCGTAGAACGCCCGGACCAGGTCGAGGTAGGCCGGGTCGTTCGTGCGGGTCGCCACCGAGCGCTCGACGAGCCAGTCCGGGAACCCGCCGTAGCGTGCCTCGCCGTGCGCCCACGGCCCCATCCGCACGATCACGGCGAGGCCGTGCCGCGCCGCGAGCTCGACGAACGCCCGCAGGTCGAGGTTGCCGTCCCAGCGGAAGTCACCGGGCCTCGGCTCGTGCGCCTGCCAGAAGACGTACGTCGCCACCGAGTCCAGCCCGCCGGCCCGTGCGTGCCCCAGCACCTCCGACCAGCGCTCGCGCGGGATGCGGGAGTAGTGCACCTCCCCGGTCACCGGGAACCAGGGCCGGCCCGCCCGCTCGAGGTACCGGCCGGTCACCGCCACGGCGTCCGGCGTGCCGGGCGGCGAGCCCAGCGCGAGATGGTCGCAGCGCGGCGGGGCCGGCCGGGCGACGCGCACGCGGTGCGTGGCGGACCCGTCGAGGGCCGCGAGCTGGTTCCTCAGCGCGCGGACGCGCTCGTCGTGCTCCTCCTGGACGTCGTGGGTGAACAGGAGCATCGTCGGCAGCGAGGTCGCGAAGTAGTCGACGGTCGCGCGACGCCCGGCCTCCTGCTCCACGTACCGGGCGAGCCCGTCGCGCAGCAGCCGCGCCTCGTCGTCGCGGCCCAGCCGACGCAGGGCGAGGACGGAGGCCGCCGTGCGCTCCGAGAAGTCCTGCACCGCCATTCCCTCGAAGTCGCCCTGCTGGTCGGCGGCCGTCCGCCAGACCTCGCGCGCCTCGTCGGACCGGCCGGCGGCGGCGAGCGCGTCGCCGAGCAGCAGGTGCAGGTCGGCGGTGTTGGCGAGCGGGTGGCGGGCCTCCCCGAGCGACGCCGGCGGGTCCAGCGCAGCGGTGGCATGGGCGAGCGCGGCCGCGGCGTCGCCGTCGTCCAGGGCTCGTCTGGCGAGGGCGAGGTGTGCGTCGTCCCAGGCCGCGAGCACGCGCCCCTCGCCGCCCTCCCACGGCTGGAAGGGGCGGCCCGTCAGGATCTCGAGCGCGTCGTCGGCCCGGCCGACGGCGGTCAGCAGCTCGGCGACCTGGACGGACAGGTCGTCGCGCGCACCGACGAGGTCGGGCCGGTCGAGCAGCACCGCCAGGCGGCGCTCCGGGGCGGTGCCGCGGCGGGCCTCGAGCTGGTCGGCCTCGTAGAGCAGGCGTGCGTCGTCGGGCGCCATCACCCGTGCCTGCGCGTACCAGGCGGCCGCCGCCTCCGCGTCGCCCTGCACGTTGTGGGCCGCGACGCCGAGGTTCCGCAGCACCACGGGGTCGGTCCCGTCGCCCGACGCCGCGACCTCCCACGCCGCGATCGCCTCGTCCCGGCGCCCCGCCGCGTAGAGCCGGTGCCCCGCCAGGCCGGCGACGAGCGGGTCCTGCGGCCAGGCGCGACGCAGGCGGGCCAGCGCGTCGTCGTCGGTCGCAGCCGGGAACGCCCAGTCCCGCGGCGCTCGGCGGGCCCGCTCGAGCGCGTCGGCCGCGGCACCGTGGTCGCCGCGGGCCAGCTCCAGGTCCGCGAGGTGCAGCAGGGCGAGCGCCCGGACGTCCCGCTGGCCGCGCGGGGACGGGCGCGTCGCGACGTCCTCGAGCAGCTCGACCGCAGCAGCCGTCTGACCGGCCGACGCCTGCTCGAGCGCGACGTCGAGCGCGACGGTCGGGTCCGTCGTCGGGCCCGCCGTGGTCGGGGCGCCGAGCCGCGCCGCGAGGTCGCGCGCCCAGGCGTCGAGCGGGTCGACGGCGAGCGTGCCGCGCACCAGGTCGCGGGCGCGCCCGGTGTCGCCGGTGCGGTCTGCGGCGATGGCCGCGAGGTTGCGCCCCTGGACGTGCTCCGGGCTGCGGCGCAGCAGCGCCTCGAGCTGCTCCGCGGCGTCGGCGTCTCGGCCTTCCGCGAGGTCGAGGCGTGCCGTCGCCACGGCTGCCGCGTCCCGCCAGGCCTGGTCCCACGACGCCGTCCCGAGCGCCTCGCGGGCCTCGGCCGTCCGGCCCTGGCGAGCGAGGACGACGCCCAGCCGGTAGTGCGCCTCGCCGTCGCGCGGGTTGGGGTTGCGCAACGTCAGGCGCCCCGTCGCGGTGCGCAGCAGCTGCTCGGCGTCGGCCAGGCGGCCCGCGCGCGCCCGCCGGGCCGCGAGCGCCGTGGCGCAGCGCGCGTCACCCGGGTCCCGCCGCAGCGCCTCGGTCCAGTAGGGCTCCGGCGACCGGGTCGCGTGCCGGTGCTGCTCCAGGTGGAGCCCGGTGACGTACAGCTCGTCGAGAGAGTCGAGGTCCGCCGGGGCGGGCGGCTCGGTCGCGGGCTCGGGCATCGCGGGCTCGGGCATCGCCGTCCCGGGGTCGGCGTCGGGCCCGGTGTCGGGCCCGGTGTCGGGCCTGGTGTCGGGCCCGGCCTCGGCGCGAGGGCGCCAGGTCAGGAGCGTGGCGCCGTCGTGCTCGACGACGAGCTCGTACCCGGTGGCGCCGACGCCGGGCGGGCCGGTCAGCTCGCGCACCAGCGGGCTGCCGGGCGCGACGTCGGCCCGCTCGTCCAGCAGCACCTCCTCGCCGACGCGCAGCACGACCCGCGCACCCGGACGCAGGGACGTCACGGCGACGCCGACGCGCACCGTGCCCTGTGTGCCCTCCGTGCCGACGTCGAGCCGCACCGCCGCGTCCCGCGTCGCCTGGTGCACCGGGCCGACGTCCTGGATCGGGTACCAGTACTGCGAGAAGCTCGTCGTCTCCCCCGGGCGCAGGAACGCGAAGTCGGGCTGGTTGTCGGTGAAGACGCCCGCCATCAGCTCGATGTACGGGCCGTTGGTGTCGGTCAGGTGCCGGTCCCACGCCCGGCCGAACGGCGCGTCGCCCCAGGTCCACATCTTCTTGCCGGGCGAGATCCGGTGGTCCGCCCAGTGCACGAACCCCGCGCCGGCGGCGTGGTCGTACCCGCCGAAGAAGTCGTCCTGCGAGCCGAGGCACATGTACGACGTCGGCACGGGAATGTTGCGGTACCAGTCCAGGCGGTCGCCGTCGGGGTGCTCCGCGGTGCGGCGGGCCGGGTAGTCGACGCCGTAGTAGCGGCCCGACGCCGCAGGGAAGGTCGTGACGGCGCGCTTGGCGTGGTCGGCGACGACGGTGACGTCGGTCGGGAAGTACGCCTGGTAGTCGTCGTGCACGGCTGCGGCGACGTTGGCCCACCACAGGAACGTCTGCACGTCGTCGGTGCGGTTGACGAGGCGCACTCGCAGCTCGACGAGCGCGCTGTCGGGGCGCAGCCGGACGCCGTGCATGCCTTGCATGCGGGCGAACGGGTCGTGGTCGGAGCACCAGACGGTGACCGCGCCGTCGGGCTCGGACTCGATCCATGTCTCGACCGGCAGGAACGTGGCCGGCCGGTGGTGCTGCGGCCAGTTGAGCTCCACGCCGCCCGAGACCCAGGGCCCGAGCAGCCCGACGAGCGCCGGCTTGATGACGTCGTTGCGGTAGAAGAAGTCGTAGCCGCGGGTGCGGTCGAGGCCCACGTGGATGCGCCCGCCCAGCTCGGGCAGGACCATCAGCCGCACGCAGGAGTTCTCGAGGTGGATCGCGTCCCACTCCCGGGGCGACTTGGTGTGCTCCACCCTGTCGACGAACGGCATCGGGTACACCGCCCCCGAGGAGCCCTGATAGACGCGCTGGTCCAGGTACGCCGGGTAGCGGTCCGGCTCGCCGATGCCGTACGTGTCGATGGACACCGGCTCGCGCCAGCCGCGCACCGGGTGGGCGGAGAGGCTGGCCGGGGCGGGCGGCAGGACGATCCGCGACTCCTCAGGGGGCATGGGACGAACCTAGGCCGCTTGACGGCGTGGTGCGATGGGCGATTCCCTCGGACCTATGGACGAATCGACGGTGGACGCGCTCGGTGGCCTGCCGGAGGGCTTCGCCGGTCAGCGCATGGTCGTCGTGCCGCGACCCACCGTGCGCGCCGCCCGGGCACGACCGGTGACGAACCGCCTGGTGGTGACGGACGCGGGATTCTTCCCCCACGCCGCCCGCCACGGCCGGTCGCGGCCCGACGGTGCCCGCGAGCACGTCCTGCTGGTCTGCACCGCGGGAGCCGGCTGGTGCCGCACGCCGGATGGACGGTTCGACGTCCGGCCCGGAGACGTCGTGCTCGTGCCCGCCCGCACGCCGCACGAGTACGCCGCCGACCGAGCCGATCCCTGGACCCTCTGGTGGCTGCACGCCACCGGCCCGGACGCCGACGAGCTCGCCACCGCCGTCGGCGACGCCGCCGGTGGCCCCGTGTCGCACCTGCGCGACCCGGCCACGGTCGCCAGCCTCGTCTCCCAGGCGATCGACGCCCTCGACGACGGCACCGCGGGAGGGCTCGTCCGGGCCGCGGGCGCCGCCTGGCACGCCCTCGCGCACGTCGTGGCGACCGGGCGCCGCTCCCCCGGGCCCGCACCCGACCCCGTGGAACGCGCCGTCGAGCACCTGCGGGCCACGGCCCCGCGGCGGACGTCGGTCGGCGCGCTCGCGGCGATGGTGGGGCTCAGCACCTCGCAGCTCGGCGCGCTGTTCCGCGCCCAGGTGGGCACGTCCCCGCTGCAGTACCAGACCGGGCTGCGCCTGGCCCGGGCCCGCGAGCTGCTCGACGCCACCGACCTGCCCGTCGCGGCCGTCGCGCAGGCGTGCGGCTACGACGACCCGCTGTACTTCTCCCGCCGGTTCACCCGGACGCACGGCATGTCGCCGTCGGCGTACCGCGGCCGGGACGTCTGACGCCACGGGGGCGGTCATGCGCTGCTGTGCAACGATGTCGACACGGCTGACACGCGTCGGCCAGATCGGAGCCGGGCGATGCAGCGACCGCACCGGGTCGTGGTCCTCGTACTCGAGGGGGCGCGCCCGCTGGACGTCGGGATCCCGACGGAGGTGTTCCACCCGGAGACGGGGTTCCCCTACGAGGTCTCCACCTGCGGCGCCACCACCGACACGGTGCTGTCCTCCGGAGGCTTCGGCTTCGCGGTGCAGCGCGGCCTGGACGCACTGGCCGACACGGACACGATCATCGTCCCGGGGTACGCCCCGCCGGGCCGGCCGATACCCGTGGAGGTGCGCGAGGCGCTCCGCAGCGCCGCAGCCCGTGGGACACGCATCGCATCGATCTGCTACGGCGCGTTCGCGCTCGCGGACTCGGGCCTGCTCGACGGCCTGCGGGCGACGACCCACTGGGACGCTGCGGAGAAGCTCGCCACGCGGCACCCGCAGATCACGGTGGAGCCGAACGTGCTCTTCGTCGACGAGGGACCCATCCTGACCTCGGCGGGAGCCGCCGCCGGTCTCGACCTCTGCCTGCACATCGTCCGGCGCGACCTCGGCGTGAGCGCGGCGAACGAGATCGCCCGAGGACTCGTCACCGCGCCCTACCGCACCGGGGGGCAGGCCCAGTACCTGCCGAAGACCAGCTCGGCGGCCCAGGGCGAGACCCTCGCAGCGACACGCGAGTGGGCCCTGACGCGACTCGACCAGCAGGTCACGATCGCCGACCTCGCCGCCCACGCGGACATGTCGCGACGCACGTTCCTGCGTCGCTTCACCGAAGAGACCGGCAGCACCCCGCTGCAGTGGATCCTCCGGGCGAGGGTCGACGCCGCCCGCGAGCTCCTGGAGAGCACGCGGCTGCCGATCGACCGCATCGCCGAAGAGGTCGGCCTGGGGACCGGGGCGAACCTCCGGCTGCACTTCCGCCGGCTCCTGGACGTGTCCCCCTCGGCGTACCGCGCCACGTTCGCCGGGCGGAGCTGACCACCGCGGCGATCCGCCGTCGCCCGCGGAGGACGTGACTGCTACGCGTCCACGCCGTCGACCAGCACGGCCCGGTAGGTCGCGCCCTGGAAGCGGTCCTGCACCACCTCCTGGTACTGCTCGCCGCGGTACCAGCCCCTCGCCGCCGCCGCGTCGGGGAACCGGAGGACGACGACGCCTTCGATCGGAGGCCCTTCGAGCACCTCGTACGTGCCGTAGTCGACCAGGGCCTGCACGTCGTGGCCGTCGAACGTGCCGTCGGCGCGCTGCGCGTAGCGGTCGAGGGCTTGCTGGTCGTGGGTGCTCTCTCGCTGGAACACGATGTATGCGCTCATGTTTCCGTCCTCCGTGGTTGTCGATGTTCTGGGGCGCTGCTCGTCGCTGCTCCGCTACGCGATGCGCGGCGGGAGCGCGACGGTGTCGCCCACGACATCGATGGCGACCTTGCCCCGGAGCACATACGACTGCCTGTTCTCCAGGAGCTCGTGAGCCTCACCCGTCCGGGCGAGCGGGAGGGTCGCGCCGATGACCGGCTTGACGAGTCCGCGCTCGACCAAGGTCGTGAGCGCGTCCAGCTTGCCTCGGTTCTGCCGCGTGAAGACGAAATGGTAGGCCGCGTTGACGCCCCACGCCTCGATGAGGTTCTGCGGCTGCGCGTGGTCGACGATGCTGACGACCCGTGCAGAGTCGGCGAGCGTCAGCGGGCTCCGCGTGAGCGTGTCGCCACCGATCGTGTCGAAGACGACATCGACCCCCTTGCCTCCCGTCATCTCGGCCACAGCCTCGACGTAGTCCGTCGAGGTGTAGTCGATGGCCGCGTCCGCTCCGAGGGAGCGCACGAACTCGTGGTCGCCGGCCTTCGCGGTGGTGATCACGCGTGCGCCCATCGCCTTCGCGACCTGGATCGCGATCGTGCCGACACCGCCCGTGCCGCCATGGATCAGGATCGTCTCCCCCACGGTGAGCCGCGCTCGCGTCACCAGCGCCTCCCACACCGTTCCACCGACGAGAGTCAGGCTGGCCGCCTCCAGGTGACTGACGTTCGCCGGCTTGCGACCGACGAGGTCGACGTCGACGACGTGCTGCTCGGCGTAGGAGCCGGGGCCGCCGAAGATCTGGGGCGTGTAGTAGACCTCGTCGCCGACGGCGAACTCCGTCACGTGGGAACCGACCTCCTCGATCACGCCGGAGACGTCATGCCCGATGATCGCCGGGAGCGGCACGTGTTCCGCGTAGTCCCCACGCCGGATCTGAAAGTCCAGCGGGTTGACGGCGGTCGCGTGGACGCGCACCCGCACCTGGCGCGGTTCGACGTCCGGCACGGAGGTGTCGCGCAGCTCGAAAGCATCCACCCCTCCGAAACGGGTCAGGACGACAGCCTTCATCTGAGCGGTCATAGCGGATTTCTCCTCGCCGTGGTTCTTGGTGTGCGACCCGCCGGATCGGCGGTTCGCATCAAGTTACGCGCGGGAGATGCGGCAATCTAGGGGCGACAATGCCAGTATCCGCAAGGATAGTGTCACGCGTGGCGCACGAGGCTCGGACATGCTCGTTGCGAGGCATTTCAGAATGTACATTCTGGCCGGCACTGCGACACAGGTCCGGCGAAAAGTCGTCTTCCATCCGTCCACAGGTGTGGCACCTTGTCGGTCATGGAGCTCGCATCGCCGCGCAAGGCCGCCCCGGGGGACAAGGTCGCCGTCGTCTCGCCATCGTTCGCCGCGCCCGGGTTCGCGCCCGCCGTGCACGAACAGGCTATGGCGCGTCTGCAGGAGATCACCGGCCTGGTCCCCGTCGAATATCCGACCACGCGCCAGCTCGGCGCGACGCCGCAGGCCCGTGCCGCCGACCTCGATGCAGCTTTCGGCGACCCCGCCATCCGGGCGGTCCTGGCCACCATCGGCGGCGAGGACCAGATCACCGTGATCCCCCACCTCGACGTTGACCTGGTGCGGGCCGACCCGAAGCCGTTCCTCGGCTACAGCGACAACACCAACCTCCTCAACTGGCTGTGGACCCACGGCATCGCCGGCTACTACGGCGGCTCCACGCAGGTCCACCTCGGGCCTGGTCCCTCCGTGGACCCGATCCACGCCGCCTCGCTGCGCGCCGCCCTGCTCACCGGCGAGCGCCTGGAGATCACCGAACCGGGCGAGTCCGAGGACTTCGGCATCGACTGGCAGGACCCCGCAGCGCTCACCGAGTTCGGCGACCGCGAACCCACCGAGCCGTGGACCTGGGCCGGACCCGAACGAACCGTCACCGGCCGCACGTGGGGAGGTTGCATCGAGGTGCTGCAGTGGATCCTCACCGCCGGCCGCTTCCCCACCGACCCGGGCGTGCTGCAGGGCGGCGTCCTGCTGCTGGAGGCCTCGGAGGAGCTCATCCCAGCGCGCGAGTTCGGGTGGATCCTGCGCTCGCTCGGCGAGCGCGGTCTCCTCGACGCCGTCGACGCCGTCATCGTCGCCCGGCCGCCGACCTCGTCCTTCGAGGTGCACCGGACCTCTGCGGAGCGCGCCGCCAAGCGTGCCGAGCAGCGCGACGCCGCCATCGAGACGGTGCAGCGCTACAACTCCGACGCCGTCATCGTCGTCGGCGTGCCCTTCGGCCACACGCGTCCACAGTGGATCCTTCCCTACGGGGGATCGATGACCGTGGACGGTGTCGAGCAGCGGATCTGGGCCGACTTCGCGTAGGCGGTGCGCCTTGCGGCGCGGTATCGCAACTCGTCCGTGGATTCGTTGAGGATGATCAGACCACCGCACGAAGATCTGCCCGGCCCGGCGGCCATCGAGGATGCCGGCGACTTTCTCAGGTCAGGAGCGAAGACCTGAGGACTGGGGCGAGCGCCTCCTCCAGGCCGGCAGCGTCGCGATACAGCACCGTCGTCATGCCAAGCTCGGCTGCTGCTGTGGTGTTCTCCTCGCGATCATCCACGAAGAGACAACGATCGGTGGGGACACCGGCCCGTTCGGCAGCGATCTCGTAGATGCGACGGTCCGGCTTGGCGACGCCCACGAGCGAGCTGTTGACTACGTCGTCCGCAAGGTCGCGTAGCCCGAGGAGCTCGAGGTCTTCGTCCAACCACACCGTCGCATTGCTCACGAGCACGACCGGACAGCCGGACCGGACCCGGCGAAGAAGGCGTACGACGGCGTCATCGATCCTGGACTCTGCTTCGGTGAACGCCTTGGCCAGCATCTGCGCCTCAGCTCGTGCAACAGCGGGAACCAGGCCCTGGACGATCGAGTGCGCCCACTGCTCTCTGGTGATCTGTCCCAGCAGCAGCGGCAGATCGTTCTCCGGTGCGAACCCGATAGCTGCCGTGGTGCCCGCCAGCAGACCGACCCGCTTCTCCAGCTGGCAGACCACGTCGGTGTCGTAGAAGCGGATCACTCCGTCGATGTCACACAGGACGGCGTCGAAGGGCCGGTCGCAGGCGTCTGCTGAGGACTTCACGCGCTATGAATATCACTGGAATGGTCACGCTCCGGCGGAGCCCGCCTTCGGCACCTGCCCTGCGTCCGAACGAGCCCAGAGATCCGTCACCAGAACAGCAGGGTCGTCAGTCGCGCGTGGTATTCGGACTCGTCACCAGGATCGTGAGGTTCTGCGCCATCGGCGGCTCCTCCTCGCTGTACGTCAGCTCCACGTACCAGTTGTCCCCATACGCCTCGCGCCGGTACTCCCGACTGCCGCCCAGACCGGTATCGGTGAACGTGTACGACCACTGCGGATCAGCGTCCAATACCTTGCCAATCTGCTCGGCAGCCTGCTTCGGCGACAGCTCTGCCTCCGGGGTGAAAGTCACCGCAGCACTCCAGACCCGCCAGCGCGGGTCGTGCTCATCAGTCCGAGCCCCCGAGATGGTGTCATACCGATTCGTGTTCGAGACCAAGTCATCCTGGGTTCGTTCGACCCCGTCGATCTGCGCCAGCAAGCTCTGCCCGAGCTCCTCGGCCTCCACCGTCAGGTCGGCCTCCGACGGCATGTCCTGGTGCCCCCCGCTGCAACCCGCCACCATCAACACCACCAACCACAACGCCGCACGAGCACGGACCACCGGTCGATGGATTCCAGCCTCTGCCACGCCGAGACCCTACCGGTCACCCGCACGGACCCTCCGCACCGAGTGCAGCGCGCCCATGCTCAAGGCAAGAGCAAGCTCCACCCGCGAACTGAGTCACCCCGGTGAGTCGCCCCGGCGTGTCCGGGGCGGCTCACACGCGCGGATCGACCGACCATCGGGCCGATGAACGGTTGGATGGGTAGATCAGCGAAGGCACCCGCTCTTCGCCTCACAGCCCCGACGGTGCACCCAGACCGCGCCCCTCCCTGAAGGACCTCCACCGCTCCCGCCTACGCTCAACGTCGGGCGGATGCCAAGCGAGCTGCTGTGCGGAACCAAAGTGGGAGGCGGTCCACTCACGCTCGTCCTCGGCCACGGACGCGACGGCACGCGGATAGTCCTCGTGAATCAAGTGGTGCAGCGCCTCCTCGTATGCGAAGAGGTCAAACACCTGCTCATCGAAGATGAGCAGGCCAGGCCACGGCGCAAACACACGTAACGCAACCATCGGCGGCGCCGTTCTTCCGTCGTGGAGCTGCTCTGGCCCCGTGGACAGGTACCCCCGCTTGGCAATGAAGAAGTCGGAGACCGACGCAGCGCCGCGCTCGACGATCGCATCGATGCGCTCGTCGAAGTGCTCGATCGGATCGCGGATCGTCGAGATCTTGAGTAGCGGTGACGCCTCGTCGACGGCCAGCAACCGGCGCAACTCAGCACCGCGATCGGCGGATCGCTGCTGCGACTTCGTCTTGGACAGGCCCGGTCTTGCTCGCACGCCCGTCGGTCGCAGCATCCGGCTCAGAATGATCCCCGCGGTCATCGCCGCCTGGAGTTCAGCCCACACCGAAGCGTCGTCCTTCTGGCCGGACCGCCGCTCGGTCATCTCCCAGGTTCGATCGATGTGCAGGGCCGCGATCCGTGCCTGTCGCTCACATTCCACCAACTGGAGCCATCGTGGAGTCCGATGACGCCGCCTCTCTCTGTCCACTCGCACCACCGAAACCATCGGCGCCTCGACGTTGGCTGAGGGGATGAACCGCGCTTCTGGTACCTCGTACCCCATGAACACTCCTTCGCGGATCCTTCGCCCCGACGCCGACTTCCAGCCGGCGCCCCTCCTCCCATGCAAAAGTATAGAAATGTTAAAGTTTAGACCATGTTACACGGGTGCGTGTTTGTGAAATCTAGGCTGCACGTCGAAAACAAATATTGTCGACGTGCAGCGCAGATTGCGCGAACACGCCTGCCTACCTTGCGCGATCTCGGGCGTGTCGGGGCCAGTGCGCAAAGTAGGTTGCATCGGCTGGAGTTCTCATCGACTCGTGGTAGCTCGGTCGCCCTTGGCGAGGTTGCATCGCCAGTGCGCTAGCTGGGTGTTCCCGGGTGTGTGCTCGCCACCACGCGCGATCGGGCGACGGTGATCGAGGGTGGCGCATCCTTCTGCCGGCCACTGGACGGTGCGGTCAACCGACCCACCACAGACTCCACAGCGCCAGCCGTCTCGTTCGTAGATCGTCCATGGGTCGAAGATCACGACGCCGCTGGCCTCAAAGCCGAATTCGGCGGCACGCCGTCGGTAGCTCGCCGACGCGCGGATCGCCCGGGCACGCGATCTCACAAGCTCCGCGTACCTGGCACCTTTGCGCTGCCCCCCTGGGGAGGTGCCGAAGGAGTGAGCGCTCCAGGTCCACCCGCCACCGTCGGCGTCGACCTCGTGGACGTGCTCAACCCCGAAGAACCAGGTGGTGCCGCCCGCTTCGAACGTTGCTATGACGTCTTTCCCGATGCCCCATCCGCGGCGTAGCCAGCGCACGTTATCAGCCTGGTGTAAGTGCGCGTCGACCGCGCCACTTGCACCGGTGAGATCGACGGTGATCGCGGCCCATGCGCCTGTGCGTCGGTGCCGCGCGACGTAGACCTCCCATCCGGTCTCCAGCGCCGAGGTGATGCCAACGCGGCTGGTCGTTGCATCCCAGTCGACCTCCGACAGTGGGAGGTACTCCGTCAGCTCACCGTCGCGTTCGATAACCTCGCCGAGCATAGGATGCGATAGCTCAGCCGGCGGAAGCACGTCTGGCCCTCCTGGTGCGGTCATGGCGACCAGGTCGCTGGCGTCGAATTCCTCAAAACGGCGCACGTTTGTAAACGCGGGTGCCGGTACCTGCTTCGATGCGATGTAGGGCGGGGCCAGGGAATCTCCGTATCGAGATGCTCGAGCGGGCGCGAGCAGGCGTGACCCACGCGCGGACGCGAAGGTAGCGATTGCGGCATGTACCGCTTCTGGTTCGGCGAGGGAGACCATAATGTCGTTGAACCAGCCGTCGGGACTGCGCAGCCATGCCCGGATTCCGAGTTGGCCGGCCTCGAGCTCGGCGAACGCGGCGACAAGGTGGCCATGAGGCCACCAGACCCAGCCGAGCCTCTGACCCTTGGGACCAGCAACCACCAGGTGCTCTTCGCCGTCAAGCACGCTGACCGGGAGAACGACGGCGTCGAGCTCATTCGGGGCGAATGCGTCTGCGTCATACACGTCGACCATCGCGGCGTAACGAAAGGCGCCGACCTTGCGGCGGCGTCCAGCCAACAACGTGCTGAACAGCGCCTGGCCCATCTCGACGTCGAGGCGCAGCTCTCGCGGTCTGCGGGGGTTCGACGGCAACAACCACAACCCGGTGGGCTCATCCCACACCAGTCCGTTCCTCGGCACCATCCAATCAGTATGAGCACTTTCGTCGGCCCGTGCCCTCGCCTCCCGGGCACGGCACTCCCGCGTGGATGGTGCGCTTCGGGCCCCTGAGCGCGAATCGTCGGAGGATCACCGCCCGCTACACCACTCCCAGGGGCTTGACCGTCCCACGTCAGTGCTGGCATTACCGTCCGTCTCGTCCTCACCGGCACACCGCGCGCGAGCGGAGCGATGCTACCTACCCTGAGGAATGAGCCTTCGACACCGCTGCGCTGCGACTACGGTCGCCGTCTTCCTCATAGGCAGTCTTGGTGCCTGTACTGAGAGCGAATCCGAGCCGAACGAGGAATCACCATCGTTGCCCGTCGAGTCCAGCATCGCCAGCACGAGTCCCAGCGCTGACTCTGAACCGGCGGTCGAGTCGCCCCAGTTGGGTGTGCCGTGGACCGCTGGTGGCCTGGAGTTCACCGTCAGCGAGCCTGAGGGCGTGCCGAGCGCCGAGCGCTGGGAGGGCACGATCGACACCGAGCTCTACCCAGACGAGGTGATCTTTCCGATCTTGGTCACCAACACGACCGACGAAGCCATCGAAGTCGCCGGGTCGATCGGGTTCGACACGTTCTCCGGCACCCACCCCGGCGAGTACCTGTCGTGCGAGAGCGACGTGCTCCCGCCATCGAGACTCCAGCCAGGACGCTCCGCCGAGTGGCCGGAGTGCTTCGCCGTGGAGAACGCCGATGACATCGTCTTCACGATCTACCCGCCGGACGACGGTCCCGCGATCGACTACTTCATCGGCAGTCCGCGCGTGGACGGGCCCTCAGAAGCCCCAAGCAACTACGGCGACGATCCGCAGCAGGCCTACGTCCTGATGGTCCAGGACGCGGGCGAGCCCTTGGTCCACGAGTACCCCGACTTCGCGCCCGTGCTCGACGACAACGAAGGCATCGTGACAGCTGGCGAGGAAATGTGCACCCAGATCGACGAGGGAATGTCGCTAGATGCGATCTACCTCGAGACCTACGACTACCTCGAAATACCAGCCGGCGCCGACGACAACATGCTCTTGGCCAACTTCATTTGGGACATGATCCTCGCCGCACCCGAGACCCTGTGCCCAGAGCACCAGGACGTCGTCGACGAGTGGGAAGCATCGGCACACTGAAACGCGGCGCCCGTGGACAGTCCGGCTGTTCGCCGGTTCGGTGGGGATCAGGGTGTGAGTCCGCCGCCGGCGAGGAGCATGCGTAGGCGGTAGTTGTGTCGGTTGCGGTAGCCGCGGGCGAGCCGGCGGTGGAGTTCGAGGATGCCGTTCATGGATCCGCGGTGATCCACTCGTGCAGAGTTCTTCCTGCCGGGCGCAGCACGGCATCCCAGGGATCTCGCGGCCATCCGTAGTAGTCACACAGCCGTTGGGCGGTGACGTGCACCCCGATGAATACGCCGGTGAAGAGGGTGGAGAAGTGCTTCAGGCTGAGGCCGATCTGGACGTCCGCGGCGCCTGGACGGTCGGGGGCAGTCTTGGCTTCCATCACGAACGTCATGAGCCCGTGGTTCTGGGCGTGCGCGGTCGCTGAGGTGAGGCGATGCAGTGCGGGTCCTACGGTCCCTCCAGTATCGGTGAAGGCCTCGAGCATGGCGCTGATGAGCTTCTGATCGGAAGGAATCGGCGCATCGAGGTACCTCAGCGGCTGGAGCCCAGGCACCCGGGTCGGACGCTTGTGCACGCTGAAGTCGAACTTGCGGGCGGAGTTGATGATCGCAAGGAGCGAGGCCGTGATGCCGTCAAGTGCTTCTTGAGTCCGAGGTCGAGTCTCGTCATCGACGATCCCGTAGAGCAGCGCGTACTGCTCTCGCAAGGATTGCAGCCGCACGTTGTAGCGGCGACGGACCCTTTCTCGACGGTCTTGTCCGCGCTCGTACAGCCAACTGGTGACGGCTAGCGCTTCGAGGACGGTCCGGGACAGCGACGAGACCGCGAGCACGGTCTGGGGTGCCGTGATGACGGCCGACATGGCGTGCAGGTGGTCGTAGACATAGTTCGCGTGCGACGAGAACTCGTGAACGACCTCGAAGGTGGCCTTGCCCCAGGCAGCGTCGTAGCTGCCATCGGCGAGGTCAGCGGCCGCGATCGAGCCCGGCCTCGCCAGAGGCGTCGTCGAACCCGCCTGCTCATGGAAGAGCTGCGCAATCCGGCGAAGATGCCGCGCTCCTAGCTTCATCTCGTCAGGCAACGGGGGCGGCTTGCTCACGGCGGCATCCTCCTGCCCAGCGCGGCTAGACGGTCGCAGGCGCGCCCACCCGTCGCGTGTGCGTGACGGAACAGGATTGCGTTTATCAAGATTGCGCCGGCCGCAGCGTTCCGGCGCTTCGGTCGTCTGCAGCCTTCAGCAAGTCTTCGAGCGGGCTCAGGGTGTCCCAGAGCGTCCGCACGACGATCGTTCCCTGGATCGTTTGCTCGCCTGTGTCGATCAGAAGTGACGCCAGCCCTCGAACGATCGACCTCGCAACCACGAGGCATGGGTCCGCGAGACCAGTCATCTCACGCCCGATCCCGAACCGGTGCATTCCGTCGTCCTCAACCGTCGTGTTGAGTGCCAGGCTGCGTGAAGTGGCGTGTACCTCGTGGTTCGCCCAGCGGTAGTGGGAGCGAACCGCGTCGAGTTCTGCCTTCGACTCGAGATCGGGAAACTGCAGCCGTCGCTTGCCGGGGAAGAGTGGGGCAGCCCAGCCATATTGGTCGTTCATTGCCTTGCCGTATTTCGCAACAACACGCGCCCGCTGGTCTTGCAAACGAGCGCACAGCTCATTGGGCAACGGTTCGACGGCGCGCTCCTGGTACGCGGCCGCGTCCTTGGCTCGTTGCACGACCGAGTGCTCGTCGAACCTGTCGACGAGCTCCGCATGCGGGCCTTCGGGTGACCCGTACTCGGCCAGTAGGACCACGTACACGGTGATCTCGTGAGCCGTTCGAGCCCGGGCCAGTGCTCCACGCGGGAACCCCGCCGTCAGGAGCTCGTGTACCTCATGGCCGATCCTGGTGAGCCGGGCGAGCAACCCTGTGACAGGGATGACCCGGGGGTCGAGCGGCGTGCCCGCAGACACAGCATCGCCCTGACGGCTGGTCAAGTTCTCCGCGACGCACTGCTCGGCGAGAGCCACCATGGCAAGGAATAGGTCGAGGGGACGTCCCCAGACTTCACGAACCTCACGCCGGAATTGTAGGCGCCCGGCGTCCTCGTCTGCGGCCAGCCATGAGGTGCTGTCGATGATCCCGTCACGCAGGCGCTCCGCAGTGGTCCTGATGCCAGCGTTGAAAAGGCGATCAGCGGATTCCTCGTCGCCACCCTCGGACAGGTGCTTCAGCAGCTCGCGATGTAGCGCCTCGGCAGGAGTGAAGAAGTCGATCCGGTCTGGCCGCTCATGCATACTGCGATCCTGGCACAGACAACGCTCGTTCAACTCGCCGGCAATCTCGCGTTGGAACCGCCGCTGAGACGTGGCAGCGGCCCTCGTTCCCACGTGAACAGGTGGAGTCAGGCAACGAGGGCGACAACCGCGAGCCCTGTCGCTCCCCGGGTCAGCGGAGCCTCGCATCTGACGGGCTCAACCGGGGACACAGACAGCACCGTTGAGAAGATGTGTCGACGTGTACCGACCGCCAAGCGTGTGGAAACGAGGCCTCGATGACGCTGACGCTCGAACCCATCCTGCGCAGCGCCGGCATCAGCCCGGCCGACGCCCAGGTGATACGCCACGCCTACGTCAAGGAGCACGAGGACACCGGGACCAGTGGCATCCACGCGGACTCGACGGACGACGAGATCCTTGCCTACACGGCCAGCCAGTCCTCGAACCCGCGCCAGTTCCCGGCCAACCCGCCCCAGTTCTGGATCGTCTTCGTCCCCGAAGGCGGCAACCGAGCTCGCCTGTGGTCGGTAGTCGAACACCGCGGCGAGACATCGAACGACGGCCAACGAAGGACCTTCGACCTGGCCAAGTCCAACCACATGCAGGACCTCAAGGAACGCCTCGTCATCGGCTGGCGATCCCCGCGAACCTGGCGGCTCAACGGGCCAACAGCTGCCGGCTACCCCGTCGTGGAGATCGCCGACTCCCAGCCCGTCCCGTTCCCCGGCTTCGACCGGCTCGTCCTCGAACACGCGCAACTTCAGGCTGTCATGCGCGAGCACCGCTATGCCGCGTGGCGCACCGCGCTGTCATCCGTGGTGGGGATCTACCTGATCACCGACACACGCGACGGCCGTCAGTACGTCGGCAAGGCCGACGGCGCCGAGAGCATCCGTCAACGCTGGGGCGCCTACGCCTCCAACGGCCACGGCGGCAACGTCGAGCTGCGCGGCCTCGACCCGACGACCTTCCGGTTCTCGATTCTGCGGGTGTTCGACCCAGCGACACCGACACCCGTGATCGACCAGACAGAAAGTCACTTCAAGCACGTCCTGGACACGCGGGAGCACGGCCTGAACCGGAACTGATCGCTGGAGCGACAGCGAATCGGATCTGGGGCCGCCCGGTGGAACTGCAGCACGGACCGGTGGCCCGGACCTGTGGCACCTGTCCGTTGGCGCGGAGCGCCCGAGGCAGGCTCCGCGACGTGCTAGTTCAGGCTAGAGGTCGCGCGGTTCGTCAGATGTGGCCCGATGTAGCCAACGATCACGACGAAACGGCCGTCGGGGTCGACGGTCTCGAGGAAGTGGACCCGCGGGTCCTTCTTCGGAATCTTCGTCAGCCGCAGGTGCGCGTTCATCGTTGCGATGCCCGCTGAATTCACCCATGTGGGGACCGGCCGCTCGCGCTCGTGGCCGTAGTGCTGCTTGGTCCACCCTGTTTCCGTCGGGGCGAAGCGCCCGGGTGGGTACATGGCGTATCCCGCAGGCTGCGCTTCCAGGTATCGACCGAAGTCCTGTTCGTGATCACCAGAACGCCGTGCCCGCACATACCCCGCCAGCGCGGAGAGTGCGTCGTGGACCGCGTGCAGTGCGCGACCGTCGTCGTCGATAGCGTCCATCTCACGCACACAGCGGTCGTCAGCCGTGACGAGAACTCCGAACTCGGACCACTCGCCAACCCGTTCAGCCAGGTCGCTCCACGATCCTGGCGGTCCGGGAGCATCGGGCGCGAGCTGCTCAGCCTCCGTCGCCATGGACCACGGGTCAAGCTCACGTTCCCGAAGAAGACGCTGCAGTCTCCGCAGGGCGAGGCTGGCCTCAGACGCGCGTTCATCTGCTTCGACTGCCTCCTGGCGCGCCTGCCACTCGGCCTTCCGAGATGTGTCCAGCTCGTCTTCGAGAGACTCCTTCTCCGATTGCAGGTCTTGGAGCTTGTTGTCGATCTCATCGACGGCCGCCTGGTCGACTACGGGCGCGGTGGCCGCCTCCACCAGGTCCGTAAGCGTCGTGTCCGCAAGGTCCGGGACGCCGAGCGCCACACGTACCCGTTCAAGCTCGGCCGTTTCCTGCGTGACGGCCTGCCCCGACGGGCGTGGACGTGCCACGACGATCCGGCTGGTCATCTCTCGATTCAGGAGCCGATCAAAGGTCCGGTCCCAACGCGCCAAGTTCGACGGCAGAGTTTGAACGCTGAGGGGCGTACGGACGAATGAGGTGAGCAGCTTGCGCACCCGCCAGTCCTCGCTATCGGCAACGGTGCGCGGTGACAGCATGCGGTGGGTGCGAGAGAGGGGCTGCTCGGCCAGGTCAACACCCCGCCGGAAGGTGCGGATGGTGCCCTCCGGCACCCTGTATGAGCCGGCGAGTCGGGCGAACTCGGTGGTCGCATCGGGAGTCAGCACGAAGGTCGCCGCGAGACCAATGGTGTTGCGGGTCCACGCCGCGAGTTTCGGTGTGATCAATGCCGGGGTGATCGTCTCGCCGGAGCCGATCGCGAGCACCACTCCACGTCGCTTCGGGTCGGTCAGCCGTCCGACGAAGTCATCGAGAGCTCCTGGGTGCACCAACTGCGGCGAGGCCGCCAGTGGGTGCCCGCCATCATGCATCTCGATGCGTTCGAGTAGTCGCCCAGCGAGGCGCGGCGCTGGGACCAGTCCAGGGCGGTCCCGAGCCACGCGGACCATCAGCCACGGATCCTCGGGGTCGTCGATGGCAAGGACCGTCGTTACGAACGTGCCGCCATCGTTCGTCTCGGTCATCGAGAGCAGGAAGGCATCGATGCCGCTGTTGCGGTGATGCATCGCCCGAATCAAACGCCCGTCGACCGTGGCGCGTGCATCGCGCGTCAGGTCCAGGTCGACGCCCTTCTCACGCAGCCACGACGCGGCCTCATCGGCAACAGCAGTCCGCCACCCAGCCGAGACCGGGCGTAGCGCGAGCCTGTACCCACCGCGGTCGACGACCTCGTCACTTGCCGCCACTCGCTCCGGCATGGACACCATTGTCATCAGGATCGCCCCCCTCCGTCACCGTACCGCCGAGAGTCGGGGGTCAAGGCCCGCTCGCGTCGTATTTGCACGCGCTCCCGCAGATTTCACCCACTCGGTCCCAACTCGCCAGTCCCAACGGCTGCTGCGCGGATCGGTAATGCCTTCGGGAGATGCCCGCAGGTACTGTTGCCCGCTCCCGTTCTGGGTCGGATGCCAGCGCGGGAAACGAGTCCGTTGCAGCGCGATGCGACATCCAGTTCCGCACCGCCCAGGAGGCCGTAGGACGTTTGGGCTCGCCTCAGCGATGGCGAAGCCTGCGCATTCCGTGTCGAGCGATGCGGACGGCGCACCTGTCGTTCTGGCACTCTGGTGGCATGCCGTCGCAGATGACAGTCGCCGGGACCACAGTCTCTGACCCCTTTACGGAGTTGTCGGAGTACGGGATTCGCTACGGCGGCACCCTCGCGAAGTACGACCTGGGCGGTTCAGGCCAGGCCGACGTCCTGACTACCGACGAGGTGACGCGGACGCGCATCATCGCGAGCCGCATCTCGAAAGTCGAGTGCGCCTGGTTCGTCGAGCGGGCCAGCAGTGCCCCGTGGAGCGCGGTACCAGCCGACGCAAGCATGGTGGACGCAGACCCTGCCGAGAGTGATGGGCTGTACGCGGCGGGTATCGCCCTCTACCAACACTTCCGGACCGCCGCGCCCAGGGGCGTGGCGATCGCCAAGATCCACAAGGTCCTGCACCTCAAGAGGCCCGCACTGATCCCGATCCTCGACAGCAGGCTGCTCGCCGCCTATGCGACCGCGGCAGCCGAGGCTGCTCGACGTCACCCGCACCTCGGCGCTCGACGCTTGAACTGGGCGGCCATCCGCGAGGACATCATCGACGAAAGCAACGCACGGGCACTCGCCGATGTGCGCGCCCGGCTGGCTTCCGATGAGGACGCCACGGTCCAGGTGATGGCGCAGCTGACGGACCTGCGCCTTCTCGATGCCGTGGCTTGGAGGGCAGGCTGATGGACGAAGAACCCACGAACGAACGGCGCCCGCCTCGCCCTCGTCAGCTCGACGACCCCTACCCCGAGGCGCTCGAAAGAGCTCTGCACCACGTGGCCGATCGCGACATCGAGGGCGCGCGGTCGGTACTGCAAGAGATCCAGCTCGAGCCCGTGCCCCAGCGCACAGAACGATGGCCCTCAACGTCGGTGATCGCGCGGATCTATGCACGCGACTGCTACCAGTGCCGCTACTGCGGAGAGAAGACCATCCTCACCCCGGTCATGCGGCTGCTGTCGAGGCTCTTCCCGGACGAGTTCCCCATGCACCCGAACTGGAAGTCCGGCCAGACACACCCCGCCTTCGTCTCCCGTTCCGCAACCCTCGATCACGTCCAGTCCATCGCCGGCGGCGGTGATCCCGTGGCCGAGGACAACCTCGTCACCGCCTGCTGGGGCTGCAACCGCCGCAAGGGAGACCTGCGGCTCGACGAGCTCGGTTGGCAGCTCCGCGACCCTGCAGACTCGCACTGGCGCGGACTGACCGAGCTCTACGAACCGGCATGGATCGCCGCCGGGCGACCAAAGCTGAGCGAGACCGAGATGACCTGGATGCGCGCAACCAAGGCGCCCTGAAACCCTAGATCGCCCTGGATGAATCGCCCTGGGCCCACCAGAGCCTTCAACAAACCCAAGGCGAACTACCATGCGGGCCCCGACTGGGCGCCCTGGCGCAACCACTGCCCTAGGTATAGGCGGTCCCGATCAGCGTATGCGCCGGCGCTTAGGAGCAGGTCGGTCCCAGACGCTCAGCTCAGAGTCCTCGCTGAGAGTCCAGCCACTCGGCCGGGTTCCAGGAGACGGCCTGAGCCCCAACCGGCGCGAGCGCGAAGCGCGGATCGTCACTCTGAAGCAGACAAACCAACCGGCGGCCGAACAACAGGGCGGTCCGCGACTGGTCCGCGAAGCACCCAGTCAGGGTCTGCGCTGCGACGGGATCCGCCGCGGCGAACGAGGCGTAGCCGGTCAGCACGAGCGCGAGATCCGTGGCATCGGCAGGCACGCCATAGTCCCCAGCTGCCACGTCGGACAGGCAGTCGTTCAGAGCGTCGAAGTTCCTGCCGAAGTAGTCGGGGAAGTCCAGCGCCACGGCAAAGGCGTCGAACATGGACGCCGCGTCGCACCATGCGTCAGCCTCGATGCGGACGACGCGGCAGCCGAGCGCCGACAGCCTGGTGCGCGCATCATCAAGTATCGCGAGATCCCAGTAGAGATTCGCGGACCCGTTCTGCATCAGGACGAAGTCGAACGGCGGAGTCGACTCCGCCGGGTCAAAGGCAGGCACGGTCCAGTGTCACCCCCCTTTGAGTTCTCGCTCCGGTCGCCCCGCTTCACGCTGCCGTTCCGCCATGAGCCACCGAGCGCCCACCGCTCGCACACCACGCCGACAGCTGCCCGCCCAGCGTCACGCACCGAGGTACCTTGTAACAAAGATGGAGGAACTTGCAATCTAGGCTACACGTCGACACAAAATGTCCTCACACCTGCATATCGACAAATCGCGAGTAATGCCCCTGGAATGCCACAGTAATAGTGTCCGTCGGACCATTACGATGCTTAGCCACTATCAAGTCCGCCTCACCAGCTCGCGGTGACTCTTTCTCGTAGGCATCTTCACGGTGAAGAAGAATGACCATGTCAGCATCTTGCTCAATCGAGCCTGACTCACGAAGGTCCGACATCGCCGGCTTCTTGTCCTGCCGCTGCTCCGGACCACGGTTCAGCTGCGACAGCGCAATCACAGGAACTTCGATCTCCTTCGCGAGCAGCTTCAGCGCTCGCGAGAACTCGGAGACCTCCTGCTGCCGCGACTCGACCTTCTTGCCGGACGTCATGAGCTGCAGGTAGTCGATGACGACCAGCTCGAGGTCGTGCTTCTGCTTGAGCCGCCGGCACTTGGCGCGAATCTCGGTCAGTGACATGTTGGGCGAGTCGTCGATGAACAGCGGCGCCTCGGAAACCTTGCCCATGACCTTGGCGAGCTTCTGCCAGTCGTCGTCGCCGAGCGAGCCGTTGCGGAGCTTCTGCAGGTGCACGCGCGCCTCGGCGGAGAGCAGGCGCATCGTGATCTCGTTGCGGCTCATCTCCAGGGAAAAGACGACGGACGTCTTCTGGTGCTTGATCGACGCCGATCGCGCAATGTCGATAGCGAGCGTCGACTTACCCATGGCCGGTCGCGCCGCGACCACGATCATCTGCCCAGGGTGCAGCCCGTTCGTCAGCCGGTCGAGGTCGGCGAACCCCGTCGGCACTCCGACCATGCCCTCGCCACGGTTTCCCGCAGCCTCGATCTCGTCCATCGCGCCGCCGATGATGTCGGCGAGCGGCGCGTAGTCCTCGGACGTCTTGCGCTCGGTGACCGCGTAGATCTCGGCCTGGGCGTTGTTGACGACCGCGTCGACGTCGCCGCCGTCGGTCGCGTACCCCAGCTGGACGATCTTGGTCCCTGCCTCGACGAGCCGTCGGAGGACGGCCCGCTCCTGCACGATGCGCGCGTAGTAGCCGGCGTTGGCCGCCGTCGGCACGCCGGCCATGAGGTCGTGGATGTAGGAGGCGCCGCCGATCCGCCCGATCTCGCCCCGCTTCGTCAGCTCGGCGACCACGGTGATCGCGTCGGCGGGCTCGCCGCGTCCGTACAGGTCGATGATCGCGTCGTAGATCGCCTCGTGCACCGGGCGGTAGAAGTCGACGCCGCGGATCTGCTCGACCACGTCGGCGATCGCGTCCTTCGACAGGAGCATGCCGCCGAGCACGCTCATCTCGGCCTCGACGTCCTGCGGAGGGGTGCGGTCGAAGCTCCCGCGCGACGAGTAGTTCGCCTCCAGCTCGTCGATCGACATGTCTCCCACCTCCCCCGGCTCCCACCGGCACCACGACCCGAACCCGGGCGAATCGACCGGTCCTCAGCACCTTGTTCTACAGTCCACCTCTGACACTCGGGACGACGCTAGGCGCGCCCGGTACGGTGCGCAAAAGACTCTGTGGACACATCTGTGGACAGGGTTGTGGAAGACTGCCCAGTCCTGTGCACCGGTGGTGGACAACCCTGTGCACAACTGGGGACATCTCCTGTGTACAACTCAGGATCTGGCTGTGACCTGCGGCAACGCTGTTCCCAGCCTGTGGAGAAAAGAAAGGTGGGGTGAGTTGCGCCGCATCGACCGCGAGATCCTCGCGCTCGCCTGGCCGGCCCTCGGGGCGCTCGTCGCGGAGCCGCTGTTCGTGCTCGTCGACAGCGCCGTCGTCGGCCACCTCGGCACCGCCCAGCTCGCCGGGCTCTCCCTCGCCTCGACGCTCCTCATCACCCTCGTCGGGCTCTGCGTCTTCCTCGCCTACGCGACCACCGCCGCCGTGGCGCGCCGCCTCGGCGCCGGGGCGGACCGCGAGGCTCTCCAGTCCGGCGTCGACGGCATGTGGCTCGCCCTGCTCCTCGGCGCGGTCCTCGCCGCCGCCCTCCTCCTCGCCGCCCCGTGGGCGGTCAGCGCCATGGGCGCGTCCGACGACGTCGCCGCGCACGCCGTCACCTACCTGCGGTGGTCCGCCCCCGGCCTGCCGGGGATGCTGCTCGTGCTCGCCACCACGGGCGTGCTCCGCGGTCTGCAGGACACCCGCACACCCCTGTGGGTGGCCTCCGGCGGAGCGGTCTTCAACGCCGTCGGGTCGGTGACGCTCGTGTACGGCCTGGGGATGGGCATCGCGGGCTCGGCCCTGGCGACGACGACGGCGCAGCTGCTGATGGCGGCCGTGCTCGCCGCCGTCGTCGTCGCCGGAGCCCGGCGGCGCGGTGCGTCCCTGCGTCCGCACCACGCGGGGATCTGGGCCAACGCCGTGGCCGGCGCGCCGCTGTTCGTCCGCACCGTCTCGCTGCGGCTCGCGATCCTGCTGACGGTGTGGACGGCGACCTCGCTCGGCGCGGTGGCCCTCGCCGGGCACCAGGTCATCAACAGCCTGTGGGGGCTGGCGGCGTTCGCCCTCGACGCCCTGGCGATCGCCGCCCAGGCGCTGGTCGGGCACGGCCTCGGGTCGGGCGACGTCGAGCGGGTCCGGGCCGTGCTGCGGCGCTGCCTGCAGTGGGGCGTCGGCGCCGGGATCGTGATCGGACTGGTCTTCGCGGCGTCGGGCTGGTGGATCGCGCCCCTGTTCTCCCCCGACCCCGACATCCGCCTCGCGGTCGCGGCGGGACTGGCCGTGTGCGGCGTCCTCATGCCGATGGCCGGCTGGGTGTTCGTCCTCGACGGCGTGCTCATCGGCGCGGGCGACGGCCGCTACCTCGCGTGGGCCGGGATGCTCACCCTCGTGCTGTACGTCCCGTGCGCGCTGGCGGTCCGGGCGTGGGCCCCCGACGGCGCCGTCGGGCTCGCGTGGCTGTGGGCGGCCTTCGCCGGTGTCTTCATGCTTGCGCGGGCGCTGACCACGGGGCTGCGGGCGCGCGGCGACCGGTGGATGGTCACGGGCGTCTGAGCGCCCCTCTCGTTCGGCACCTCCTGCTTCGTTCGGCAGTTGGAACTGCCGAACGAAGCAGGAGGTGCCGAACGAGCCACCGACCCCGGCGTCATCGCGGCCGGGGCAACAAGGGATTCTTGCGCGCAGCGCGCCGCACGTCGCCAGGAAAGCGCGCCAGCAGCCGATCGGCCACCGCCTGCGGGTCCGGAGCATCCTTCGACGTCACGTGGAGCGGCTGGATGCCGGTGGCCTCCGCGATGGCATCGGACCGGCGCTTCTCGTCGATCCGTGCCCGGTCCGGGTCGTGGTCCGTGCCGAGCGCGCCGGTCCGGTACTTCACGAGGCCGTCGAACTCGACGAGCACCCGGTGATCCTCCCAGCCCAGATCCACCCGGAAGCGGCCGAGCGCCGTGATCACCGGCACCTGCGTCCGTGGACGCGGCAGTCCCGCCCAGTGGGCCACGTAGCGCAACCACGACTCCCAGGGGCTCTCGGCTCCGGGGTCCGCCAGCTCGAGGACGAGGAGCGCACGCCGGACGCCTCGCGCACGCGACCCGGCGAGCTCCGCCGTCCGGTCGCAGTCGAGACCCCGCGCCACGGCAGCGTCGGCGACCACCAGGGCGTCGAGCGGTGGCAGCGTCGTCGCGCAGTCGGCCACCGTCCGTTCCAGGGTGGTGACCGGCAGGCCGAGCACCTCGCAGCCATCGGCCGGGCGCCCCTCGACGAAGTGCCGGCGTACGTCCCGGGCCGCCCGCGACGACGCTCGATAGGTCTGCAGCACGTGCGTCTCCGAGGGCAGGCGCCACAGGGGCAGGCCGTGCAGCATCGCTGCCGTCTGGTGGCTGAACCAGTGCGCCGACCGGAGCTGGCGTCCCAGGGCACGCGCTCGGTCGACCTGGAGCCAGCGTGCGGCGGACCAGCTGTCCGGTCCGCCGCTGCCGTCGTCGGGCACCACGCGGTACGCGCCGCGGCGGATCCGTTCGATCTCGCCCGCACGGCGCGCGGTGCGCAGCGCGGTGGGCAGGTGCTCACGGGCGACGAGGATCTCGGACGGCATGCTCCCAGCCTGGCCCCGGGGCACGGCCCCCGTGCCGGCTGTCCACAGGCTCGTCCCCTCGTTCGGCAGTTCCTGCTTTGTTCGGCAGTTGGAACTGCCGAACAAAGCAGGAACTGCCGAACGCGGCCCCGCGGCATGCAGAAGGCCCCGGTCCTGCTCGCTGGGCGAGCGGGACCGGGGCCTCCGGCGGTCTAGACCGGCGTCAGCCGGCGACGACCTCGAGCTCGATCTTGGCCGACACCTCGGGGTGGAGGCGGATCGACGCGGTGTGCACACCGGTCGACTTGATCGGCTGGCCGATCTCGATCTTTCGCTTGTCGACCGACGGGCCACCGGCGGACTTCACCGCAGCGGCGATGTCGGCCGTGGTGACCGCACCGAAGAGACGGCCGGACTCGCCGGAGTGCGCCTCGATCGTGTAGGTCTTCGACTGGATCGAGGCCGCAGCGGCCTCGGCGTCCTCACGCGTGGAGATCTCGCGGGCCTTGCGGGCCTTGCGGATCGCCGAGACCTGGGACTCGGCGCCCTTGGTCCACGGCGTGGCGAGCGAGCGCGGGATGAGGAAGTTACGGGCGTACCCGTCCTTCACCTCGACGACGTCCCCGGGCTCACCGAGACCGGTGACCTCGTGGGTCAGGATCAGCTTTGCCATGATCTGGATCCTTTCCGGTCAGCGGGCCGACGACGAGTACGGCAGGAGTGCCATCTCGCGGGCGTTCTTGACGGCCTTGGCGATCTGGCGCTGCTCCTGGACGGAGACGCCGGTGACCCGACGCGCGCGGATCTTGCCACGGTCGGAGATGAACTTGCGCAGCAGGGCGGTGTCCTTGTAGTCCACCGTCTCGACCTTCGCCGCCTTCAGCGGGTTGGCCTTCTTCTTGGGCTTGCGCACCACAGGCTTGGCCATGGTGAGTGCTCCTTACTCAGGATCGCCCCGGCCGGTACGTACCGCCGGGACAGGGATGATCTGGGGGTTGAGCGACGATCAGAACGGGGGCTCGTCCGAGAACCCGCCGCCGGACGACGCCGGGCCGGCCGTGGCCCAGGGGTCGTTCTGCTGCTGACCGCCGCCGGAGGAACCGAAACCGCCGCCCTGGCCGCCGCCGGGCTGGCCACCGGGGCCACCGGCGTTGCCGCCGTAGCCCCCGCCGCCGCCGAAGCCGCCACCGCCACCGGAGCGCTGGGCACGAGTGACCTTGGCCGAGGCGAACCTCAGGGCCGGGCCGATCTCGTCCACCTGCAGCTCGACGACGGTGCGCTTCTCGCCCTCGCGGGTCTCGTACGACCGCTGCGTCAGACGGCCCTGCGCGATGACGCGCATGCCCTTCGTCAGCGACTCGGCGACGTTCTCCGCGGCCTCACGCCAGATGGAGCAGCGCAGGAACAGCGCCTCCCCGTCCTTCCACTCGTTCGACTGCCGGTCGAACGTGCGGGGCGTGGACGCGATCGTGAAGTTGGCAACGGCAGCACCCGACGGGGTGAAGCGCAGCTCCGGGTCCGCAGTCAGGTTTCCGACGACCGTGATGACGGTCTCACCAGCCATGCCAAGCTCCTTCGTTCGTCCGCGAGATTCGGCTGTACTCGACTTCCAGGGAAGATCCCATCACGAGCCTCCCACAGGGGGCCGGGACGGGCGCAGAATGTTTCGGTTCAGCGGATTCAGCGAGCGCTGGGGCGCAGGATCTTGGTGCGCAGCACGGCCTCGTTCAGGCCGAGCTGGCGGTCCAGCTCCTTCGCGGTGTCCGGCGTGGACGTGAAGTCGACGACGGCGTAGATGCCCTCGGCCCGCTTGTTGATCTCGTAGGCCATACGGCGACGGCCCCAGATGTCCACGTTGTCGACGGTGCCGCCCTCGGTCTTGACGACCGTCAGCAGCTTCTCGAGCGACGGGGCTACGGTGCGCTCCTCGACCTCCGGGTCCAGGATCACCATCAGTTCGTACTGACGCATGTGTTCAACCCACCTCCTCTGGTCTCAACGGCCACGGTCTGTCCGTGGCAGGAGGGTTATTGCGTGCGTCGGCCGCGCCACCGGGTGGCACGGCCAGTCCACCAGGGTACCCGGTGCGGGCACCCCGGTGGAATTCAGGGGGTGGTGCTATCCATCACTGGCGTTGCCGAGAAGGCCACCGTCGTTGCCACCTCCACCGCCGCCGCCACCGTTGCCGCCACCGCCGCCTTCCTCGTCGGTCGGCTCGGGCTCGGGCTCGGGCTCCTCGGTCTGCTCGGGGCCACGTGAGACGACGATCGTCACGGTCGAGTCGGGCGCCACCTCGGCCCCCGCGCCGGGGTCGGTGCGGATGACGTTGCCGACCGGCACGTCGTTGCTGAACTCCTCCGCGGTGGCCGCGGACAGCCCGACCCGCCGGAGCTGCTGCTCGGCAGCCGTGCGCGGCTGGCCGGCCACGTTCGGGACGGCGACCTGCTGCGGTTCGGCCGGCTGTCCGGTCGAAACCACCAGCGTGATGGTCGATCCGGCAGGGATCTTGCCACCGCCGGAGTTGACGCTGATGACCGTGCCCTTGGCGGCCTGGTCGTTCGCCGCCTGCGTCGCCACCTTCAGACCCATCTCCTGGAGCAGCGTCGTCGCCTGCGAGATGTCCATCCCGACGAGGTTGCCGGGCAGCTCCACCCACTCCGGCGTCGACTCGCTCGGCGTCGGGCTCGGCGAGAAGCTGGGCCGCGGCGGGGTGTACGCCGGGAACTCCTGGATCTCCTTGCCGTCGAGCGCCACCTGCATGTAGTCGGTCCAGGCGGAGGCGGGCCACGTGCTACCGGTGATCTCGTCGTAACCGCCGAAGGCGTCGATCGACTCTCTGTCGGCGAGGATCCCCTCCTCGACATCGACCTTCTTGTACTGGCGGACGTTCACCACGGTGGCGAGCTGCGGGGTGAAGCCGGCGAACCAGGCCGTCACGTTGTCGTTCGAGGTGCCGGTCTTGCCGGCTACCGGACGACGGGTCCCGTCCGGACCGGTCAGCTCGAGAGCGGCGCGGCCAGAGCCCTGCTCGACCACCTGGGTCATGGCGTACGTCGCCTGGGTGATGACGTCCCGTTCGAACCGCTGGTCGGGAGTCGTCTCGGGCTCCCACCGCAGCGACCCGTCGCGGTGCTCGACCCGCTCGACGACGTGCGGCTTGATGTAGTTGCCGCCGGCGGCGATCGTCGCGTACGCGGACGCGAGGTCCACCGGGTAGACGTCCGCCGTCCCGAGCACGTTCGACGGGTACGGGTCGATCTCGGTCTCCTCGCGGATCCCGAGGCGGTGCGCCACGTCGGCGGTCTTCTCGGGACCCACCTCGATGTTCAGCGCGACATAAGCGGTGTTGACCGAGTTCGCGGTCGCCTTGACCAGGTCGATCTGGCCGTAGCTCTGGAGGCCGAAGTTCGTCGGCCATTCCCTCGAGGGATCCTCTGGGTCCAGGTGGCCCGGCGAGTTGCCGTCGAACGTCTCGTTGAGCTCGTGGCCCTCCTCGAGCGCCCCGATGAGCGTGAACGGCTTGAACGTCGAGCCGCCCTGGATCCTGTCCTGGCTGGCGGTGTTGAGCGCTTGCTTGATGTAGTCCTTGCCGCCGTACAGCGTCACGACCGCGCCGTTCGACGGGTCGATCGAGACGATCGAGGCGCGGACCTTCTTGCTCGCGTCGTCGGGCATGTTCTTGACGATCTTGGCGGCCTCGCGCTGCAGCTTCGGCTTGATGGTGGTGTAGATCTGCAGACCCTTGGTCTCGATCTCCTCCTCGGTCAGGCCGTTCTTCAGCAGCTCAGCCTTGACCGCGGCCATGATGTAGCCCTTCTGGCCGCCGAGGCTGTTGCCGCCCTCTTCCTTCTCCTTGAACTCGGGGAACTCGGCGGACTGCCGCTCCTCCTCGGTGATGTAGCCCTGGTCGGCCATCCGGTTGATGCTGCGCTCCCAGCGCTTCTGCGTGACCTCGAGCTGCACCGACGGGTCGTAGTTCACCGGGGAGGGGATGATGCCGGCAAGCATCGCGGACTCCGAGTACGTCAGGTCGGCGGCGTCCTTGCCGAAGTACGCCTGCGCGGCCGCCTGGACGCCGTACGCGCCGCGGCCGAAGTAGATGGTGTTGAGGTACCGGTCCAGCACGAGCTCCTTGGACTGCTCGCGGGTGATCTTCAACGCGATGATCGCCTCCTGGGCCTTGCCCAGGACGTCCGTGGTGCTGCCCAGGTAGTAGCGCTCCACGTACTGCTGCGTGAGCGTGGAACCGCCCTGCGTGCCCCCGTCGCTCGTCAGGTTGGTCCACAGCGCGCGGGCCATGCCCTTCATGTCGACGCCGGGGTCGGTCCAGAACGACGCGTTCTCCGAGGCGACGACGGCGTCACCCACGTAGGAGGGCAACGTCTCGTAGTCGACGATCTCGCGCGTGATCGTCGAGTAGGAGCCGACCTCCTTGCCGTTGCCGTAGTAGACGGTGGTGGCCTGGTGGTTGACGTCGTCGAGGTTCTCCGGGATCTCGGTGGACGTCCACGCGGCGAAGAACACGCCGGCGCCCAGGGCGAGGCAGCCCAGCATGCAGCCGACGACCACGCGCCACGAGGGCAGCCACCGCTGCACCGGGTTCTTGCCCCGGCGCGGGTAGTTCCAGAAGCGACGTCTGCGCTTGCTCGCCACGTCCCAGCCTTTCGATTGCGGAGGTCCTCGGAGGAGTCCCGCCCCCTGCGGGCACGAGGAACCACAGGGAACACTAGGGGATCGACCCGCGTGACTGTCCAGGCTCGCCCGGCCCTGACGCGGTTCCACGCCGACCGTCCCCAGACCCTCACAGGCCGCTCCACCGGGCCTTCACAACTCGTGGCCCGACGGCGGACAGGCGCGTCCCGTTGCTCGCACCGGTCGGCAGGTCCTATCCTGACGATGTATCGACTCGATACAACGAGTCATCAGACATGACCGGCACGTGCAGCGTGGAGCAGAGGAGGGCAGCCGGGTGCGCAGTCGCTCGAACGTCCTCGAGACGGCCATCCTCGGCCTGCTCAGCTCCGCACCGCTGCACGGCTACGAGCTGCGCAAGCGACTCAACCTGCTCCTGGGGTCCTTCCGGGCGTTCTCGTACGGCACCCTCTACCCGGCGCTGAAGTCGCTGGTGGCGCGGGGCCTCATCGAGACCGTCGACCCGGACCCCGAGGCCCTCCCCCGGGCCGCCGCACGGGCCGGCGCGTCGAGCGCCACCGGGCGGACGCCGTCGGGCACGAAGCCGTTGACGGGGCGCCGCGGGCGTATCGTGTACCGGCTCACTGCCGACGGCAAGGAGCACCTCCAGACCACTCTCTCCTCCGCGGGCCCCGCGGCCTGGGAGGACGAGAGCTTCGACGTCCGGTTCGCGCTGTTCGCGCAGACGGACGCCGAGACCCGCCTCCGCATCCTCGAGGGCCGGCGCACCCGGCTGACCGAGCGCTTGGAGGCGGTCCGGGAGTCCGCAGCCCGGACCCGTGAACGGCTCGACGAGTACACGCTCGAGCTGCAACGGCACGGGCTGGAGCAGGTCGAGCGCGAGGTGCGCTGGCTCGACGGGCTCATCACCACCGAGCGCGACCGCGCGAGCAGCCGCGACAAGACCGCCGGGACGCACGACGTCCCGGCCACGAGAAACAAGGAGCGAGGATGACCTCCGTCCGCGTTGCCATCGTCGGCGTCGGAAACTGTGCATCGTCCCTGGTCCAGGGTGTGCACTACTACCGCGACGCCGACCCGTCCGACACCGTCCCGGGTCTCATGCACGTGCAGTTCGGTGAATACCACGTGCGCGACCTCGAGTTCGTGGCGGCGTTCGACGTCGACGCGAAGAAGGTCGGCTTCGACCTGGCCGAGGCGATCCACGCCTCGGAGAACAACACCATCAAGATCGCGGACGTGGCGCCCACGGGCGTCATGGTCCAGCGCGGTCCGACGCTCGACGGCCTCGGCGACTACTACGCCGCGACGATCGACGAGTCCGACCGTGAGGCCGTCGACGTCGTGCAGGCGCTCAAGGACGCCCGCGTGGACGTCCTCGTCTCCTACCTCCCGGTGGGCTCCGAGGAGGCCGACAAGTTCTACGCCCAGTGCGCCATCGACGCGGGCGTCGCGTTCGTCAACGCCCTGCCCGTGTTCATCGCCTCCGACCCCGTCTGGGCGAAGAAGTTCGAGGACGCCGGCGTGCCGATCGTCGGTGACGACATCAAGTCCCAGGTCGGCGCCACGATCACGCACCGCGTGCTCGCGAAGCTCTTCGAGGACCGCGGCGTCGTGCTGGACCGTACGTACCAGCTCAACGTCGGCGGCAACATGGACTTCAAGAACATGCTGCAGCGCGACCGGCTCGAGTCGAAGAAGGTCTCGAAGACCCAGGCCGTGACCTCCAACCTCACCGGCGCGCTCGGTGGCAAGACGGAGGACCGCAACGTCCACATCGGGCCGTCGGACTACGTGGCCTGGCTCGACGACCGCAAGTGGGCGTACGTCCGCCTCGAGGGTCGCGCGTTCGGCGAGGCCCCGATCAGCCTCGAGTACAAGCTCGAGGTGTGGGACTCCCCCAACTCGGCCGGCATCATCATCGACGCCATCCGCGCCGCGAAGATCGCGAAGGACCGCGGCACCGGCGGGCCGATCCTGTCGGCGTCGACGTACTTCATGAAGTCCCCGCCCGTGCAGATGGAGGACACCGAGGGCCGCCGGCACCTGGAGGCCTTCATCCGCGGTGACGTGGAGCGATAGTCCGTAGCGAGCTTGCGAGCGCAGGACGATCGCGACCATCCAGGTGGAGCGCTGACCTGGAGCGAGCTTGCGAGCGCAAGGCCAGCGCGACCATCCAGGTCGAGCGATAGTCCGTAGCGACCCCGGCGCGAGGTAGTAGCTCGCACGCCGAGGTAGTGGATGACGCGCCGAGGTAGTACTACCTCGGCGCGTCCCGCACTACCTCGGCGCGTCCCGCACTACCTCGGCACCGCCCGCGCTACCTCGCGCCTCGTCCCTGGGCGACGGGACCGACGTCGCCGAGCGCTCCACCCTCCGCAGGACCGACGTGAAAGGCTGGCCTGCGTGGGCGCCCTCAGCGAGACCTGGCAGGACCTGCGCGCTCTGCTGCGCCTGTCGGGGTTCCGGCGGCTCTTCGCCGTGCGCCTGGTCTCCCAGGCCGGTGACGGCATGTTCCAGGTGGGTCTGGCGTCGCTGCTGTTCTTCTCCCCGGAGCGGGCCGGGACGGCGGCGGGCGTCGCGGGCGCGTTCGCGATCATGCTGGCCCCGTTCACGCTGGTCGGCCCGTTCGCCGGCGTGCTGCTCGACCGGTGGCGCCGCCGGCAGGTGCTCGCCGTCGGCAACCTGGTGCGGTTGGTCCTCACGGGCGCGATGGCCGCCGTGATGCTGACCGGAGGCCTGTCGGGCGCGGGCGAGGCCGTCGTGATCGTCCTGGGGCTGACCGCCCTGAGCGTCAACCGGTTCCTGCTCGCTGCGCTGAGCGCGGGACTCCCCCGCGTCGTCGACGGACCCCTGCTCCTCACCGCGAACTCGCTGACGCCCACGCTGGGCGCCGGCGCGGTGTTCCTCGGCGGGGGCGTCGGCTTCCTCCTGGGGCTCGGCCTCGCGCCCGGCCGGATGCACGACGCGGCGGCGCTCGTCTGCGCGTCCGTCGTCTTCGGCGTGGCCGGCCTGCTGGCGCTGCGCCTGGGCCGCGACCAGCTCGGGCCCGAGCACCCGGTCCGCGGGCGCCTCGGGGCGGAGATCGCCGCGGTCGCCCGCGGCCTGGTCGACGGCGCCCGGTACCTCGTCGCCCGACGGACCCCCGGCCAGGGCCTGCTCGTCATGGCGGCGCACCGGTTCCTCTACGGCGTCGTGTTCATCGCGGCGATCCTCATCTCGCGCAACCTGCTGGCCGAGCCGGGCGACACGTCGGCCGGCCTGGCGAACTTCGCCCTCGTCATCGCGATGACGGGCGTCGGCGGCGCCTGCGCGGTCCTGATCACCCCGGTGCTGTCCCGCCGCACGGGTCCGCAGGGCTGGATCGTGTGCATGCTGCTGCTCGCGGCGGCCTCGCAGCTCCTCCTGGCCACGACGCCGTCGCGCACCGTGGTCCTCGTCGGTGCGGGCCTGCTGGGCCTCGCCGCGCAGAGCGCCAAGATCGCCGTCGACACCATCGTCCAGCGCGACACCCACGACGACTACCGGGGCCGCGCGTTCGCGTTCTACGACGTGCTCTACAACGCGGCGTTCGTCGGCGCCGCCGTCCTCGCCGCGTTCGCGGTGCCCGACGACGGCTGGTCGCGCGGGCTGTTCGTCCTCCTGGCGCTGGCCTACCTCGCCGTCGCGGCGCTGATGTGGTTCCGCGGCGCGCGCCACCCCGCCGAGATCGACCTCCCCCGCTCCCCGGCGGCGCGGTGAGGTCCACGCCGCGAGGCGTGACGTCGCGCACGTGGACAGGCGGACGCGCGCGACGCAAGATATAGCCGTCCGGACGGTCGAGCAGACGGCCGCCGGTGCTTCAGGACGAGAGGTACCCGATGACGCAGCACGCGACGTCGTCGCCGGCCGGCACGACACCCAGCACGACGGTGCTGCCCGATCTCGTCGACCCCGTGCAGGCCGCCACCGGTGGCGCGGTGCTGCTCCTGGACACGGCGAGCCAGATGGTGGTGGACGCCAACCGGGTCGCTTCGCGCCTGGCCGGCGGCATGGGCATCCCGTCGTCGTTCGGCTCGTGGTGCACGGCCGCGGGCATCATCCCTGCGTTCGAGACGCCGCAGAGCACCCCGGAGGCGATCTTCGCCGCGCTGCGTGAGGGTCGCGGGATCGCCGTCCGCTCGACCCGCCGTGGCCAGGACGGCGTCTCGTGGGCGGTGGGGCTGCCCCTCGTCGGCGCACCGGACCACCTCGCCGACCGCGCGCTCCTCGTGCTGCTGCCGATCGCCGGGCTCGACGAGCCCTCGGACCGCGACAACTCGTTGGACGGGCTCCAGATGCGGGCCGCCGTCGCGAGCCACCTGAGCTTCACCATCTCGGACCCGACCCTGCCGGACGACCCGCTGATCTGGGTGAACCCCGCGTTCTGCGAGGTGACGGGCTACACGGCGGAGGAGGTCCTCGGCCGCAACTGCCGGTTCCTGCAGGGTCCCGGCACCGACCCCGGTGCCGTGGCGCGCATCCGCGCAGCGATCGAGGCGGGCGAGGCCGTCGGCGAGACCCTGCTCAACCACCGCAAGGACGGCACACCGTTCTGGAACCAGGTGGTGGTCTCCCCCGTCCACGACGAGCAGGGGCGGATCACCCATCACGTCGGCATCCAGGCCGACGTGACCGAACGCGTCCACGCCGAGCGCCGGCACGTCCTCGAGCTCGACGAGGTCAACCGCGAGAACCAGCGGCTCAGCCTGCTCGCCACGATCACGCAGGCGCTCGTCGACCTCTTCGACGAGGACTCCGGCGCCGCTCTCCTGCCCGAGCTGGTCGCCCCGCACTTCGGGACCTGGTGCGCCGTCGTGGTCGTGGACGACGCGGGCGAGCCACGGCTCGTGCACGGCGCGGCGCGCGACCCGGAGCGCGCGGCGGACATCGCGGTGCTCGAGCGCTCGCACCGCTGGGTCCGCGAGTCGCCCTCCGTCCTGCACGTGCTGTCGGCGCACCACAGCCAGGTGCCGGCACCGTTCCCCGTCCAGGTCGACACGTTGGCGAGCCGCACGACGCCGGAGGAGCTGGCCGCGCTGGAACGGCTGGGCCTCGGCAGCGCCCTCGTCGTCCCGCTGCGCGGCCGGGACCGCCACACCGGCGTCCTGGTCGTGGTCAGCGAGGACGAGGACGCCTTCTCCGGCGACGACCTCCACGACATCGTGGCGCTGGGTGCCCGCGCCGGGCTCGCGCTCGACAACGCCCGCCTGTACCACCGGGAGCACGAGGCGGCGCTGACGCTGCAGCGGAGCCTGCTGCCCGAGATCGTCGACGCACCGGGGCTGGACTGCGCCACGCTGTACGACCCGGCGTCCGACGGCGCGGACGTCGGCGGCGACTGGTACGACGTCGTGCCGCTGCCCACGGGGCGCGTCGCCGTCACGGTCGGCGACGTCGTCGGCCACGACGTCCGGGCGGCCGCGTCCATGGGCCAGCTGCGCTCGGTGATCCGCAGCGAGGCGTGGTCCGGCCGGTCGCCCGCCGAGGTGGTCTCCGGGATGGACGAGCTGGTCCGGGGCCTGGGGATGGCGGACATCGCGACGTGCGTGTTCGCGCTGGTCGACCTGCCCGACGAGCACGGCTCGCGGCGGATCACCTACACGCGCTCGGGACACCCGGCTCCGCTGCTGCTGCGGGTTGACGGGACCGTCGAGCACCTGGACGGCGCGCTCACGACGCCCATCGGCGTCTCGACCATCCACGAGGAGGTGCCGCAGGCCGAGGCCGTCCTGCACCCCGGCGACGTCCTCGTGCTGTTCACGGACGGGCTTGTCGAGCGGCGGGACCGCCCGCTGCGCGCCCAGCTGGAGAACCTGGCCACCTGCGCCGGGGAGATCGAGCAGGGGATGGACGCGGCCGGCATCCGTGACGCGATCGTCGAGGTGTGCGCGGACGGCACGCGCGAGGACGACACCTGCCTGCTGGTGGTGCGCAACACGCCCGGCTCCGACGGCGCCTCCTGACGGCGGCTGACGGCGCCTCCTGACGGGACCCGTCGACCCCTCCGATGAGTCCGGCGACGAAATCAGGTCGACCCCCCGCGGGGGAATACCGCACCCTGGTGACGACTTGAGTTGACGGGTCAGTCCGTGCGCAGCGTCGCCCGCGGTCGGAAGGCATCGACGAACCGGAGGGGACACATGTCTGTACGCACCACCGAGGCTCCGCCCGGTCCCACCACGACGGACGGCGACCGCCTGCCGCGCGAGCACGTGCGCGTCATCGCCCTGCTCCTGGTCTCCGCGTTCGTCGTGATCCTCAACGAGACCACCATGGGCGTCGCCCTGCCGGCGGTCATGGAGGAGTTCGACATCCCGGAGTCGTCCGGGCAGTGGCTGACCACCGGGTTCCTGCTGACCATGGCCGTGGTCATCCCGTCCACCGGGTGGCTCCTGCAGCGGCTCGGCACGCGCGGCGCCTTCATCCTCGCGATGTCCCTCTTCACGACGGGCACGTTCCTCGCGGCGATCGCGCCGGTCTTCGGCCTGCTCGTCGCCGCCCGGGTGGTCCAGGCGTCCGGCACGGCGATCATGATGCCGCTGCTCATGACCACCGTCATGAGCACCGTGCCCCCGCACCGCCGCGGGCGCGTCATGGGCAACGTGTCGCTGGTGATCGCGGTCGCCCCGGCGCTCGGCCCGACCGTCTCGGGCGGCGTCGTCACCGCTCTGGGCTGGCGTGAGGTCTTCTGGGTCGTGCTGCCGATCGCGGCGGTGTCGCTGCTGCTCGGGTCCCTGCTCGTCCGGGACGTCGCCGACCGCGCGCCCACCCGCCTCGACCCGCTGTCCCTGCTCCTCGCGGCGGTGGCGTTCGGCGGCCTGGTGTACGGACTCTCGACCCTCGGCGAGGCCGCGCAGCACGACCTCCCGGTCTCCCCGGCCGTCCCGCTCGTGGCCGGCGCGGTGTTTCTGGGCCTGTTCGTGTGGCGCCAGCTGGTGCTGCAGCGCACCGACTCCGCGCTGCTCGACCTGCGGGTGTTCCGCGCCCCGGGCTTCTCCGTCGGCCTGTCGGTCATGGCGGTGAGCATGATCGCGATGTTCGGCATGATCATCGGGCTCCCGCTCGTGCTCCAGCGCGGGATGGGTCTGGACGCGCTGACCGCCGGCCTGCTCATGCTGCCCGGGGGGCTCCTGATGGGTCTGCTCGGCCCGGTGGTCGGCCGCCTCTACGACCGCGTCGGCCCGCGGCCCCTGGCTATCCCCGGGGTGGCCGCCGTCGGCGTCGCGATGCTCCTCTTCGCGTCGTTGTCGCCGACGTCGCCGCTGTGGCTGGTGGTCGTGGGGCACCTCGTGCTGAGCCTGGGTCTGGCGTTCATCTTCACGCCGACCTTCACCTCGGCGCTCGGCGGCCTCCGGCCCGGTCTCTACTCGCACGGTTCCGCCGCGATCACGACGGTCCAGCAGCTCGCGGGCGCCGCGGGCACCGCGATGTTCGTCGCGCTGCTGACGCTGCGCAAGGTGACGCTGGTCGACGCCGGTGCCACGCAGGCGGAGGCCACGGCGGGTGGTGCGCAGCTCGCCTTCACGGTGGCGGCCGTCGTCATCGTCGGGGCGCTCGTCCTGGCCACGCGCCTGCGCAAGTCGGAGGCCCCGCAGCCCGCGCCCGCGCACTGAGGTCGCTCGCCGGACGTCGCCCTCCCTACCGCGCGACGTCCGGCGCCACGGCACCGGCGAGCGGCTTGCCCCGCCGGGCGCGGGCCGCCACCCGGAAGGCGGGGGCGAGCGCGACGACACCGAGCGCGAGCAGCGCCGGCACCGCGAACGCCCAGCGCAGGCTCGTGAGCTCCGCGATCCCGCCGACGAGTCCGGCGCCGAGCACGAACCCGACGTAGTTGAAGAGGTTCACGCGCGCGACGGCCACACCGGTCTCGTCGAGCGCGCCCGCGACCGAGAACGACAGCGGCACCACGACGCTGAGCCCCAGACCGGTCGCGGCGAAGCCGAGGATCGCGACCCAGGGGTCCGGTGCGAGCGCCACCAGCCCGAGGCCCGTCGCGCCGACGAGTCCGCCCACCGCGACGGGCCGCACCGGGCCGAACCGGTTGACCTGTGCGTCCGCCGCGAGCCGGCCCACGAGCTGGCAGCCCAGGTAGGCGGCCAGCCCCAGCGGGGCCACCTCCCCCGCGCCGCCCAGCACGTCGGCGATGTACTTGGTGGACCAGCTCGAGGCCGCGGAGTCCGCCAGATAGACGATGGCGACGGCGGTGCCGACCAGCAGGATCGGCCGCCACGGCACCCGCACCGCCGGGTCCTCGCCGGTGGCCGACGACGCGACGTCCGCCCCGTGGTCCACCAGCAGCGGGGCCGCGGCGAGATCCACCACGACCGCCACCGCCGCGACCAGTCCGAGCCCGGCGACGAGCCCCCAGTCCAGGGAGTGGGCGAGGACGGCCGCCAGCGCGCCGAGGATGCCGCCGATGCTCCACGCGCCGTGGAACGAGTTGAGCAGGCTGCGCCCGTACCGTCGCTCGACCGCGACTCCCTGCATGTTCATCGTCGCGTCCACCACGCCGAGCAGCAGCCCGACGAGCGCGACCACCGGGTAGAGGACCGCCGCCGACGGCGCCAGAGCCGTCCCGAGGACGGCCAGGGCGACGAGCGGGCCAGCCAGCCGCAGGAGCACCGCGCTGCCCGTCCGCGGGGCCAGGTGGCCGGCCAGCACGCTGCCGACGCCCGCCACCACGGGCACCACGAGCAGGACCAGGGTCAGCTCGGCGTCCGAGATCCCGAGGCCGTCCTGGAGCGTCGGCACCTGGGCGAGCAGCCCGGCGAAGCAGAGCCCCTGGACGAAGTAGTACGCGGTCGCCCCCGCGCGTGCCCTGCGATCGGTCCCCATGCCCGGCCTCCGCTCGGCGGGTCCCGCAGACGCGGCGACCTCGCGAGCCCACCCTAGGGCCGGGCCGTCACGCCTGGCGAGCCTCCCACCAGGCCGTCAGCTCCGCCGTCGCGCGCTCCGTGCCGAGCGGGCCGTGCTCCATGCGCAGCGCGAGGAGGTGCTTGTACGCCGCGCCGACGTCCGGTCCGGCGCCGATGCCGAGGATCTCCATGATCTGCGTCCCGTCCAGGTCGGGCCGGATCGAGTCGATCTCCTCCTGCTCGCGCAGCGCCGCGATGCGCTGCTCGAGGTCCGTGTAGGCGTCCGCGAGGCGCTTCGCCTTGCGCCGGTTGCGGGTGGTGCAGTCCGCGCGGGTGAGCCGGTGCAGCCGCTCGAGCAGGGGGCCGGCGTCGGTGACGTACCGACGCACCGCCGAGTCGGTCCAGGCGCCGTCGCCGTAGCCGTGGAACCGCAGGTGCAGCTCGACGAGCCGCGCGACGTCCTTGACCACCTGCTTCTCGAACTTCAGGGCCCGCAGGCGCTTGGCCACCATCTTGGCCCCGACCACCTCGTGGTGGTGGAAGCTGACGCCGCCGCCCGGCTCGAACCGGCGCGTCGGGGGCTTGCCGATGTCGTGCAGGAGGGCCGCGAGCCGCAGCACGAGGTCCGGCGCGGGCACCGCCCCGTCCGGTCCCGTCTCCTGGGCGATGGCCTGGTCGAGCACGATGAGGGAGTGCTCGTAGACGTCCTTGTGCCGGTGGTGCTCGTCGATCTCGAGGCGCAGCGCGGGCAGCTCGGGCAGCACCTGGTCGGCGAGGCCGGTCTCCACGAGGACCTGCAGACCGGCGCGGGGCGAGGGCGCGCACAGCAGCTTGGTCAGCTCGGCCTGCACCCGTTCCGCGGAGACGATGTCGAGCCGCGGCGCCATGTCCACGATCGCGGCGCGGGTCGCCGGCTCGACGTCGAACCCGAGCTGGGCGGCGAACCGCGCCACCCGGAGCATCCGCAACGGGTCGTCGTCGAACGAGCGCTCCGGGGCGATCGGGGTGCGCAGCACCTTCGCCGCCAGGTCCGTGAGGCCGCTGAACGGGTCGACGAAGGTCAGGTCCGGCAGGCGCACCGCCATGGCGTTGACGGTGAGGTCGCGCCGGGAGAGGTCGCCGTCGAGCGAGTCGCCGAACGCCACGACGGGCTTGCGGGAGGCGGGGTCGTACTCGTCGGTGCGGTAGGTGGTCACCTCGACGACGACGTCCGCCGCGTCGTCGCCCGCGCCGCGCGCGAAGCGCCGGGCCCCGATGGTGCCGAACTCCTTGCCGATGTCCCAGTGGGCGTCACCCCAGCGGGCGAGGAGCTGCTGGGTCTCGTCGGGCGAGGCGGACGTCGCGAAGTCCAGGTCGGCGCTGCCGCGGCCGAGGAACGCGTCGCGGACCGGGCCTCCCACGAGGGCCAGCTCGTGCCCGGCGGCGGCGAAGACCTCACCGAGCTCGACGGCGGCGGGAGCCATCTGGGTCAGCACGCTCAGGGCTCGGTGGAGGAGCTGGGCGGGGGCGGGGTTCGCAGGGGTCGACACGACGTCCCATCCTCCCAGATCGCGGCGCCGTCCGCGTCGGTGACGACCACCCGGTCCGGTTGTTCTGTTTGTCCTGGTTCGTCACTGTCAGGCCGACCGGGGTTCGGCACGGTCCGGGTCGTCGGGATGCCTCGACGAACTCGGTAGGGTGTGCGCATGTCTTCTGCGGCACCGGCGCCAGGCGCTTCCGACGGGCGCCCGCCCGTGCCGGTGCCCGTCCCGCCCGGCGGACACCCCCTGCGGGTCGACCCTGCCCGCCGGCAGGGCAGCCCGTCCGCCCCCGCGACACCCCCGGTGGGCAGCCTTCCCTCGGGTCACCTGCCCGTGGTGGACGAGACCTCCGCAGGCGGTCTCGTCGTCGAGCGCCACGTCTCGGGCCACCGGGCCGCGGTCATCCTGCGGCGCAACCGCGCCGGACGGCTCGAGATGTGCCTGCCGAAAGGCCACCTCGAGGGGCGCGAGACGCCCGAGGAGGCTGCCGTCCGCGAGATCCACGAGGAGACGGGCATCGTCGGGACGGTGCGCAGCACGCTGGGCGTGATCGACTACTGGTTCAGCGGCGAGGACCGCCGGGTCCACAAGGTGGTGCACCACTTCCTGCTGCGGTCGGAGGGCGGGGTCATCACCGCCGCCGGCGACCCGGACGGCGAGGCCGAGGACGCCTGCTGGGTCCCGCTCCACGAGCTGCCCGACCGCCTCGCGTACCCCAACGAGCAGCGCCTCGCCGCCACGGCGTTGCAGACGCTGTCCGACAGCCCGGAGCTCGTCGAGTGAGGCCCCCCGCGTGATCATGTCCCGTGCCGCGGTGGTGCTCTCCCGCGCCGTCGCCGTCGTCGTGGCCGCCCTGATGCTGGCCGGTGCGCTCGTCGCCCTCCCGCTCGCCGCCGCCGTGCCGTCCTCCGCGGCCGTGCGCGACGGCGTCACGGTCGACATCGTGGACATGTCCCCCACGGTGGTGGGCCCGGACCAGACGCAGGACGTCACGGTCCGCGTCACGAACGACTCGGAGGCCGCGCTGACCGGGCTGCAGGCCGACCTGGGCGTGGGCTGGCGCGAGGTCTCGGCGCGGTCCACCGTGGCGGCCTGGGCGGACGACGACTCGACGCGCACGGCGGCGCGCCAGCTCAGCCTGCCGATGGACGACCTGCCGGCGGGCGAGTCGGCCGAGGTGACCTTCGAGCTGGGCGTCTCCACCCTCCAGCTCGGCGTCGACGCCCCCTGGGGCCCCCGGCAGCTCTCCGTCGAGGTGCGTGACGACGGCGGCACCATCGACGTGCTGCACTCCTTCATGCTCTACGACCCGGACGGCGGGACCGGTGACGCCGGGTCGACGGCACCGGCACCGGTGGACCTGGCGGTGGTCGCCCCGCTGACCGGACCGCCCCTGGACCCGGCCGCGCCGGACGAGTACAACTCGACCATCGCCGAACGTACATCCGAGGACGGCGCCTACGAGGCGCTCCTGTCCGCTGCCGGCGCAGCCGACGTGCCGCTCTCCCTCGCGGTCGACCCGGCCGTCGTCGCCACGGCCGCCACCTCCTCCGACGAGCAGCTCAGCTCCTGGGCCAGCAGGTTGCAGCGCCCCGGTGCGGCCGACGTCGTCACCCTCCCGCCGTACGACACCGACCTCGCCGCCCTGGCGCACGCGGACGTCCAGCCGAGCGGCCTGCGCACCGTCACCACGCAGACCGGCCTGGTGCCGAGCGAATGGACGGCGCCCGACACCTGGAGCACCCGGATCGGTTGGCCCGCGGGCACCGCCGACCTCGACACCCTCGCCGCCGCCCGGTCCGCCGGGACCCAGCACGTCCTCGTCACCGACGGCCTCGAGCCGCGGATCGGTGTCACCGCCTCGGCCACCACCACCGTGCCCACCGCAGCGGGCGACGTGGCGGCCGTCGTCGCGGACCACGCTCTCGGCGGGGCCCTCGCCGCGAGCACCGCAGGCTCCGGGAGCGCGACGCCGGCCGCCACCCAGCGCCTGCTCGCCGACACCGCGGTGCTCGCCATGGCTGCCGCCGAGTCCGGGCGCCCCGTCTCCGTCGTCGCCGCGATGCCGCGGGACTGGTCGCCGGACGTCGAGACCTACACCGCCGTCACGTCCGCTCTCGCGGGCCAGTCCTGGGTCGACGCCGTCGCCCTGACGGACGTCCTCGCCGAGGAGCCCACCGACGCCCCGCGCACCCCCCTCGAGCAGCGCGTCGTCGACGACGCCGAGCTGCGGCCCGGAGCCGTGCAGACGCTCGTCGACGAGCTGGACGGTCTCGCGTCCTTCGCCACCGTCGCCGCGGACCCCGCCGCGCTGACCGCCGACGTCGACCGCGACCTCGTCGCCCCGCTCGCCGTCGCCTACCGCCAGGACCGGGACGCCCGGGACGCCGCCATCCTGCTCGCCGGGGAACGCGCCGACCAGCTCCAGTCCGGGATCCGGGTCATCGGGCGGGCCGACGTCCTCCTGATCAGCGACACCGGGAACCTGCCCGTCCGGGTGCGCAACGACCTGCCGGTCGACGCCACCGTGACGGTGACCCTCAAACCGGACGACCCCCGGCTCATCGTCGAGACCTCCCCCACCGTCGTGGTCCCCGCCGGCGAGTCCCGCGACGCCGAGGTCCGCGTCCGGGCCATCGGCTCGGGCGACGCGAACCTCGAGGTGAACGTGCTCGCGCCGAGCGGTGCCGCGGTCACGGCCCCGACCGAGTTCGCCGTCCAGGTCCGCGCCGGCTGGGAGACCGTCGGCACCTCGGTGATGGCCGTCGGGGTGGGACTGCTCTTCCTCGCAGGAATCTGGCGTACCGTGCGACGCGGCCGGTCCGACCGTCGTACCACCGCCGAGGTCGCCGAGACGGTGGCGCCGCAGGAGCCCCCGACGCACCGACCGCCGACACACTCACCGGAGGACCCGCAGGCATGACCGCCGAGAACCCCGACCCGGCCGCGCCGGGCCCCCTCCCCGACGACGCCCGACCCGCGCCGGCCGGGCCGTCGTCGTCGGGCTCCGGGGTTCGCCGGCCCAGCCTCGGCCGGGGTTCTGTCGCCATGTCCCTGGGCACGGCGGCGTCCCGGGCCTCGGGACTGGTGCGGTCCATGCTGCTGGTCGCGTGCGTCGGCGCGGTCGGCACCGTCGCCGACGCCTTCGACATCGGCAACAAGCTGCCCAACGTGCTCTTCGCGCTGATCTCCGCGGGCGTGCTGCAGGCCGTGCTCATCCCGCAGATCCTGCGCGCGATGAACGCCGAGAACGCGCGGGAGCGGCTGGACAAGCTGCTGAGCCTCTCCGGGCTCGGGCTCCTGCTGCTCACGGCGGTCCTCGTCGTCGCCGCGCCCCTGATCGTGTGGGCGTACACCACCAGCGACGCCTGGTCGGACGACGCGCGCCACCTCGCGACCGTCTTCGCCTACTGGTGCATCCCCCAGGTCTTCTTCTACGGGCTGTACATGCTGCTCGGCCAGGTGCTCAACGCCCGCGGGCGGTTCGGTGCCTACGGCGTCGCCCCCGTGGCGAACAACGTCGTCTCGGTGCTGGGGTTCGGCGCCTTCCTGCTGGTGTGGGGCACCGCCCCCGACCGCGGCATCACCGACCTGTCGACCTGGACGACGCCGATGACGGTGCTGCTCGCCGGCACCGCCACGCTCGGGATCGCCGCCCAGGCGCTGGTCCTGGTCGTCGCGCTGCGCCGGTCCGGGTTCGCCTGGCGGTTCCGGCTCGGGGTCCGGGGCATCGGTCTGCGCGCGGCGGGCAACGTCGTCGGCTGGACGCTCGGTGCCGTCGTCCTCGAACAGCTCGGCGTCCTGTTCCTCACCAACGTGCTCGGCCGCGGGGCGCGGGCCGTCGAGGCGACCGGGGAGGTCGCCGCCGGCAACATGGCCTACACGCAGGCCATGACCATCTACCTGCTGCCCCACTCCCTGGTCATCGTCTCGATCGTGACCGTCCTCTTCCCGCGCATGACGGCAGCCGTCCAGGCAGGGAACCTCCCGGCGGTGCGCGCGGACATGTCGCTCGGACTGCGGTCGGCGGGCATCTTCTCCGTCATCTCGGCAGCGGTCCTGTTCGTCCTGGCGAGGCCGCTCACCGGGGCGCTGCTGCCGTCGCTCAGCGCCGCCGAGGTCGACGCGATCGCCCCCATCCTGCGGGCGATGTCCCTCGGGCTCGTCGCGCTCGGGGCCACCGTGCTGGTCCGCCGCATGTACTTCGCCTTCGAGGACGGCCGCGGCCTGTTCCTCATCCAGATCGCCGCCACGGTCACGCTGGTCGCCGCGCTGGCCGTCGCCGTCGCCGTCCTGCCCGAGCAGTGGTGGGCGGTCGCCGGCGGCGGCGCGTTCGCCCTCTCCACCTGGGTCTCGCTGCTGCTGCGCCTGCGCGGCATGAACCGCAAGCTGCACGGCATGGACGGCGGGCGCGTGCTGCGCCTCTACGTCCGCGCCGCCCTCGCCGCCGTCGTCGCCGGGGTCCTCGGCTGGGGCGTCGTCCTCCTGATGGACGGCGGGGCGGCGTCCTGGCCGCACGCCGTGCTCATGACGGCGGCCGGCGGCCTCGTGATGGTCGCCGCCTACCTGGGCATGCTCAAGCTGCTCCGCGTCCGCGAGCTCGACGACGCCCTGGCCCCGATCCTGCGACGCCTGCGCCGAGGCGCACGATGACAGGACCTCTGACCAGCACTTCGCTCTACCATGGTCCGATGGCACGGACCACCGGCGCATCCCGCCGGAGCCCACTCTCCCACCACACCCCCACGGAGGCGTCCAGGTGAGCACCGTCCAGCCCGGGACCGTCATGGTCGATCGTTACCGGCTGACCCAGCCCGCGAGCACGGACCTGGCGACGGCGGAGGCGTGGGAGGCCCACGACCAGATCCTCGACCGGCCCGTGCGTGTCACGTTCGTCGACGGCCCGCAGGCCGCCTCCGCGCTCGACGCCGCACGCCGCGCAGCACTGGTCGCCGACAACCGCCTCTGCCGGGTGCTCGACGTCGGCACCACCGAGCTCGGCGCGGGCGACCGTTCCTACGTCATCACCGAGCCCTTCGCCGGTGAGTCCCTGACGCAGATCGTCTCCCGCGGGCTGGTGGACGCCCAGCAGGCCCGCGCCCTCATGGGCGAGGCCGCGACCGCCCTGGAGGCCGCTCGCCAGCGCGGGGTGCACCACTGCGCGCTGCGCCCCGAGGCGGTGCGCGTCGACGGGCACCGCGTGGTCGTCACCGGACTCGGTATCGACGCCGGCCTCGCCGGGATCGAGCCCACGGACACCCAGGCCGCAGCGGCGGACGCCCGGGGCCTCGTGGCCCTCGGCTACTACGCGCTCACCGCACGCTGGGCCGCCGACAGCCTCGAGGTCCCCTGGATCGCCCCGGACGCCGTCCGTCCGCTGCCCGCCCAGACCGGACCCGACGGCGTCGTCCCGGTCTCGGAGCTCGTGCCGCACGTCGACGAGGAGATCGACGTGCTGGTCCGCCGCACCTTCACCGGGGACGACGCCGGCGCCCCGGCCACCCCCGCCGACGTCGTCGCCGCGCTCGAGCCCTGGGGCCAGGTCTCCGTCGTGGCCGCCCTCCCCCGGTTCGTGCAACCGCCCGAGCGGCCGGTCCGCTCGTCCGTCCTGGGTGCCGGCAGCCCCGCCGGGAACGGCCCGCGCCCGGGGACGCCGCCGCCGGCACCGCCGGTGCGCCGGCCGTCCTCCGGCGGCCGGATCGCCCGGGCCGGGACGGTCGGTGCCGGTGCGGGCGCCGTGGCCGGCGCCGCTTACGGACAGCCGCCCGCGCAAGGTGCGGTGCCCCCGCCCCCCGGCCAGCCGGGTTACGGGCAGCCTGCCCCCTACGGGCAGCCCCCGGTCCCGCCGCCGGGCCAGGGTCCGAACGGGTACGCGCAACCCGCCGCACCGGGCCAGCCGCCGACGGGTGCCTACGGACAGCCGGCGACCGGGGCGCAGGGCGTCCCGCCGTCGGAGGGCAACCCGCCGACGGGCGGCTTCGCCTCGACCGCCGCACCCAAGAAGCGTGGCGTCAACCCGACGCCGATCGTGCTCGGCGTCCTGCTCGTCGGCGTCGTGCTCGCCGCCGTCTGGGCGATGGCCCAGGCCTTCACGCCCTTCAGCTCCGAGCCTCCGCCCGAGGTCCAGGCCTCGCAGGAGGCCACTGCCGGGACCGAGCCGACGGAGACGTCGGACGGCAGCACGGAGCCGGAGCCGACGGAGTCCGAGACGCCCGAGGTACGGCCCATCATCGAGACCGGTGAGCAGCTCGACCCCGCCAGCGACGGAGAGCACCCGGAGGCCGTCGAGCTGGCGTACGACGCCGACCCGTCCACGTTCTGGTTCACGCGGACCTATTTCAACAATCCTGTCTGGGGCGGCTTCAAGGAGGGCGCCGGCTACGGCGTCGAGCTGCGCGAGCCGGCACCCGTCTCCCAGGTCGACCTGAGCACGAACGGCAGCGGCGGTGCCTGGCAGCTGCGCTCGACCAGCCTGGACGACCCGACCGGGGGCGACCTGCTCGCCGAGGGCTCGTTCTCCGAGGACACCACGATCGAGCTCGACGAGCCGGTCATCGTCGACTCGCTGGTCCTGTGGATCACGGAGCTCCCGGACACGGACAAGGCCGACGAATACCGCCTCGAGCTGAACGAGATCACGCTGTCCTGAGCCCTGGAACATCACCGATGCCCCGGGTGTTGACCCCTGGTGCCGGCCCGCGCCGGCACCGAACCGAACCGCAGGAGTTGATGTGACCGACCAGCCGACCCCCCCGGCCAGCACGGACGCCGCGCTGCACGACATCGTCATCGTCGGTTCCGGCCCCGCCGGGTACACCGCCGCCATCTATGCCGCACGGGCCGGCCTGGCGCCGATCGTCGTCGCCGGGTCTGTCACGGCGGGTGGTGCCCTCATGAACACCACCGAGGTCGAGAACTTTCCCGGCTTCCCGCCCGGGATCCAGGGACCGGACCTCATGGAGGCGATGCGCGAGCAGGCCGAGAAGTTCGGTGCGAAGGTCCTCTGGGACGACGCCGAGACGCTCGACCTCGCCGGGGACGTCAAGACCGTCGTCACGGGCGGCGGCGAGACGTTCCGCTCCCGGACCGTCATCCTCGCGACCGGGTCCGCGTACCGCGAGCTCGGCCTGCCCGAGGAGAAGAAGCTCTCGGGCCGCGGCATCTCCTGGTGCGCCACCTGTGACGGGTTCTTCTTCCGCGACCAGCACGTCGCCGTCGTCGGCGGCGGCGACTCTGCGATGGAGGAAGCGACCTTCTTGACCCGCTTTGCGTCGAAGGTCACCATCGTCCATCGGCGCGATGCGCTGCGCGCGTCCAAGATCATGGCCGACCGCGCCCTCGCCGACCCCAAGATCGACTTCGCGTGGAACAGCGAGGTCGTGGGCATCGACGGTGAGGACAAGCTCTCCGGCGTCCGCCTGCGGGACACGGTCACCGGTGCCGAGCGAGACCTCGACGTCACCGGGCTGTTCGTCGCCATCGGGCACGACCCGCGCAGCGAGCTGCTCGCCGGCCAGGTCGACCTGGACGACGAGGGCTACGTGCTCGCGGAGGGCCGATCCACCCGGACGAACCTGCCCGGCGTCTTCGCCTGCGGCGACCTCGTCGACCACACCTACCGCCAGGCGATCACCGCCGCGGGTTCTGGCTGCTCCGCCGCCCTCGATGCGCAGGCCTACCTCTCTGAGCTGGCAGACCTCGCGACCGCGCCCGACCCGGAGCAGCTCCCGGCCGCGCTCGACGCCGTCTGACCACCACCACGCATACCGAAGGAGTCTCCATGCCTACTGTCGCCGTCACCGACGACACCTTCCAGTCCGAGGTCCTCGAGTCCGACGTTCCCGTCCTGGTGGACTTCTGGGCCACCTGGTGCGGCCCCTGCCGCATGGTCGCACCGATCCTCGAGGAGCTTTCCGAGGAGTACGAGGGCAAGGTGAAGATCGTCAAGCTCGACACCGACGCCAACCAGGCCACCACCATGGCCTACGGCATCACGTCGATCCCGACGCTCAACGTCTATTCGGGTGGTGAGGTGGTCAAGTCGATCATCGGCGCCCGGCCCAAGCGTGCGCTGGCCGAGGAGATCGACGGCGTCCTCGCCTGACACTCCCCCGCTGCAGACGGCCGCCCTGGTTCTCCGGAACCAGGGCGGCCGTTCTGTTTCTCCGGCACTTCGGAATCCCGGTGAGGCGACGACGGTGGCGGACTGACTCAGGTTTGTCGGCAACCGCCGTTTCACGTGAAACATCGCCTCGCCCGGGCTGTTTCACGTGAAACAACCGGTCCTTCGCGCCCGCGACCCCGTCCCGTACCCGCTCCTCTCACATGCGAAAGGCCCGGTCTGTGTTTCACGTGAAACACAGACCGGGCCCATCGCCCATGGAGGCGCGCTACGAGGGCGCGAAGCCGGGATCCTCCGGAGCCATCACGGCCAGGATGCGATTGAGGTCCTCGACGGAGGCGAACTCCACCGTGACCTTGCCCTTGGTCTTCCCCAGGTTGACCTTGACCCGCGTCTCGAACCGGTCGGAGAGCCGCGTGGCGAGCTCATCCATCGCCTCGCTGCGCTGCCCGGCGCGTGGGGCGCGCGCGGCCGGCTGCTCGTCGGACCCCTCGGCCAGCAGCGTCACGACCTCTTCGGTGGCCCGCACCGACAGCCCCTCCGAGACGATGCGCTGCGCCAGCCGCTCGATCTCGGCACCATCGCTCAGGCCCAGCAAGGCACGGGCGTGACCGGCGGAGAGGACTCCCGCAGCGACACGTCGCTGCACGAGGGGAGGCAGCTTGAGCAGCCGAAGCGTGTTGGAGATCTGCGGACGCGACCGCGCGATCCTCGTCGCCAGCTCCTCGTGGGTGCAGCCGAAGTCGTCCAACAGCTGCCGGTAGGCCGCAGCCTCCTCCAGCGGGTTCAGAGCGGCCCGGTGCAAGTTCTCCAGCAGCGCATCGCGCAGCATGTCGGAGTCATCGGTGGAACGGATGATCGCCGGGATCGTCTCGAGCCCGGCCTCCTGCGCGGCACGCCAGCGCCGTTCACCCATGATGAGCTCGTACCCGGCAGAGGCGTCCGGGTCGGGTCGCACGACGATGGGCTGCAGCACGCCGATCTCGTTGATCGACTCGACCAGCTCGTCCAGCTCACCCTCGTCGAACACGCTGCGGGGCTGCCGCGAGTTCGGCCGAATCTGTTCCACCGGCACCTCGGCGAAACGCGCACCCGGGACGGGCACGAGGCCGTCCTCGTCGTGCGGGTGCTCCTCCCCTACATCCCGCGCGAAGGTTTCGGCGGCCCCGCCGCTCCGTGCCGCCCCATCGGATCCGGGTGCGTCCTCGGTCGCCTCCGTAGCGGACGCCGGATCGTCCGGAGCGTCGTGCTCCCTGATCTCGATGGTGCCCAGCGACTCATACCCCGCGCCCGCGTCCCGGCCCGCCTCCGACTCCAGCCTGCCGGCGAGTCCCGCCAGGGCGGACACAGGGTCCGAGGCGTCCTCTGCTCGAGATCCCCCGTTGATGCTCAGCCGACCGCCGGCGATGGCCGAGTCCCACGATGCCGAACGCCGACCGCCCCGGTCCGCGCTGGCTGACGACGCCTCCGAGGCCCGCTCCGACCTCTCGCCCCCCCGGTCGTCGTCGGGTGCCGTCATCACAGCACCGGGCGCTTCCTGCTCCTCGTCCCGCTGCGGGAAGAACACGTCCACCGGCTTCTCCTGCGGTGGTCCCTGGGGGATCAGCGCCCCGAGTCCACGGCCGAGCCCTCGCTTCTTCTGGCTCATGATCCACCAGCCTCCTGGTTCCGTCCGGGTGTCGGCCCGTGTTCGTGGTGTCGCGGCATCGCGTCCCTGACCGGTCGCGACTCGCCGTCCTGCCTCGATGCTACGCGCATCATTGCAGGTCAGCGCGCTGGGCGGAGTGCTCGGACATCTCCCGTGCCGCCTCGAGGTACGCCAGTGCGCCGGTCGAACCGGGGTCGTAGGTCATCACCGTCTGCCCGTAGGAGGGCGCCTCGGAGATGCGCACGGACCGCGGGACCGTCGTGCGCAACGTCTGATCCGGGAAGTGCTGCCGCACCTCAGCGGCCACCTGCTGCGCCAGGTTGGTGCGACCGTCGTACATCGTCAGGAGGATCGTGGAGACCACGAGCTCCGGGTTCAGGTGTGCCTTGATCAGCTCGATCGTCTTCAAGAGCTGGCTGAGTCCCTCCAGCGCGTAGTACTCGCACTGGATCGGAATGAGCACCTCGCGGCCGGTGACGAAGGCGTTGACGGTGAGCAGACCGAGGCTGGGAGGGCAGTCCACGAACACGTAGTCGATCGGATCCTCCCCTCGCGCGGTCCGCTCGTCCAGGTACCTGTCGAGCGCCTTGCGAAGCCTGGTCTCTCGAGAGACCAGGGAGACCAGCTCGATCTCCGCGCCCGAAAGATCGATGGTGGCCGGGACACCCCACAGGCCGTCCACGTCCGGGCATGCCTGCACTGCCGACGCGATCGGCTCGTCCTCGACGAGCACCTCATAGATCGACGGAGTGCCCGCGCGGTGCTCGATACCCAGCGCCGTCGAGGCGTTTCCCTGCGGGTCGTTGTCGATGACGAGCACCTTCAGGCCGGCTCGCGCCAGGCCCGCGGCCAGGTTGACCGTCGTCGTCGTCTTGCCGACGCCGCCCTTCTGATTCGCCACCGTGATGATCCGCGTCCGCTCTGGCCGGGGGAACCTCCGACCATCGAGGTCGATCCGCCGGCGCGCGTCCAGCGCAAGCTGTGCCGCCAGGGGTGTGTCCTCATCCACCTGGGGAACCGATGAGATGAGAGCCTCGCGATGAAGATCGCCACCCCGATCGGTCGAATCGCCGCCGTGCCAGGACGACGATGTTGTTTCACGTGAAACATCGGCGTCGTAGGCCTCGGGGGTGCTCCAGGTACCGTCCTCGGACGAGGCGTCCTGGCGGTCGGCGCTCATGCTCACGGGTCGTTCCTCCAGGTCGCGTCGCACGTCGATGCAGTTCCGCGCTCACTCTACGGCCTTGCACCGACGTGTGCGGCGGTGACACCCGCCCTCATGGCACGTCACTCGGAGACCACGTCAGACGTCAGCGGCCCGGCATGTTTCACGTGAAACATGCCGGGCCGCTGGGTCGTCCACGGCGACCAGGTCGGGCCGCTCGCCGGGTGTCGGCCTACTTCCGCCGCACCCTGAGCACCGTGGTCGACTCCACGCCGTCGATGGTCCGTCCCTCCAGGATCTCCGGTTCGCCGACCGTGAGCTTGCGGAGGATCTTGCGCGCCGGCTCGATCTCCTGCTCCACGTTCCGCCCCTTGAGGATCACCAGCTCGCCCCCGGACCTCACGAGCGGGAGGCTGATCCGCGCCAGCTTCGACAGTGCAGCCACCGCGCGCGACGTCACCGCATCGACCTCCAGCGCGCCGTCGTACTCCTCTGCGCGGCCCCGCTTCACCACCACGTTCGCCAGTCCTAGATCTGCGACGACCTCCTCGAGCCAGGTCGTGCGGCGCTCCATGGGCTCGATGAGATGCACCTGGGCGTCGGGTCGCAGGATCGCGATGACGATCCCCGGCAGCCCAGCTCCGGATCCGATGTCAGCGACCGATCCAGCCGAGGCGAGGAACGGGACGACCGCTGCCGAGTTGAGGATGTGCCGCTCCCAGAGCCGGTCCACCTCACGCGGACCGATCAGTCCCCGGACCTCCCCCTCGTCCCGCAGTCGAGCATGGAAGCGGGAGACCGCGTCGTAGTGCTCGCCGAAGTAGTCGCGTACCGCCGCGCTCGTCCCCATGACCTCGTCCGTGTCCACCATGCGCACCATCCTGTCACTTGACCTGAGTCGTCCAGACGCGACGGGGCCCGCTGTTTCACGTGAAACAGCGGGCCCCGTCGTTCGTCGTCATGCCGTGGCGGGCTCCGCCGGGTGGATCACCACGTACCGCTGCGGTTCGGTGCCGGCCGAGTCGCTCACGAGTCCCGCACCCGCCACCTCGTCGTGCACGACCTTGCGCTCGAACGCGTTCATCGGGTCCAGCGACACCGTCGCGCCGGACTCCTGCACACGTGCGATCGCGTCCGCGGCCAGCGCCTCGAGCTCAGCGCGCCGTGCCGCACGGAACCCGCCGACGTCCAGCATCAGCCTGCTCCGCTCCCCCGTCCGCGCCTGGACGGCGAGGCGGGTGAGGTCTTGGAGCGCCTCGAGCACCTCGCCGTTCCGCCCGACCAGGGAGTCGAGCGAGCGCGGGGATTCCTCGGAGACGATCTCGACCGCCGCACGCTCGTGGCGGATGTCGAGGTCGATGTCGCCGTCCAGGTCGGCGATGTCGAGGAGCTCCTCGAGGTAGTCGGCAGCGACCTCGCCCTCCTCCTCGAGACGTGCCACCAGCGTCTTGCCGTTCTCCGGCGTCGCATCGCTCGTCATGGCTGACCTCATCTCTTCTTCTTCTTGCGGTTCTTGCGCATGGGCTGCTCACGCTGCCCCACCGGCTTCGGCGGCTCGATCTCCGTCGGCTCCTCGGCCACGATGCCCTTCTTGGCAGCCTTCGCGGCCTGCTTCTCCTTGAGCTGACGCTCTGCCTCGGAGCCCGGCGCCGGCATCCGCTTGATCGTGTAGAACTGCTGCCCCATGGACCACAGGTTCGTCGTGGTCCAGTAGATCAGCACACCCACCGGGAAGTTCACGCCCGAGATCAGGAAGATGACCGGCAGCGCGTACAGCATCATCTTCTGCGTGTTCGCCATCGGGCCCTCGAGGGCGGCCTTCGGCATGTTCTTCATCGTCAGCTGGCGCTGGGTGAAGAACGTCGTGGCGCTCATCGCGAGGATGAGGACGAGGATCGTGATCCGAGCGCCCCAGTCGTCCGTCTGCAGGAAGATGTCCGACAGCTGAGCACCGAAGAGCGACGACTCCTCGATGTCCGCGGCCACCGACGCGTCGATGGGGCCGATCGGGTCGAGCGTGCCCGCCGCGATCGGAGGCAGGTTGTAGAGCACACGGAACAGTGCGAAGAAGATCGGCGACTGCAGCAGGATCGGCATGCACGACGCCATCGGGTTGGTGCCGTGCTTGCGATACAGCTCCATGGTCTCGCGGCCCATGGCTTCGCGGGACGACGGGTCCTTCTTGTTCTTGTACTTCTTCTGGATCGCCTGGAGCTCCGGCTGCATCATCTGCATCCCGCGCGACGCCTTGATCTGCTTGAAGAACAGCGGGATCAGGAGGATGCGGATGACGATCACGAGGGCGACGATCGACAGCACCCAGGCGAACCCCGGGCCGTCCTGGAAGCCGAGGGTGGTGAATACCTGGTGGGACCCGTACATGATCCAGGCCACGACCCACTGGATCGGGAACAGGATGGTATCGAAGAAGCCCATTTGTCTCCTCTGTCGGAAAGCTGAGCCCGGGTGGCGCGATCCCGGGAGGTCAGTGCGTGTCGGCGCCGCGGTGCTCGTGCTGTCGAGCCGGCGGCACGTCGTCGACGCCGCCGAGGCTCCACGGGTTGCACCGCAGGATCCGCCAGAGGGCGAGTCCGGTCCCCCGCAGCGGCCCGTGCGTGCGGACTGCGACGAGCGCGTACTGCGAGCAGGACGGGTAGTACTTGCAGGTCGGCCCGGTCATCGGTGACACGACGGCCTGGTACACACGGATCGCGCCGACCAGCACGGCCGTGGGGACGGCGCGCGCGAGCTCCCGGCTGCGCCCGAGCACGGAACCGGTCATCAGCCCGGCCCCGCGACCCGGGCGAGCGCCTTGTGCATCCCGCGGGAGACGTCCCGGTCCAGGCGCGCGTAGCCCGCCTCGGCGGACGCCGGCAGCGCCCGCAGCACCATGAGCGCGTCGTCCGGCAGGTCGTCCAGGTGCGCGGCCGCGACGCCGCGGAGGCGTCGCTTGACGAGGTTGCGGTGCACGGCGTTGCCGACCGCCTTGGAGACCACCAGGCCCACCAAAGGGCCGTCCACCTGACCCGGCTTGCGGGTCAGGTGGACGACGACGGTCGAGCGCCCTGCGCGCGCGCCACCGCGCACCGCTCGTTCGAAGTCGAAGGAGCGGCGCATGCGTCGCGCCGCAGGGAGCACGGCTCAGGCAGCGAGTTCGGTGCGGCCCTTGCGACGGCGGTTCGCCAGGATGGCGCGGCCGGCGCGGGTGCGCATGCGCAGCCGGAAACCGTGGGTCTTCGCACGACGGCGGTTGTTCGGCTGGAAGGTCCGCTTGCTCACGAGGTACTCCAAGAAACGTCGGGGAGGCACACCGTCAGGTCCTCGACGATGTCGGTCAGGTTGCTGGTCGGCGTCCGCACGGGCAGTGTGTCGACCGGGCCGACCCGAGGCCGCACGCCCGAAGGAGGGCGCGCGAAAGTACCTGGAACGGCTGTCCGACGTTACGCCGTCGCGGGCCCTCAGGTCAACTGCGCCCGGCGTGACGCCGACGACACGACCGGTCTCGCGCCGCCGTCGTCCACACCGATGTCCACAGGTTCCACAGGGTGTGGAAAACTATGTGGACACTGTTACCGACCGCCCGGAGGAACCCCCGTGCCCCAGCCCGACGCCGACATCACCGAGGTCTGGTCACAGACCCTGGCGACCCTCGAGGCGCGGTCGGACATGACCCAGCGGCAGCTCGCCTTCATCAAGCTGGCGAAGCCGATGGCGATCCTGGAGGACACGGTCTTCATCGCCGTGCCGCACGAGCAGACGCGCAACTATCTCGAGACGAGCGTGCGCGACCAGCTGGTCTCGGCGATGTCCTCGGCGCTCGGGCGGGACATCCGGTTCGGGATCACGGTCGACCCGGAGCTCAGCCACGAGGCACTCGCCGGCCCGACCCAGGACTACAGCCCTCCCTCGGAAGAACCGGAGCCCGAGATCTCCGCCCCGGAACGGACGGCGGTCCACCGCTCCGCGCCGCCGGCTCGCAAGGAGGCCGCGGAACCCACCCGGCTGAACCCCAAGTACATCTTCGAGACGTTCGTCATCGGTTCGTCCAACCGGTTCGCGCACGCGGCGGCCGTCGCGGTCGCCGAGGCGCCGGCCAAGGCGTACAACCCCCTCTTCATCTACGGCGACTCCGGGCTGGGCAAGACGCACCTGCTGCACGCCATCGGCCACTACGCGCACAACCTGTACCCGCACGTGCGTGTGCGGTACGTGAACTCGGAGGAGTTCACCAACGACTTCATCAACAGCATCGGCGAGGGGCGCACCGGCGCGTTCCAGCGCCGCTACCGCGACGTCGACGTTCTGCTCATCGACGACATCCAGTTCCTGCAGGGCAAGGAACAGACGATGGAGGAGTTCTTCCACACCTTCAACGCCCTGCACAACGCGGACAAGCAGGTCGTCATCACCTCCGACGTGCCGCCCAAGCAGCTCGACGGGTTCGAGGACCGGCTGCGCTCCCGGTTCGAGTGGGGCCTGATCACCGACGTCCAGCCGCCCGACCTCGAGACCCGCATCGCGATCCTGCGCAAGAAGGCGGCGAGCGAGCGTCTCGACGTGCCGGCCGAGGTGCTGAGCTACATCGGTTCCCGCATCTCGACGAACATCCGCGAGCTCGAGGGCGCGCTGATCCGGGTCACGGCGTTCGCGAACCTGAACAAGCAGCAGGTGGACCTGGCCCTCACCGAGATCGTCCTCAAGGACCTCATCACCGACGACGACCAGGCCACGGAGATCACCCCGGCGATGGTCATCGCCCAGACGGCCGCCTACTTCGGTCTCACGATCGACGACCTCTGCGGGACGTCCCGGTCGCGCGTCCTGGTGACAGCACGCCAGATCGCGATGTACCTGTGCCGCGAGCTGACGGACCTCTCCCTGCCCAAGATCGGCCAGCAGTTCGGTGGCCGCGACCACACCACCGTCATGCACGCGAACAAGAAGATCGCCGGTCAGATGGCCGAGCGCCGGTCGACGTACAACCAGGTCACGGAGCTCACGAGCCGGATCAAGCAGCAGCACCGCGGCTGATCCACAATTCCACAACCCTGTGGACAACCGCGTGTTCACAGGGTTTCCCACAGCAGCCCGCCCGAGATCGTGCCATTTCGGGCGGGCTGTCCCCATCCTGTGGACCCGCACGGTGGACAACTCCGCCGATTCCGGTCAGGCACCCGTTCACACCTGTGGACAAATCTGTGGACGCCTGTGGAACACGCGCGAGAACCGGTGGACGAAGGCACCCCCATCGGTGGACGCCTGTGGGTACAGAAACCGTCGCCCACAGGGGCACCGAGTTGCCCACAGGCTCGCGCACAGCCGCCTCCACAGGGTTCCGTGCCTCCTCACCTGCGAAGACACCGGTTTTCCCCATGATCCACAACCCCTACGACGACGATGAACGTGTTTTTCCCAGGAGAGATCCACACGCCTTCGAAGCCCCGGACGGCGGTCGCAGGGCGCCCTTCCTCGAGGGCTCCGGCACGGTAGGGTTTGCACGGACGACGGCGCTGCTGACAGGCACGTCGTCGCACCGCACGAGCACACTGAGGAGTGGGATGAAGTTCCGGGTTGAACGTGACGTCCTGGCCGAGGCCGTGACATGGACGGCTCGTACGCTCCCCACACGACCGCCGGCTCCTGTCCTGGCCGGTGTCCGGCTCGAGGCCAGCACCGCGGGGTCGATCGGCCTGGCGAGCTTCGACTACGAGGTCTCGGCGCGCTCCGAGATCCCCGCCGAGGTGTCGGAGTCCGGCACGGTGCTCGTCTCCGGCCGCCTCCTCGCCGAGATCTCCCGCGCCCTGCCGAGCAAGCCGGTGGACGTCACGGTCGAGGGCAACAAGGTCGCGCTGACCTGCGGTGCCTCCCGCTTCACCCTGCTCACCATGCCGGTCGAGGACTACCCGGCCCTGCCGGCGATGCCCGAGCTCACCGGAACCGTCCCCGGTGACGCCCTCACCCACGCCGTCGCCCAGGTCAGCGTGGCCGCGAGCCGGGACGACACGCTCCCGCTGCTGACCGGTGTGCGGATGGAGATCGAGGGCGAGCGGATCACGCTCCTCGCCACCGACCGCTACCGCCTGGCGCTGCGCGAGCTGACGTGGACCCCCGCGACTCCCGGGTACTCCGCCGTCGCGCTGGTCCGCGCCCGGACGCTCAACGACGTCGCGAAGTCGCTCGGGGCCGGCGGCGGCCCGGTGAACATCGGGCTGTCCACCGGCGAGGGCATCGACCTGATCGGTTTCGAGGCCGGCGGTCGGCACACCACCTCCCAGCTGGTCGACGGCGACTACCCGGCCGTGCGCCGGCTGTTCCCGGACGCGACGCCCATCCACGCCGTCGTGCCCACCCAGGCCCTCATCGACGCCGCCAAGCGGGTCTCGCTCGTGGCCGAGCGCAACACACCGATACGCCTGGCCTTCTCCGAGGGCCAGGTCGTGCTCGACGCCGGCCAGGGGGACGACGCCCAGGCGTCGGAAGCCCTGGAGGCGGTGCTCGTCGGCGAGGACATCCAGGTGGCCTTCAACCCGCAGTTCCTGCTGGACGGTCTGGGCGCGCTGGGCACGGACTTCGTGCGGATGTCGTTCACGCACCCCAACAAGCCGGTGGAGTTCACCGGCCAGGAGTCCCTGGACGGCGAGGACTCGTCCGCCTACCGCTACCTGCTGGTCCCCATCCGTTTCTCGTCCTGAGAGGTTCTCCACATGGTCACCCACATGGGTCTGGTCGGTCTGGGCAAGATGGGCAACAACATGCGCGAGCGCCTGCGCCGCGCGGGCATCGAGGTCACCGGGTACGACCCGCGACCCGAGGTGTCCGACGTCGAGTCGCTCGCCGCGCTGGTCGACGCCCTCCCCGGACCTCGGCGCGTGGTGTGGGTGATGGTCCCGGCCGGCGACCCGACCCGGGGCGTCGTCCAGGAGCTCGGGACCCTGCTGGGCGACGGCGACATCGTCGTCGAGGGCGGCAACTCCCACTACCCGGAGGACCAGGCACGCGCGGCCGAGCTCGCCGAGCGCGGTGTCGGGTACGTCGACGTCGGTGTCTCCGGCGGCATCTGGGGGCTGGAGAACGGCTACGGCCTGATGTGCGGTGGTGACGACGACCAGGTCGCGCACCTCATGCCGGTCTTCGACGCGCTGCGGCCGGAGGGGCCCCGCGAGGAGGGCTTCGTCCACGCAGGCAACGTCGGTGCCGGGCACTTCGCCAAGATGGTGCACAACGGCATCGAGTACGGCCTGATGCAGGCGTACGCCGAGGGCTACGAGCTGCTGTCCGCGAAGAAGGACGTGGTCACGGACGTGCACGGCACGATGCGTGCGTGGAAGCGTGGCACGGTGGTGCGCTCCTGGCTGCTGGACCTCATGGTCAAGGCCCTCGAGGAGGACCCGCAGCTCGCCGCGATCGACGACTGGGTCGCCGACTCCGGCGAGGGCCGGTGGACCGTGGACGAGGCGATCGACAACGCGGTGCCGCTGCCGGTCATCTCCGCGGCGCTGTTCTCCCGGTTCGCCTCGCGGCAGGACGACTCGCCCGCCATGAAGGCCGTGGCGGCGCTGCGTCAGCAGTTCGGCGGCCACGCCACGAAGCCGTCGGCCGAGTAGGCCGCGCGACACTGGGGTCATGTACGTCTCGCACCTGTCGCTGCTCGACTTCCGCTCCTACGAGTCCGCCGACGTCGAGCTCGAGCCGGGCCCCAACGCCTTCGTCGGCCGCAACGGGCGCGGCAAGACGAACCTCGTCGAGGCGCTGGGGTACGTCGCGACGCTCGGCAGCCACCGGGTCGCGAACGACACCCCGCTGATCCGCGCCGGGGCCCAGCGAGCCGTGGTCCGGACCCGGGTCGTGCGCGGCGAGCGCGCGTCGACCGTCGAGCTGGAGATCACCGCGGGCAAGGCGAACCGGGCCCGCGTCAACCGCGGGCAGCTCGGCCGGGCCCGCGACGTCCTCGGCATCCTGCGTACCGTCCTGTTCGCCCCGGAGGACCTGGGGCTCGTCAAGGGCGAGCCGGACGGCCGACGCCGCTTCCTGGACCAGCTCGTCGTGCAGCTCCTCCCCCGCGCCGCCGGCGTGCTGTCGGACTATGAGCGGGTCGTGCGCCAACGCTCGGCGCTGCTGAAGTCGCTGCGGGGCCACCGGGCGGCTGGGCGCGACCCGGACCTGTCGGCGCTGGAGGTGTGGGACGCCCGGGCGGCCCAGCTCGGTGGACAGGTCCTGGCCTGGCGCACGGCGCTGGTCCGTGCCCTGCAGCCGCTCGTGGCCACCGCGTACGAGCAGGTGAGCGACGCGGACAGCGAGGCGCAGGTGCGGTACCGCTCGGCGGTGCTGCCGGATCCCGGCCCGGACGGTCCGCTCCCGCACGAGGCGCCGGAGGCGCTCGAGAAGCTCCTGGCCGCCGCCATCGAGGAGCAGCGTCCCCAGGAGATCGATCGCGGGCAGAGTCTCGTCGGGCCCCACCGGGACGACCTGGTGCTCTCCCTGGGCGACCTCCCCGCGAAGGGGTATGCGAGCCACGGGGAGTCGTGGTCGTTCGCCCTGGCGCTGCGTCTCGCGGCCTTCCGCCTGCTGGGCGGCGGCTCGGAGCCGATCGAGACCGACGGCGTCTTCTGGGACCCGGACCACGGCTCGGACGCGGATCCCGTGCTCATCCTCGACGACGTGTTCGCCGAGCTCGACGTCCGCCGTCGTGAGCGGCTCGCCGAGCTCGTGGTGCAGTCCCGTCAGGTGCTGGTGACGGCCGCGGTGCCGCAGGACGTCCCGGAGGCGCTCCTGGGCGCCCGCTTCGAGGTCACGTCCGGGCAGGTGCGGCGTGTCTGAACAGGGGGCCGACGCCGGCTCCCCGGACGCGCTCGACCCGCCGGAGAGGCGTACGGAGCGCGACCCGCGTCCCGTCGTCGAACGCACGGAGCTGACGCCACGCTCCGAGGTGGCCCGTGAGGCGCTGAACCGTGCGAAGGCGGCGGCTCGCGCCAAGGGTCTGCGGCCGGGGTCGCCGTCGCGGCGTTCGGCGCTGGCCGAGCCGCGCAAGGAACCGGGCAAGGGCCCGAACGCCCGCGACCCGCGCCTCGTGTCGGACGTGGTGGCGCGCCTCCTGCGGGACAAGGGATGGCACGAGGAGGTGTCGGTCGGCGGGGTGATCGGCCGGTGGCGCGAGGTGGTCGGTGACCAGGTCGCGGACCACTGCACGCCGGAGACCTTCGAGGACAAGGTGCTGGTGGTGCGGGCGGACTCGACGGCGTGGGCCACGCAGGTCCGGCTGCTCGTGCCCACGCTGATGCGACGCCTCGACGAGGAGGTCGGCGAGGGCGTCGTGGAGAAGGTCACGGTGCTCGGTCCGGCAGGCCCGAGCTTCCGCCGTGGACGCCGGTCGGTGCGGGGCCCGGGACCGGGTGACACCTTCGGCTGAGCGACGCTGCGGCCGATGTGGAGAAACCTGTGGACAACGTGTGGCAGCGCACACGCTCAAGAGCCCGATCGCCGCGATTTCCTGCGGATCTCCGGTAGACTTGGCGGGTGTCCCCGGGTGTCGATCCGGGTCCGTGGAGAAGCGTGCGACCGGCCCCGCTGGGCCGGTCGACGACTGCTCGGGCCTCGATGGTCCCCCGGCGGCGCACGGCACCGACCCGCAGCCGGCACACCCGTGCCTGTCCCTGTGCTGCGGCCCGGACCCCTCGGTCCGGGACACCCCGTCGCGTGCCTGGACGACGAGGAGTGCTACAGCCTGTGGCTCAGCGATCCGACAGCAGCTACGACGCCGGGAACATCACCGTCCTCGAGGGCCTCGAGGCAGTCCGTAAGCGACCCGGCATGTACATCGGGTCCACCGGCGCGCGAGGTCTCCATCACCTCGTGTACGAGGTTGTGGACAACTCGGTCGACGAGGCTCTCGCCGGCCATGCCGACACCATCGACGTCACGCTGCTGGCGGACGGCGGGGTGCGCGTCGTGGACAACGGCCGCGGCATCCCGGTGGCGATGCACCCCACGGAGGGCCGGCCGACGGTCGAGGTCGTCATGACGATCCTGCACGCGGGCGGCAAGTTCGGGGGCGGCGGGTACGCCGTCTCCGGCGGTCTGCACGGCGTGGGCATCTCGGTCGTCAACGCCCTCTCGTCGCGGGTCGTCACCGAGGTGCGCCGTGACGGTCACGCCTGGCGCCAGGAGTTCGCCGACGGCGGCGCCCCGGTCGGCGAGCTGGAGCAGCTCGAGGCGACGGACGAGACGGGCACGACGCAGACGTTCTGGGCCGACGGCACCATCTTCGAGACGACGGACTACGACTTCGAGACGCTCCGGTCCCGCTTCCAGCAGTACGCGTTCCTCAACAAGGGCCTGCGCATCACGCTCACGGACGAGCGCACCGAGCACGTCTCCGGCCCCGACGAGATCACCGGCGTGCCGGCCGACGGCGAGGCCGCCGGGATCGAGGGTGCGGACGCCCCCGCCGTGGACACGGTCGAGTCCCCGGACGACGAGGTGCACGACGCCGAGTCGGACGGCGGCGCGGTCCGGACGGTCACGTACAAGTACGACCACGGCCTCATCGACTACGTGAAGCACATCAACGCCGCGAAGCGCTCCGAGATCATCCACCCGGAGATCATCGACATCGAGTCGGAGGACACCTCGGCGCAGATCTCGCTCGAGATCGCCCTGCAGTGGACCAGCGCGTACAGCGAGTCGGTCCACACGTTCGCCAACACGATCTCGACGACGGAGGGCGGCACCCACGAGGAGGGCTTCCGCGCAGCGCTGACGGGTCTGGTGAACTCCTACGCGCGGGACAAGGCGATCCTCAAGGAGAAGGACGAGAACCTCACGGGTGACGACATCCGCGAGGGGCTCACCGCGGTGCTGAGCGTCAAGCTGGGCGAGCCGCAGTTCGAGGGCCAGACGAAGACCAAGCTGGGCAACACCGAGGCCAAGACGTTCGTGCAGCGTGTCGTGCGCGAGAAGCTGGTCGACTGGTTCGACGCCCACCCGAACGAGGCGCGGGACATCATCCGCAAGGCGATCTCGGCGTCGCAGGCGCGGATCGCGGCCCGCAAGGCGCGCGAGGCGACACGGCGCAAGGGGATCCTCAGCTCGGGCGGGATGCCCGGCAAGCTGAAGGACTGCCAGTCGAACCGCCCCGAGGAGTGCGAGATCTACATCGTCGAGGGCGACTCCGCGGGTGGTTCCGCGGTGCGCGGCCGCGACCCGCACCACCAGGCGATCCTGCCGCTGCGCGGCAAGATCCTCAACGTGGAGCGCGCCCGGCTCGACAAGGCGCTGTCCAACGCCGAGGTCCAGGCGCTGATCACCGCGTTCGGCACCGGCATCGGCGAGGATTTCGACATCGTCAAGCTGCGGTACCACAAGATCGTGCTCATGGCCGACGCCGACGTCGACGGCCAGCACATCTGCACGCTCCTGCTGACGCTGCTGTTCCGCTACATGCGCCCGCTCATCGAGCAGGGGCACGTGTACCTCGCGCAGCCGCCGCTGTACAGGCTCAAGTGGACGAACGCCCCGCACGACTACGTGTACTCCGACCGGGAGCGTGACGCGTTCCTCCAGCAGGGCATCGCCGCGGGCAAGCGGATCCCCAAGGAGAACGGCATCCAGCGCTACAAGGGTCTCGGCGAGATGGACTACACCGAGCTCTGGGACACCACGATGGACCCCGAGCACCGCACGTTGATGCAGGTCACGATCGATGACGCTGCCGCGGCGGACGAGATCTTCTCGGTGCTGATGGGTGAGGACGTCGAGTCCCGCCGCAGCTTCATCCAGCGCAACGCCAAGGACGTCCGGTTCCTCGACATCTGACCGGCGCTGGGCGTACACGATGTGAACGTCCAGTTGTACAGAACCTTCAGGACTGATCGAGGCAGGACCCGCGCCCGGGCGGCGCAGGAAGAAACGGAGACACGGTGACGGACGAGACACCCGGCCCCGAGAACGACGGACCCGCGCAGATGCCGGCAGGCGACGACGTCGCGCTGGCCGCGATCCAGCACGGCCGCGTCGAGCAGGTGGACCTGCAGCTCGAGATGCAGCGGTCGTACCTGGACTACGCGATGAGCGTCATCGTCGGCCGGGCGCTGCCCGACGTGCGCGACGGCCTCAAGCCGGTGCACCGCCGCGTGCTCTACGCGATGTACGACGGCGGCTACCGGCCCGACCGCGCGTTCTCCAAGTGCTCCCGCGTCGTCGGCGACGTCATGGGCAAGTTCCACCCCCACGGCGACACGGCGATCTACGACACGCTGGTCCGCCTCGTCCAGGACTGGGTGCTGCGGTACCCGCTGGTCGCGGGTCAGGGGAACTTCGGCTCGCCCGGCAACGACCCGGCGGCCGCCCCGCGGTACACCGAGTGCCGGATGGCGCCCCTGGCGCTCGAGATGGTCCGGGACATCGACAAGGACACCGTCGACTTCCAGGACAACTACGACGGCCGGACGCAGGAGCCCGTCGTCCTGCCGTCCCGCATCCCGAACCTCCTGGTCAACGGCTCGGCGGGCATCGCCGTCGGCATGGCCACGAACATCCCGCCGCACAACCTGCGGGAGGTCGCCGAGGGTGTCCGGTGGCACCTGGCCAACCCGGACGCCTCCAAGGAGGAGCTGCTCGCCGCGCTCATGCAGCGCATCAAGGGGCCGGACTTCCCCTCGGGCGCGCAGATCCTGGGCACCAAGGGCATCGAGGAGGCCTACCGGACGGGCCGCGGGTCGATCACGATGCGCGCCGTGGTCAACGTCGAGGAGATCCAGAACCGGATCTGCCTGGTGATCACCGAGCTGCCCTACATGGTCAACCCGGACAACCTGGCCACCAAGATCGCCGACCTGGTCAACGACGGGAAGATCGCCGGCATCGCCGACATCCGGGACGAGACCTCCGGCCGCACCGGTCAGCGCCTGGTCATCGTCCTCAAGCGCGACGCCGTCGCCAAGGTCGTGCTGAACAACCTGTACAAGCACACCCAGCTGCAGGACAACTTCAGCGCGAACATGCTCGCGCTCGTCGACGAGGTGCCCCGCACGCTCAGCCTCGACGCGTTCGTGCGCCACTGGACGCAGCACCAGATCGAGGTCGTGCGCCGCCGCACCGCCTACCTGCTGCGCGAGGCGCAGGACAAGATTCACATCTACGAGGGCTACCTGCGCGCCCTCGACGCGCTCGACGCCGTCATCGCCCTCATCCGCCGCTCCCCCGACGCCGACCAGGCACGGTCCGGCCTCACGGAGCTGCTCGGGATCGACGAGACGCAGGCCAACGCGATCCTCGCGCTGCAGCTCCGCCGTCTGGCGGCGCTGGAGCGGCAGCAGATCCTCGACGAGCACGCCAAGCTCAAGGCGGAGATCCTCGAGTACGAGGACATCCTCGCCAAGCCGGCCCGTCAGCGGGAGATCGTCGCGACCGAGCTGGACGAGGTGACCGAGCGGTGGGGCGACGAGCGCCGCACCACGATCCTCCCCTACGACGGCGACATGTCGATCGAGGACCTCATCCCCGAGGAGGACGTGGTCGTCACGATCACGCACGGCGGGTACGCCAAGCGCACGCGCACCGACTCCTACCGTGCCCAGCGCCGTGGCGGGAAGGGTGTCCGGGGCGCCACGCTGCGCCAGGACGACATCGTCGACCACTTCTTCGTGACCACGACCCACCACTGGCTGCTGTTCTTCACCGACGCCGGCCGGGTCTACCGCGTCAAGGGCTACGAGCTGCCCGAGCAGGCGCGGGACGCGAAGGGCCAGCACGTCGCGAACCTGCTGGCGATGCAGCCCGACGAGAAGATCGCCCAGGTGCTGGCCGTCCGGGACTACGACGCGGCGGAGTACCTCGTGCTCGCTACGCGTCGCGGGCTGGTCAAGAAGACGCGCCTGAGCGACTACGACTCCCCGCGCAGCGGTGGCCTCATCGCCATCAACCTGCGCCAGGACGACGACGGCACCCCGGACGAGCTCGTGGCCGCACGCCTGGTGAACGCCGACGACGAGCTCATCCTCGTCTCGCGCAAGGGGCAGTCGATCCGGTTCCCGGCCGACGACGACACGCTCCGCCCTATGGGTCGCGCGACGTCCGGCGTGACCGGCATGAAGTTCCGCGAGGACGACGAGCTGCTCAACGCCGACGTCGTCACGCCGGGCACCGACCTGTTCGTGGTCACGGAGGGCGGGTTCGCGAAGCGCACCCGGATCGACGACTACCGCCTCCAGGGTCGCAACGGCTACGGCATCAAGGTGGCGAACCTCGTCGAGGCGCGGGGCGACCTCGTGGGCGCTCTCGTCACGGACGCGGACACCGAGGTCCTGGTCATCATGGAGCGTGGCAAGATCGTCCGGTCGCGGGTGGACGAGGTGAACCTGACGGGTCGGACGACCCAGGGCGTCACCTTCGCCAAGCCGGACAAGAAGGACCGGATCATCGCGGTCGCCCGGAACGTCGAGCGTCGCGAGGACGAGGTGTCGGTTAGCGTGGAGGAGCAGGCCGCTGACGGCGGCCCGGTCGGGGCCGCCGAGGCGACCGCGCCCGAGCAGGACGAGACCGGGGACGGGAACATCTGATGGCCAGCGACAAGAACGCGGGGCAGGCAGGGACGACGACGGCGGAGGCTGTGGACTCGACGCAGCAGATGTCGCCCGTGCCGGCAGCCCCGACCACGTCGGGCGAGGACCGCGTCCCGGCGCCGAGCAACGGCAGCACGTCCGCCGCGGCGAAGGTCGACGCGAAGCCCACCGGCGAGCCCGTGGGTGAGGTGAGCGTGGCCGAGCCGGCCTCCTCGACGTCGGGCACCACGACGGGCACGACGTCGAAGCCCGCGCCGGCGGACACCACGCGGGCGGAAGGAACCTCGGCGGAGCCGGCGCCCACGAACGGTTCCGCCGTGAAGGACGGTGCCGTCAAGGCAGCGGCGGCGGCCCTCGCGGCGGCGCGCAACGCGGCCAAGAAGGTGCAGTCGGCGGCGTCCTCGAGCACCGGTGCTGAACCGCCGGACGCGGCGTCCTCGGGCTCGCAGAGCGCTCCCCCGCCGCCGCCCTCGACGGGGACGACGCAGAGCGCCTCACGGCCGGAGATGCACTACTCCGCCGGGGGCGTGCACGGTGCGGCGCAGCCTGAGGCGTCGCCGGCGGGTGCGCAGTACGGGGGCGCGCAGTACGGCGCCGCCACCGGTGCGCAGCCCACCCTGCAGTCGGCGGCCAGCCCGAGCGAGGGTCTGGGCAGCCCGCGTCGGGTCCGCCTGTCCGTGTCGCGGATCGACCCCTGGTCGATCATGAAGCTCGCGTTCCTGCTGTCGGTCGCGATCGGGATCATGATCGTCGTCGCGACCGGTGTCGTCTGGTACTCCCTGAACTCCCTCGGGACGTTCGCGACGATCCAGGAGTTCCTCATCGAGACGATGGGGCCGCAGACGATCAACATCACGCAGTTCGTCGAGTTCGAGCGCATGATCTCGCTCTCGACGCTCATCGCGCTGGTCAACATGGTGCTGTTCACGGCGATCGCCACCATCATGGCGATCCTCTACAACATCACCGCGGCGCTGGTCGGCGGCGTGCACCTGACCCTCACCGACGACTGAGGCGGGACGCACCCGGCGCGACGGACGTCACACCGCGGCGACCGCCCGCGGTTTGGGACCGGAGCGCCGGGTACGGTAGTGTTCCGTGCTGCACGCGTTCATCGGACACGTGCGGAGGGGCTATAGCTCAGACGGTTAGAGCGCTTCCCTGATAAGGAAGAGGTCGGAGGTTCAAGTCCTCCTAGCCCCACTCCCTGGCAGACGCGGAGGTCCAGCATGAAGAAGCTGTTCGTGATCCTGCTCGCCGCCCTGGCCGGGTACGTCGTCTGGCGGCGCCTGTCGGCAGACGCCGCCGACCGCGACCTCTGGACCGAGGTCACCGACTCCCTCGACTGACCCCCCCGGGGCCATGGCGCAATTGGTAGCGCACCTGCTTTGCAAGCAGGGGGTTAGGGGTTCGAGTCCCCTTGGCTCCACCCGAGAAAGGCCGCTGACCGACGGGTCAGCGGCCTTTCGTCGTCGGAGGGCCCCCTGCTACGGGGTGTGGATGTCAGGCCAGGGGTAGCTGCTCACCTCGCTGCCGATGTGGAAGCTGGGGTGCGGCGGCTGGTTGTAGCCCGTGTTCTGCCAGGCGATCGCCACGCGGTACTGCGGATCGTGCATGAGAGTGGGGATCCGCAGGTCCGTCTCGTACGGCGTGGAGTAAATCCGGAGCGCTGACGAGTCGTCGGTCCGCCAGACGACCTCTTCGCGCCAGTCGCCGAAGAGGTCACCGGAGAGCGCCGGGTTCGACTTCGTGCCGTTGTTCGTGCTGACGCCGGAGGCGGTCAGCAGGCGTCCGTCGTCGTAGTCGTCGACGTGGGTGCCGTCGAGCAGCTCGCGCTCCCCGTCGTCGTCCCACCACGCCAGGAAGTTCGCCGAGCTCGGCTTGGCCCCGACGGTGTCCCCTGAGGCGTTGCGCAGGCCGGACACGTTGGACGACCAGTACTCGGCGCCCGGGTTGGCGGTGGTGACGTTCGCGGCCACGCCACGGCCGTTGTCGCCGTCCGGGCTGGTCTGGAACAGCACCGTGCCGTCCGAGCCGAGGAGGCTGGAGGACGGGGCGCTGCTGCTCTCGTGCGGCATGTACACCTCCTGCCCGGGGCGGCCGGGCACGAGGTCGGAGACGTGGAGCGCGTCGCCGTGGCCCATGCGGGAGTTCCACAGCGGGTTGCCGTCGGACCCGATCGCCATCGCGCCGTAGACGACGTCCTGGCGACCGTCGCCGTCGAGGTCCGCGATCGAGAGGCTGTGGGCGCCCTGGCCGCGGTACTGCGAGCCCCTTTCGTCCGAGTCGAAGACCCACCGGGTGGTCAGGTCCTGCCCGTCGAAGTCGACCGCCCAGATGACCGAGCGGGTGTAGTAGCCGCGCGCGAAGACCATGGACGGGCTGGTGCCGTCCAGGTACGCGGTCCCGGCCAGGAACCGGTCGACCCGGTTGCCGTAGCTGTCGCCCCAGCTCGAGACGTCGCCGCGCGGCGGCTGGTAGTCGACGGTGTCGACCGCGGTGCCGGTACGGCCGTCGAAGATGGTCAGGAACTCGGGCCCCGACAGGACGTAGCCGCCCGCGTTGCGGTGGTCGGCGCCGGCGTTCCCGATGACCCTCCCCTGGCCGTCGCGCGTCCCGTCGGCCGTCTTCATGGCGATCTCGGCGTCGCCGTCGCCGTCGTAGTCGTAGACCTGGAACTGGGTGTAGTGGGCGCCCGAGCGGATGTTGCGGCCCAGGTCGATCCGCCAGAGGCGGCTGCCCTCCAACGTGTACGCGTCGATGATCGTGTTGTCGGTGTACCCGGACTGGGAGTTGTCCTTGGCGTTGTCCGGATACCACTTGACGACGTACTCGTAGTCGCCGTCACCGTCCAGGTCGCCGACGCTGGCGTCGTTGGCCGTGTAGCTGCTCCCCGGCCGGTCGATCGGGACGTCGAGGAACCCGCCCGAGCCGAACCGCGCCTCCACGCCTGACCGGGCACCCTCGGTGCCGCCGGTCACCGCGGCGACCGAGTAGTCGGAGCCCGACGACCCCCCGGTGTCCCGATAGTTCGTGGCGCCGGTGAGCGGAGAGGAGTTGAGCCGCTGGCCGTCGCGGTAGACGTTGAAGGCCACGTCCGGGTCGTCGGTGCCGAGCAGGCGCCAGCTCACGAGGTTGCCGCCGCTCGCCGGCCGGACGCTGACACCCCGGGTCAGGGCCTCGACCTCGTAGGCGCCGTCGCCACCGCCGTCCGGGGAGCCGCCGGGGGTGACGTCCAGGTAGTCGATGTTCGCCAGGCCGTCCGGGCCGGTCGCCTGCAGGCGGACGGTGTTGACGCCCGCGTCCAGCTCGACGGTGACGCGCTCGGTCGCCCAGGTCGTCCACGCGCCGGTGGCGGAGAACTGCGCGGTCCGCACGGACGTCCCGTTGACGACGACCTCACCGGGCCGGCTGCTCGAACCGGCGTGGGCGTAGCCGACGTCGAGAGTCGTCGTCCCCGCCGCGGCGGCGTCGACCGAGAACTCGACCCCGGCGCCGACGGCGTTGTCGGTGTTGCAGAAGCCGGTGCCCGAGTGCCCGGCGTGGTTGGCCTCGACGAGGCCTTCGCAGAGTGCCGGGGCGTCCTCCGCCTCGTGTCGAGACGGTGTGGGGGCGGCGGTGACCTCGGCCTCGACGTAGTCGATGTTGGCGAGCCCGCCGGCGCTGGTCGCGGCCAGGCGGATCGTGGTCGCGCCGCCGGTGACGGGAACGGTGACGGTGCTGGTGGTCCAGGCGTCCCATGCTCCGGTCGGGCCCAGCGCGACGGTGCCGACCGTCTCGCCGTCGACGACGACGTCGGCCGGCCGGTCGGTCGTGCCCCCGTTGGCGTACCGGATGCCGAGGGTGGCGGTGCCGCCGGATCCGGCGTCGATCGTGACGACGAGCGTGGCACCGACGGCGTTGTCGGAGTTGCAGAAGCCGGTGCCGGAGTGCCCGGCGTGGTTGGCGTCGACCGTCCCGGCACACACGGCCGGGGCGGCCTCGGCCTCGTAGCGGACCGGGTCCGCGTGGGCGGTGGTCAGCGTGCCGACGCTCGTCGCGGCGAACGCGACGCCGGAGAGCGCGGCGACGAGGACGGCTCTGGTTGTTCTTCGCCTGGACATTGCTTCACTCCTTCGTGAAAGGGCGCGGCCGCGGCGTTGCGACCGGAGGGCTGGCGACCGATTGAATCGATCCAGCCGACGCCTCACGATGCTAGGGCAGGCGCTTTCCGATCGGTAGCGGTGGGTAGCCTCCTAAACGGTTCGGACCTCGCTCGCCCCGGCAGCACGAGAGCCCCCGTCCTGGTCAGGATGGGGGCTCTCGTCGTTCCGGACGGGCGGTCTACTTCGTGCCGTCGTTCTTCGGGTCGGTGGCCTCGTCGGCTGCCTCCACAGCCTCGTCGGCCTTCTGCTGGGCGGCGTCCGTCGCCTTCTTCGCGCCGTCCGCGGCGTCGTCCACCGCGTCCTTGGTCGCGTCGGCCGCGGACTTGCGAGCCCTGGAGGTCCGGGCAGCCGTCTTCTCCTTGGCGTCCTCCGTGGCCTGGGCGGCCCGGCTCGAGAGCTTCTCCGTGGCCTCCTTGCCCTTGGCCACGGCCGCACCGGCGGCCTCGCCCACGGCCTCGGCCGCGTCGCCGACCACGTGCCGCGCGTCGCGCGCCACGCCGTCGAAGTCGGGTGCGGTGGACTGCTCCCAGGGCTCGGCCCACGGGTCGTTCTGCGGCTGCGCCCGGCGGTAGAACGCGTAGCCGGCGGCGGCGGCACCGCCGGCGACCAGCGTCCAGACGAACGTCTTGCGCCGCCGGGACCTGCGCTGGGCCTTGCGTGCCGACTTCTCGGCGGCCTTGGCGGCCTTCTTGGCGGCCTTCGCCGCCTCCTCGGTCGTCAGCGCCGCCTTCTTGGCGGCATCGTTGAACACTTCGACGAGCTTGGGCAGGTACTCGTCCACGATCTTGTCGTGGGCGCTGTCGACGAGCGGGCCGGTCCTGCCGGCGGCCTGCTCGACACGCGGCGCGGCGGCCTGAACACTTTCGCTCCACGCCTGCTCGACGCGTGGCCGGAGCCACTCGACGAACGAGTCCACACGCGGGGAGGCCCAGTCCCGGGCCTGCCCTGCGGCGTCCTTGGCGCTGTCCGCGGCACGGGAGCCCGCGCCGACGAGCGCGGCCGTGACCTCCGCGGCGGAGTCCTTGACCTTGGCGGAGTCGATCTTCGGGGTCTGCACCATGCGACCACTGTGCCACTCGTCGCGCCGGGTCGCACCGCTACACGCCCGGTGGCGTCCATCCGGGTCGCCGGTGAGAGGATGGGGCCATGTTCGCAACTCTCCACACCTCTGCCGGTGACATCCGCCTCGAGCTGTTCCCGAACCACGCGCCGAAGACGGTCGCGAACTTCGTCGGGCTGGCCCAGGGCACCAAGACCTGGACAGACCCGCGCACGGGCGCCGAGCGCAACGACCCGCTCTACGACGGCGTCATCTTCCACCGGGTGATCGACAACTTCATGATCCAGGGCGGCGACCCGCTGGGCACCGGCACCGGCGGCCCCGGCTACACGTTCGACGACGAGATCCACCCGGAGCTCGCGTTCGACGAGAAGTACCTCCTCGCCATGGCGAACGCCGGCAAGCGGCGCAACCCCGTGACCGGTGAGGCCGAGGGCACCAACGGCTCGCAGTTCTTCATCACCACGACGGCCACGTCCTGGCTGAACGGCAAGCACACGATCTTCGGCAAGGTCGCCGACGACGAGTCGCGCGCCGTCGTCGACGCCATCGGTTCGACCAAGGTGCGCCCCGGAGACCGCCCGGTCGAGGACATCGTCCTCGAGCGCGTCACGATCGAGGACTGAGGAGCCCCGCCATCAGCACCCCGCAGCAGCCGCCCGCGGGCCGGCCGGGCGAGGCTCCGCCGGTCTGCCCGCGGCACCCCGACCGGGTCGCGTACGTGCGCTGCCAGCGCTGCGGGCGACCGACGTGCCCGGAGTGCCAGCGCCCCGCGCCCGTCGGTGTGCAGTGCGTCGACTGCGTGGCGCAGGCGGCGAAGGCCTCCCGCAGCGCCCGGACCGTCTTCGGGGGGACGGTCCGCGGCGGGCGCCCGGTCGTCACGCTGACGATCATCGGCCTGTGCGTGGTGAGCTGGGTCCTCCAGCTCGCGACGGGGGGCGCCTGGACGCAGCAGTGGGCGTTCGCGCCCGTGGTCGGCGACGAGGAGCCGTGGCGCTTCCTCACGGCGGCGTTCCTGCACTCCACCAGCCCGCTGCACATCCTGTTCAACATGTACGCGCTGTGGCTGGTGGGACCGTTCCTCGAGCAGGCGTTCGGGCGAGGCCGGTTCATCGCTCTCTACCTGCTCGCAGCCGTCGGCGGGTCGGTCGGCGTGCTGCTGCTGGCCGACCCGCTGAGCATGAGCTGGCTCACCCCGGTGGTGGGCGCCTCGGGTGCCGTGTTCGGCCTCTTCGGCGCCATCATCCCCGTGCTGCGCCGTATGGGACGCAACGCCGGGCAGATCGTGGTGCTGATCGCCATCAACATGGCGCTGCCGTTCTTCATGGCCAACATCGCCTGGGAGGCGCACGTCGGCGGCCTCGTCGTCGGGCTCGTCATCGGCGCCGGCTACGCCGCCGCACCGCGGGAGCGTCAGAAGCTCGTGGGCTGGGCGCTGCCCACCGCCGTCGGCGTCGTCCTCGTCGCCCTCACGGTGTGGAAGTACTCGACCGCGGTGTCCCTGCCGATGCTCTGACGGCGGACGCCGTACGAGTTATCCCCAGAGATATGCACAGGTGTGGAATCACACCGGTGGGACTTGTACAGCCCAGGTCACTTCCAGCGTGTGGTCAGGGAGAACCCGGCGATGATGAGGACGAACCCGACCAGGAGGTTCCAGTTGCCGAGCTGCGGGACGGGCAGCCCGAGGTTCTGGCTCGTCAGGTAGTAGATGACGATCCACGCGAGCCCGGCGAGCATCAGTCCGAGCATCGTGGGCACGAGCCAGCGGGGGTTGGCCGACGACTTCGGGACCGCGGGGTCGGACTTCTTCTTCTCGGGCTTCGACTCGGCCACGGGGCTGACTCCTGTGAGGGTGTTTTGCGACGTTCGAGAGGGATTCTCGACCGCCGACGACGGGTTTTTCGTCTAGCGTAGTGGCCAGCCGCACCAGCACCAGAACCGGCACCATGAGAGAGGAGGCCCGCGATGTCACCACGGATCCGCTCCGCGATCTCCGTCGCGGGCGTGCTCGCCCTCTCCGGCGTGCTCTTCACCGCCAGCGCCCAGCTCGCCGGCGACCAGGACACCCGGCACCGCGACGACCTGGCCTCCGTGATCGCCGCGGAATCCGCGCGCGTCGAGGAGCTGAGCGAGCAGGCGAACCTCCTGGACGACGAGGTCGACCAGCTCGGCGACGCCGTCGACGTCGACGTCCCGCGGCGTGACCCCGCGCTGCGCGCCCAGGAGGCGGTCGTCTCCGGCGCCTGGCCGGTGGCGGGCGGCGGGCTGAGCGTCGCGCTCGAGGACGCGCCGATCTCCGCGCTCGACAACCCGCAGGTGCGGCCCGACGACCTGGTGGTGCACCAGCAGGACGTGCAGCACGTCATCAACGCCCTCTGGGCCGGGGGCGCCGAGGCGATGACGCTGCAGGGCGAGCGTGTCACGTCCACGAGCGCGTTCCGGTGCTCGGGCAACATCCTGCTGCTGCACGGCAAGGTCTTCTCCCCGCCGTACGTCATCGAGGCGATCGGCGACCCCGACCAGCTGCAGGCGGCGCTCGACGCATCCCCCGGGATCGGGGTGTACAAGCAGTACGTGGACTGGATCGGGCTCGGCTACGACGTCCAGCAGCACGACGGCCTGGAGATGCCCGCGTACACCGGGGGTGAGGGGCTGCAGCACGCCACGGTGCCCGAGGGCACGGACGTGTTCTCGTGAGGCATGCGCGGGGGCACCGGGGCGGTGCGCTCAGCGCGGCGGTCGGCGTCGTCGGTGAGCTGCTCATCACCGCCGGGGTGTTCCTCGGGCTGTTCGTGGTGTGGCAGCTGTGGTGGACGGACGTCCAGGCCGAACGGGTCCACACCCAGGTGCTCGCCGACCTCGACTGGCCCGAGCCTCCCCCGCTCGAGGTCGACGACGGACCGGCGATCGCGAGCGAGCACCGCGGCGAGCCGCCCGTCCTGGACGAGCCCGCGGACGAGACCGTGTTCGCCGAGCTCTACGTGCCCCGCTGGGGCGACGACTACGTGACCCCGGTCGCCCAGGGTGTGGACAAGGCGCGGGTGCTCGACCGGCTCGGTGCCGGCCACTACCCGGGGACGGCGATGCCCGGCGACCTCGGCAACTTCGCCACGGCCGGCCACCGCACCACCTACGGCAAGCCGTACCACCAGGTCGCGGACCTCCAGGAGGGCGACCCGCTCGTGTTCCGCACCGAGGACACCTGGTACGTGTACCGGAAGACGACGCACGAGATCGTGTGGCCGCACGAGGTGGACGTCATCGCGCCCGTGCCCGGCCTGCAGGCGGGCGACCCGGTGCCCGAGCTGACCGAGCGCTTGCTGACGCTGACCGCGTGCCACCCCATGTACTCCGCCGCCCAGCGGTACATCGTCCACGGCGAGCTGGACTACTGGGCCCCCGTCGAGGAGGGCACACCCATCGAGCTCATCGAGGCCGGCGTGCAGGTGCGCGGCGTCGAGGACGGGGAGGCGTGATGTACGGAGCGTTGTGGCGTATCCTCCCTGGACCCGCATGGTTCCGGGTGCTGGTGCTGCTCGTGGCGTTCGTGGCCCTCGTCTGGGTCTGCTTCGAGTGGGTCTTCCCCTGGCTCTCCACCTACGTCCCCATCAACGACAACACCGTCGAGGCACACCCATGACCTCCATCCTCGTCGTCGACAACTACGACTCCTTCGTCTACACGATCGTCGGCTACCTCGACCAGCTCGGGGCCCGCACCACCGTCGTGCGCAACGACGCCGTGCCGGAGCCCGATGCGGACGGTCGCTTCTGGCACGACGACGGCACGCCCTTCGACGGCGTCCTCGTCTCGCCGGGACCGGGCACGCCCAAGCACGCGGGCTCGTCGGAGGACGTCATCCGTGCCTGCGCCCGGTCGGAGACGCCGATGCTGGGCGTCTGCCTGGGGCACCAGGCCCTGGCCGAGGTGTACGGGGCGACGGTGTCGCACGCCGCCGAGCTCATGCACGGCAAGACGAGCGAGGTGGAGCACCAGGGCGTCGGCGTGCTGGACGGGCTGGGTTCACCCTTCACGGCGACGCGCTACCACTCCCTCGCCGTGGAGCCGCACACCGTGCCCGCCGAGCTCGAGGTCACCTGCACCACGGCCGGTGGCGTCATCATGGGCGTGCAGCACCGCGACCTGCCGCTGCACGGCGTGCAGTTCCACCCGGAGTCGGTGCTGACCGAGGGCGGTCACCGCCTGCTGGCCAACTGGCTCGCGGTGTGCGGCGACCCGGCGGCCGTGGAACGGTCCGCCGGGATGGCGCCGCTCGTCCACCAGGGCTGAGCGGCGCCGTCCGCGGCGTGCGGCAGGGCGTCAGCCCTCGTCGCCGGGCGTCTCCCCGTCGCCGCCCAGGCCGAGGCCGGGGCCGTCGTCCTCCGGCGGTGCCGGGGTCGCCTCACCGGCGCTGCAGTCCTGGCCCTCGGCACCCGTCGAGACGATGATCGTCACGTCGGACCCGATCTCCAGCTCGGTCCCGGCCGGCGGGTCCTGCCGCGCCACGAAGCCCGGGCAGTACTCCTCCGACGACTCGGTCCGCTGGACCGCGGTGAGGTTGGCCTGCCCGCCCAGCGCGGACTCGGCGTCCTCGGCGCTCATCCCCTCGACGTTCGGCACCTGCACCATCTCGGCCTCGGGCTCCTCGCCGATCGTGAGCTCGACGGTGGTGTCCTGGTCCACGGTGCCGCCCTCGGGCGACTGGTTGACGACCTTGCCGACGTCGTTGGTGTCCTGCACGGGCTCGCTGCTGATGCGGACGTTGAGGCCCAGGTCCTCGAGCGCGGCCTCGGCGTCCTCCTGGTCCTGCCCGATGAGGTCGGGCAGCTCGACCTGGCCGTTGGACCAGACGATGTCCACGGTGTCGCCCGGGTTGACGGCATTGCCGGGTGCGGGGTCGGTCGAGATGACGTCCCCCTCGTCCACGCTCGAGCTGGCCTGCTCCTCACGTTCGCCGACCTCCAGGCCGGCGTCCGTGATCTGCTGCTCGGCCTCCTCGAGGCTCCGGCCGGTGACATCGGGCATCGAGAAGGTCTCCGGCCCGCCGGAGAAGTAGACGAGCACGGTCGAGCCCTCCGCGACCTGCTCGCCGCTGGCCGGGTCGGAGCGGGTCAGGGTGTTCTCGGGCTCGTCGGACTCGTCGTCGACGCGCTCGGAGTACACGAGCCCTGCCCCCTCCACGAGCCGCTGCGCCTCCGTCGGGCTCATGTTGGCCGTCAGCTCGGGCACCGCGACGAGGTCCGGTTCGTCCTCACCGCTGGTGAGCCAGAAGAACAGGATCGCGGCGAGAGCCAGCACGCCGACGCCGATCAGCGTCCACATGAGCCACTTGCGGTTGCCCTCGTCCTCCTCCTCGCCGGGCGGGACGGCTGTGCCGACGGCGGTCTGGTCGGCCGGCAGGCCGGTCTGGCCCCAGGGCGACGGGTCGCCGGCGGGCGACATCACCTGCGTGCCCTGCGGGTCCCCGAGCACCTGGGTGGCACCGTAGGCGGCGGCCGCACCGGCCGCTGCGGCGCCGAGCGCCGGGGCCATGATGTTGCCGCCGCGCACGGCCGACTCGAGGTCGGAGCGGAACTCGCCGGCCGACGAGTAGCGGTCGTTGCGGTCCTTGGCCAGGGAGCTGAGGACGATGCGGTCCAGCACCTCGGGCACGTCGTTGGCGATCTCGCTGGGGCGCTGGGGCTGCTGGCCCACGTGCTGGTAGGCGAGCGCCACGGGCGAGTCCCCCACGAACGGCGGGCGCCCGGTGAGCAGCTCGAACAGGACGCACCCGGTGGAGTAGAGGTCGCTGCGGGCGTCGACCTGCTCGCCGCGCGCCTGCTCGGGCGACAGGTACTGGGCGGTGCCGATGACGGCCTGGCCCTGCGTCATGGTCGCGGCGGAGTCGGCCATCGCCCGCGCGATGCCGAAGTCCATCACCTTGACGGCACCCGTCGGCGTGATCATCACGTTGGCGGGCTTGATGTCGCGGTGCACGATCCCGGCGTGGTGCGAGTACTCGAGCGCGCTGAGGATCCCCACCGTGATCTCGACGGCCTCCTCGATGGGCACCGCGGCGCCGTCGGCGAGGATGTCGCGGACCGTGTGGCCCTCCACGTACTCCATGACGATGAACGGGATGTGGACCTGCTGCCCCGAGGCGTCGGTGGAGGTGTCCTCGCCCGTGTCGTACACCGCGACGATCGCCGGGTGGTTGAGCGCGGCGGCCGACTGCGCCTCACGGCGGAACCGGGCGAGGAACGAGGGGTCGCGTGCGAGGTCGGACCGCAGCACCTTGATCGCGACGGTGCGACCGAGGCGAGTGTCATGGCCGATGTGCACCTCGGCCATGCCACCGCGGCCGATGAGCTCACCGACCTCGTACCGGCCCGCGAGTACTCGGGGCGTGTTGTCCACCACTCAGACGTCCTTCTGGGTCGTTGTCGCACCGGCGGGGTGCGACGGGTCCGGGAGCATCATCCCAGAACCGGGATCGGTCATCGCCCGCAGACTCGCGGGTCGTGTCGCCAGCACGACGCCGGCGAGGAGCGGCAGGGCAGCAGCGTCGCCGTCGTCCCCGCCGAAGAGTCCGCTCATGAGCGTGGCCAGGAGCAGCACGCCGAGCAGCCCCAGCAGGGCCAGCAGCGGCCAGGAGAGCCGGCCCAGCGGCCCACCCAGCCGTTGGCCCGTGGTGGTCGAGCTGCGTTCCGGGCGCGCCGAGGACCGGTTCGAGGCCCGGGACGCCGGCGTGCGCGTCGGGTCGCTGCGCGTCGCGGCACGGCTGGGCGGCCCGCCACGCGGCGGCGTCGGGCGTGCAGGTGCGCTGGAGCGCAGGTCGCGGCGCGCCGGGTAGCTGCGGGGCACCACGGGTTCGGGCAGGTCCGGCGTGGACGACGACGGCGCGGCGGCGGGGCGCTCGGCGTGCGCCGCGGGGTCGAGCGGCCGGGCCGGCGGGGCGTCGTCGGGCCGCGCGTGGCGGACGGGTGCGGGCCGGCCGGTCCGGGCGGCACGGCGTGCGGCGCGGGAGCGTGCGCCGAGAGGGTCCTCGGCGATCTCCCGGGCGAGGACGTCGAGCTCGTCGGCCAGCGCGGCGCCAGAGGCGGGCCGCTTGTTCGGGTCCTTGGCGAGCATGCGCATGATGACGTCGTCGAGGCCCGGGTGGACGCTGGACGGCAAGGGCGGCACGGCGCTGTTGACGTGGGCGACGGCGATGTCGACCGGGGTGGACCCGGTGAAGGGCCGCTTGCCGGCGGTGGCCTCGTACGCCACGATGCCTAGCGCGTAGAGGTCGGAGGCCGCCGTCGCGGGCTGACCGACGGCCTGCTCGGGCGAGAGGTACTGGGCCGTGCCCATGACCATGCCCGTCGCGGTCATCGTCGCCTGGTTGGCGGCCAGCGAGACGCCGAAGTCGGTGATCTTGACGTTGCGGCTGTCGTGCTCGAGCAGGATGTTGCCCGGCTTGACGTCCCGGTGGACCACCTTGGCCCGGTGGGCGTGGTGCAGCCCCCGGGCGGTCGCCGCGAGGATGGGCAGGAGCTTGCGGGGTGCGACGACGGGTTCGCGCTCGAGCAGGTCGGCGAGCGGTTCGCCGAGCACGAGCTCCATGACGAGATAGCCGGCGCCGTCCTGCTCGCCGTAGTCGTACATCTGCGCGATGTTCGGGTGCGAGAGCGCCGCGCTGTTGCGCGCCTCGGTGCGCAGGCGCCGGAGGAAGTCCTCGTTGCCGGTGAACTCCTCGCGCAGCACCTTCACGGCGACGTCGCGGCCGAGGTAGCCGTCGTCGGCGACCCAGACCTCGCCCATGCCGCCGACGGCGATCTGTCGGGTCAGGTGGTAGCGCTCCCCGAGGGAGAGCCCGATGGAGGGCCTCATCCGTTCAGCACCGCCTCGATGACGGCCTTGGCGATGGGGGCGGCCACGCGCCCGCCGGTCGCCTCGCCCCCGAGTGCCCCGCCCTCGTCGACGATCACCGCGACCGCGACCTGCGGGTCGTCCGCGGGCGCGAACCCGGTGAACCACACGTGCGGGGGTGCGCTGTTGTCGCCGTGCTGGGCGGTGCCGGTCTTGCCGGCCACGGGCACGCCGGAGATCTGCGCGGAGGTCCCCGAGCCGCTCTCGACGACGCTGACCATCATGTCGGTGAGCGCGGAGGCCGTCTCGGTGGAGACGGCGCGCCCGAGGCTGTTGGTGCGCGTCTCCTCGACCACCTCCAGCTCGGCGTCGCGGACCCGGTCCACCGAGTACGGCTCCATGAGCTCGCCGCCGTTCGCGATGGCGGCGGACACCATGGCGACCTGCAGCGGGTGGGCGAGCACGCTGCCCTGACCGATGCCGGAGAGCTCGACCTGGTCGGTGGACATGGCGTCCACGTCCGGGTCGTACTGGCTGGCCGACGTCGTGAACGGGATGTCGTGGGTGCTGCCGAAGCCGAACTTCTCGGCCTGCTCGTTCATGGCCTCGGCGCCGAGCTCGCCCGCGAGCCCGAGGTAGGCGGTGTTGCAGGAGATCCGCAGCGCCTCGGCCAGGGTCATCTCGCCGGCCGACGCGCAGGACGTGCCGGCGAAGTTGCCGACGTCGGTGCTCGTACCGGTGAGCGTGTAGGTCGACGGCGCGTCGATGACGGAGTCCGCCGTGTACTCGCCGCTCTCCAGGGCGGCCGCCGTGGTGACGAGCTTGAAGGTCGACCCCGGCGGCTCCAGGGTGTTGCTCGCCCGGCTGAGGAGCGGGTCGTCCTCGTCGTTGAGCAGGTCGAGGTAGGCCTGGTTGGCCTCGGCCGTGTCGTGGCTCGCGAGGTCGTTGGGGTCGAACGTCGGCTTGGACACCAGCGCCAGGATCCGGCCGGTGGACGGTTCGAGGGCGACGACGGCGCCGCGCTGGTCGCCCAGGGCGTCCCAGGCCGCCTGCTGGGCCTCCGGGTCGATGGTCAGCTCCACGGAGGACCCCTGCGGGTCGGAGCCCGTGAGGATGTTCTGGACGCGCTCCACCCAGAGGGCGTCGGCCGACCCGGCGAGGAAGTCGTTCTCCGCCCGTTCGATGCCGGAGGTGCCGCTGACCAGCGAGTAGTAGCCCGTCAGCGGGGCGTAGAGGCGGCCCTGGGCGTACTCGCGCTGGTAGTTCCACTCGTCGTCCACCGGGACGGAGTCGACGATGGCCTCACCGCCCACCACGATCGGCCCGCGGTCGGTGCCGAACTGCGCGTAGAGGGCGCGGGCGTTGCGCGGGTCGTTGTTCAGCCGGTCCGCCGCGAAGAACTGGATCCACGTCGTGGAGACGAGGAGCGCGAGGAACATGACCATGACGATCCCGGCCAGACGGCGCGTGGTCGTGTTCACCTGCTCTCACCTCCTCGGTGCTCGGGCGGGACGTCGGTCCCGATGTGCTCGGTGGGGGCGGCGTCCCCCGGGGCGCCGTGCGGATCGCGGTCGACGACCCGGCGGCGCGGCAGGTTGCTGCCGGCCGCGGGTGTCCCGTCGGCCGGTGTGCCGCCGTCGGCCCCCGACGGGCCGACGAGGATCGGTTCCGGCTCGGGTGCCGGGGCGCCCGCCGAGACCTGCCCGCGGACCGGCAGGTCGGAGGGACGCCGGGCGCTGTCCGATATCCGCAGCAGCAGGGCGATGACGATCCAGTTCGCGAGCAGGGAGGAACCGCCCTGCGCCATGAAGGGCAGCGTCAGGCCCGTCAGCGGGATGATGCGGGTGATGCCCCCGATCACCACGAAGACCTGCAGCGCCATCGCGAAGGCGAGACCGCCCGCGAGCAGCTTGCCGAAGCCGTCGCGCACGCTGAGGGCCGACTTCAGGCCGCGCTGCACGATGAGCAGGTAGGTCAGCACGACGGCCGCCAGGCCGGTGAGACCGAGCTCCTCGCCCAGCGCCGCGTAGATGAAGTCGGAGAACGCGTACGGGATCTGGAAGGGGCGCCCCTCCCCCCAGCCCGTGCCGAACAGGCCGCCGTTCGCCATGGAGAACTGGCCCTGGACCAGCTGGTACGAGCCGCCGACCTCGCGGTCGTAGTACTCGGCGTCGAACGGGTGCAGCCAGACGTCGATGCGGGCTCCGACGTGCGGGAACAGCCGCGCCGCGGCGAGCGCGCCCGCCGCGAACAGCGTCAGGCCCAGGACGATCCAGCTCGAACGGGCCGTCGCCTGGTAGAGCATCGCGACGAAGAGGCCGAAGAACAGCAGCGACGTGCCGAGGTCACGCTGCAGGATCAGCACCGCGAGCGAGGCCGCCCAGATCAGCAGGATCGGGCCCAGGTCGCGCAGGCGAGGGAGCTGCAGGCCGAAGATCTTGGGCCCGGCGAGCGCGAGGGTGTCCCGGTTGGTCACCAGGTAGCCGGCGAAGAACACCGCGAAGGCGATCTTGGCGAACTCGGCGGGCTGCAGCGAGAAGCCGCCGACGCTGATCCAGATCCTCGCCCCGTTGATCTCCTGTCCCAGGCCGGGGATCAGGGGCAACGCGATGAGCACCAGACCGACGACCATCGCGGTGTACGTGTAGCGCCGCAGCCACCGGTGGTCCTTGAGGACCCACAGCAGGGCGAACGCGACGATGGCGCCGAGCAGCGTGGCCTGCATGTTGCCGGCCGCGTCCGCGGGGGCCATGCCCGTGGCGTCGGAGATCTCCAGACGCCAGATCATGGACAGGCCGATGCCGTTGAGCAGCACCACCGCGGGCAGGATCACCTGGTCGGCCCACGGGGCGCGCAGACGAAGGACGATGTGCGCGACCAGCGCCGTCGCCGCGAGCAGCATGCTGCGGAACCAGAACTGGTCGGGCAGCTCGCCGCGGATCGACAGCCCGACCATGGCGAAGCCACCGATGCCCCCGCCGAGGGCCAGGATCAGGAGGAAGACCTCGGCGATGCGCAGCGGCCGGCGCTGCCGGGGTTCAACGGTGGAGCTCGGGGACGTCACGCCTCGGCCCCCTCGTCCTGCGCCGCGGGGTCGGACCCGGACGCGGGGCTCGCCGACGGCGAGGGGCTCACGCTCGGCTCGGGGGTGGGGCTCGGGGTGGGGGTGGGCAGCGCCTCGTCGATGAGGCGCTCGGCGCGCTCGAGGGCCTCGGCCTCCGACGTCGCGCGGATCGTGCCGTCGAGGCGCTCGCTCCAGTAGGCCGGGAGCTCGTCGACGGGCGTGCCCGTCAGCCGCACCGGCTGGGAGAGGGTGAGCGGGCCTGCGTCCTGGGGGATGCCCTGGTAGACGGCGACCTGACCGTCGGCCACGCCGACGTAGAACTGCTCCTGGGTCCAGCCGTACGCCCACCAGGCGCCGTAGCCGAGACCGCCCAGGACCACGAGCACGACGAGGACGCCGATCCAGGGACGCCGCTTCGGCGCCGGCCGCGCGTCGTCGTCCTCGTCGTCCTCCTCCTCGTCGTCGTCACGACGGCGGGAGCCGTCCTCAGGCGCGTCCGGCGCGGGACGGGCGAGCTCGGGTGCCATCTCCGACGCCGCGGCGCCGACCACCTGGGTCGAGGTGGAGACCGGCGAGGCCTCGTCCGCGTCCGGGTCGACGACGTCGGCCACGACCACGGTGATGTTGTCGGTGCTGCCCGCGGTCATCGCGAGCGTGACGAGGAGGTCGGCGGCCTCGTCGGGCGACTCGCACTCCGCGAGCACCTGCGTGATCTGCTCGATGGGCACGAAACCGGACAGCCCGTCCGAGCAGAGCAGCCAGCGGTCGCCCGGCCGCGCCTCGCGCACCGACATGTCGGGCGTGAGGTCGACGTCGAAGTCGCCCAGGACCCGCATGACGACGTTGCGCTGGGGGTGGGTCTCCGCCTCGTCCGGGGAGATGCGCCCCGTGTCCACCAGGTGCTGGACGAACGTGTGGTCCACCGTCACCTGGTTGAGCGCGCCGTCGCGCAGCAGGTAGGCCCGCGAGTCGCCCAGGTGGGCCATCGCCAGCGTGTTGCCGGAGCGCAGGAGCGCGGTCACCGTGGTGCCCATGCCGGCGAGGTCCGGGTCGACCTCCGAGGCGTGCACCAGGTCCTGACGCGCCTGCTCGACCGTCCGCTCCAGGTCGGCCAGCGCCTCCTGAGGGCCGTGCTCCGACTCGTCGAGCGGCGCGAGGGCGGCGATCGCGAGGCTGGACGCGATGTCGCCGCCGGCGTGACCGCCCATGCCGTCGGCCACCACCAGCAGGTTCGGGCCCGCGTAGGCGGAGTCCTGGTTGTTCTGCCGCACGAGGCCGACGTCGGAGCGCGCTGCATACCTCAGGGCGAGGGTCACGAAGGCGTCACCCCTGCAGCTCGACGACGGAGCGGCCGATCTGCACGCCGACGCCGGGGGCGAGCGGGATCGGCGAGGTGACCTGCTGGTCGCCGATGAACGTGCCGTTCGTGGAGCCGAGGTCCTCGACGTACCACTGGTCCCCCTGCGGGAAGATGCGGGCGTGACGCGACGAAGAGTAGTCGTCGTCGAGCACCAGCGTGCAGCTCGGGGCGCGGCCGATGAGGATCGACGACGTCGACAGCGGCAGGGTGGTCCCGGTCAGCGGACCCGCGGTCACCACCAGCTTGTGGGGTCCGGAGCTACGCGCCGGGGCGGGGCTGCTCGCGGCCGGGGCCGGTGCAGCGACCGGTGCGCCGCCGTCGTCGGCCCGCTTGCGGGAGCGCGGGGAGCGCAGAGCGAGGTCGCGGCGCAGCACCGCGACGGCCGAGAGCACGAACACCCAGAGCAGCACCAGGTATCCCAGCCGCAGCAGGGTGAACGTCAGCTCGCTCATCCTCGGTCGATCACCAGTCCTCGTTCGATCGGCCGGCCGACGTACCCGTCCAGAACATGATCCTGGTCCGGCCGATGGTCATGGTGTTGCCGTCCAGCAGCGTGGCCGCCGGGACCTGGTGGCCCTCGACGAAGAGGCCGTTGGTGGACCCGAGGTCCGTCGCGACCACGCCCTCGGGCGCGACGCGGATCTCGAGGTGGCGGCGGGAGACGCCCGGGTCGTCGACGACGATGTCCGCCTCCGCGTCGCGGCCGATCACCGTCACGGGACCGGTCAGGAGGTAGCGCTGCCCGTCGATGTCGATGAGGGGGTGGCGGGTGCTCGGTGCCGGGTTGGTCGCCGGCGCGACGTTGCCGCGCACCGTGGCCGAGCGGAGCTGGAACCGACCGCCCGTCAGCTCCTCGTGGTTCTCGAAGGAGACGCTCACCGGACCGACGAACGCATAGTGCTGCGACGCCGCGTACTCGGTCAGGTTCGTCGCGAGCTCGTCGGCCAGGGTCTCCGCGCCCCACGACTGCACCTGCGCGAAGTCGTTGGGGCTCAGCTCGATGGTGAACTCGTTCGGCGCGACCGTGCGGTCGCGGCCGACGACGGCGGCACGGTCGTCGATCTCGCGCCGCAGCCGGCTTGCCAGCTCGACCGCCTTGACCTCACCGCCACGCCCGACCTTGGCGAACGCGTTGTTCATCAGCCGCTCGACGCTCTTCTCGAAGCGGTCCAGCGCTCCCATGCCACCTCCTCTCGTCCACCCGTGCTTGTCGCGGGCAGACTATCCAGATCGTAGGCAGGGGTGCACCACCCGCGCCCGTAAACCTGTGGATTTCGTGCGAATCCCTCGGGTAGACCCGTGCGCCGAGGTCACGAGCGTGTCACGACGTGCAGGTGGGGGCGCGTCGGGCCGGATCCGGGGGCTGACGGCGCGACGGCGGTGTGACGCAGGTCCCTCCCCCGCGGGCCGGAACGGGTTGGGATCCGAGGGCCGGCGCGTGCTAATCTCCTACGGCACGCGCGAGTGGCGGAATAGGCAGACGCGCACGGTTCAGGTCCGTGTGCCCGAAAGGGCGTGGGGGTTCAACTCCCCCCTCGCGCACGTGAGGAGGGTTTCGGCTTCAGAGCTGGAACACCTTCGGAAAGTCCCGGTCAGGTTCTCCTGGCCGGGACTTTTTGCGTTCCGAGGTCAGTGCGGAGTCCGTGGCCTCGCGCAGGCGATGCTGTCACGATGTCTTCCGTGACGAAGAAGTCGAGCGCCCGCCGACCCTGGACCCTGCTCATGATCTTCGGCGGGTGCCTGCTCGCCGCTGCGGCGGCTGCTGCGATCATCGAGGGGTACGCGTCAGACGCGCAGGAGCGCAGCGGCAACCCGGTCCTCGCGGTCACCCTCGCCGTCGTGGCTGTGCTCGTCACGACGATCGGGGCCAGGGGATATGTCCGGTGGACTCACTGAACTCCAGTGAGCATCACTGAGCTGCACTGACGACTGCCCGGTCCTCGCTCAGCTCTTCCGCGCACCCAGGACGCAGAACTCGTTGCCCTCCGGGTCGAGGAGGGTGACCCAGGTCTGCTCGTCCTGGACGGCGTCGGCGCGCCGGGCGCCGAGGGAGAGCAGCCGGGCGACCTCGGCCTCCTGGTCGTCGGGGCGGAAGTCGGGGTGGAGCCGGTTCTTCGACGTCTTGTCGTCCGGTACGGGGACGAAGAGCAGCCCCGGGATCTGGTCCGGCTGGGGCCGGATCTCGATGATCTCCTCGGTCTCGTCGACCACCACCCAGCCGAGAGCCTCGGCCCACCAGCGCCCGAGGGCGACGGGGTCGGACGAGTCGACGATGATCTGTTCCCACTCCAGTGCCATGGGCGTGAGCATAGGCGGGCCGGCTGGGCGCGAGGATCGGGTGCAGGCGGAGCCTCTGCCCGATCAGGCGTGGAGGGCTGTGGCCCTGCTCGGGCCGGTGGGGGCCTCCGCCGCCTCGGCGCCGTCGTACGGCGCCCAGGCCGGCTCGCGCAGGGCCGGGCAGTGCTCGGGGGTCGGGTGGTTCGCCATGTCGACCACGCGGTCGAGGGCGTCGCGTGCCGCCGCGAGGTCCTCCATGGCCGCGGTGATGCGGCGGCGCTCGGCCGCGAGCAGCTCGAAGATCTCGGGTGACCCGTGCCCGGTATCGACGCAGGGCAGGATCCGCAGGATGGTCCGGCTCGGCAGGCCCGCGGTGAAGAACTGCTGGATCATCCGCACTCGCTCGACGGCGGACTCGGGGTAGGTGCGCTGGCCGCTGGGGGAGCGCTCCGAGGTGAGCAGGCCCTGTTCCTCGTAGTACCGGAGAGCTCTGGTGCTGACTCCCGCGCGGCGCGCGACCTCGCCGATCCGCATCTGCGTCCTCCCTGTGATCTGTGCCTCGTGGCGTCCCCCTTGCCCTTGACGCCAACGTCAGGTTTTAGCGTAACCGATGCCGGGCCGGATGCGGCGCGGAAGACCTCATCGAAGACCTACGCAGGAAGCAAGGGACCCATGAACGTCACCGATCAGATCGCCCTCGTCACCGGAGCAAACCGCGGTATCGGCCGTCAGTTCGTGCTCGAGCTGCTCGAGCGTGGCGCGAGCAAGGTGTACGCGGCGGCACGCCGTCCCGAGAGCCTCGACTTCGACGACGCCCGGGTGGTGCCGCTGCGGATGGACCTGCTCGACCACGGGTCCGTCGTCGCGGCGGCGGCGACCGCGCGCGACGTGACCCTTCTCGTCAACAATGCCGGGATCTCGACCGGTGCCGCCCTCGTCACGGGCGACCTCGCCGAGGTGCGCCGCGAGATGGACACCCACTTCTGGGGCACGCTCGACGTCACCCGGGAGTTCGCCCCCGTGCTCTCGGCCAACGGAGGGGGCGCGATCGTGAACATCCTCTCGGCGCTCTCGTGGTTCGTCGCCCCGGGCACAGGCTCGTACTCGGCGGCCAAGGCCGCGGAGTGGAACATGACGAACGGTGTGCGCACGGAGCTCGCGGCGCAGGGCACCCTCGTCCAGGGAGTCCTCCTCGGCGCCGCCGACACGGACATCGCCGCCGGGTACGACGGGCCCAAGATCGACGCCCGCGAGGTGCCGCGCCGCTCGCTCGACGGCCTGGCGGTGGGCTCGATCGAGGTGATCGTCGACGACTGGACCGCGATGGTGAAGGCGTCGCTCGCCGGCGACCCGGCCGCCTTCTACGCCCAGATGAACGAGCTGCTGGGCGCGAGCTGAACGAACCGGCCGGAGCACGGTCGAGCCGGGCAGGTCCCGACCCGCGGCGATGTCGGGGTCCGTCAGGCGGCCCGGGCGAACCAGTCGGTCGCGAGGTCCGCGACCGCTGTCGGGGCGTCGTCCGTGATGAAGTGTGCCGCGTCGTCGACGTAGGCGAACTCGACACGGTCGGCGTAGCGCTCGGGTTCCGGGCAGATGCGGGCCATCAGCTCCTCGGTGGTCGGGTGGTCCCGCCGGCCGAACACGACGAGCGTCGGCACGGCGAGCCTCCGACGGCGGTACGCGCCTCGCATCATGCGCAGGGCCTCGGGCAGGATCATGCGTCGGCAGAGCGGACGGACCGCGCCGTCGATCTCGGGACGGGACAGGGGGGCCAGGTGTGCCTCGACGGTCGTCTCCGCCATCGGGCGAGCGACGTACCGCTCGGAGAACGTGCCGCGCAGCGACGACCCGGGCCGGTGCCAGATCAACCCGGGCAGGTGCTGGAAGGCCGGCGCCAGCCGCGGGCTGAACGTCAGGAACCCCGGCCACACGGAGAGCTGCACCGCCGTGCGGACACGCTCGGGGTGGTCGTAGGTGAGCTGCATGGCGGTGATCGCTCCCATGTCGTGGGAGACGAGGTGCACCCGCTCGACGTCGAGCTCGTCGAGCAGGGCGAGCAGATCGTGCAGCCGCGTCTCCCGTGAGATGCGCGGGTCGTCGGCCGTCGTCCAGCCGGCCCCGCGCAGGTCGGGGCAGAGGACGCGATAGCCCTGCGCGGCGATGATCGGCGCGACCGTGCGCCACTGCCACCAGTGCTGTGGAAAACCGTGCAGCAGCAGCGCCGCCTCACCGTCGCCGGTCTCGGCGAGGTGGGTGTGCAGGCCCGGTGTCTCGACGACTCGATGATCGAATCCGGGGGCCTCCGGTAACGGCGGGGACCAGGCCAGGGCGGGGTGGGACATGGCGACCTCCTCGGTGCGCCTCGTCTTACTATGTTCATAGTAGACCTGCCCTGAGGAGGTGTCGATGCCCCCCGCGACCCGTGACCGTGGACTTGAGGCAGCCGTGGAGCTGCTCGGCGCGGAGGGTGTCCGCGCGCTGACCCATGCGCGCGTCGACGAACGCGCCGGCCTCCCACCGGGATCGACCTCGAACTGGTTCCGGACCCGCCGGGCGCTGCTCGGTGGAGTGGTCGACTGGATCGCCGAGCGCGAGCGTGCCGACTTCGCCCCGGCGGCGCTCGCGGTCTCGGACGTCGCCGAGCTGGCCGAGGGCCTGTGCGCGATGACCGAGCAGCAGGCCGGGCCGTTCGCCGTGCGCACCCGTGCCCGCTACGCGCTCTTCCTCGAGCTCGCCGACGACCCCGAGCTCGGCGCCCCGTTGCGGCAGCAGCGGCGACAGTTCGAGCGGTGGACGGAGGAGATGGTGAGAGCGGTCGGCATCGCCGACCCGCAGCCCGCGACGAGGGCGCTCATGGCGCTCTGCGACGGCCTGCTCCTGCACCGACTGACCGTGGACCCGGAGCTCGACGTGCGTCCCGCCGTCGAACGCGCTGTGCGCGCCCTCGCGGAGTCCTGACGCCGTGGATCAGGCGTTGCGGTCACCGACGGGGGCCAGTACCCCCGAGATCAGCAGCTGCACCAGCTCGTCGGCGTCGTAGCGCGGGTCGGCCGCTGCGCCGATGCACAGGTTCCCGACGCCCTTGAGCACCGTGTACGCGTCGGCCGGCGAAGCGCTGGCGCCCAGCTCCGCACGGGCCGCGTCCAGGAGCGAGCCGCAGACCGGGACGAGGCGATCGACGAAGTACCGGTGCAACGCGTCCGGTCCGGCGTCGTCGGCGTGCAGGGCACCGGCGAGGCCGTGCTTGGTGACCAGGAAATCGACGAACAGGGCCACCCACGCGCGCAGCGCGACCTCGGGTGTCGGGCTCTCCGCGAGCAGCCGCGGCCCTGCCTCGGCGCAGGCCTCGACCTGGTGCCGGTAGACCGCGACGACGAGCTCCGCGCGGGTCGGGAAGTGTCGGTAGAGGGTTCCCACCCCGACGCCGGCCTTCGCTGCGATCTCCCGCACCGGGGCGTCGACACCGGAGGTGACGAAGACCGCGGCCGCCGCCTGGAGCAGGTCCTCCTGGCTGCGGCGGGGGCGTCCCGCCGGCCTGGCCCGCGCGGCAGGCTGCTGCTCGGGACCGGGGTGAGACATGGGCCCTCCTGGGGTCGACGACGCAGGCTTGCTTTTCGGAACAGCGTTCCGTATCGTGGTGGAACAGCGTTCCGATAACCAGTATCGCAGAGCGCCGCACCCTCAGGGAGGAACCTGCCATGACCACCTCGATCGTCGACACCCTGGACGGCATCGTCGGCACCGGCACCCCGGTCGTCTCCGTCGCTCCCCTCGAGCTGTCAGCCCCGCACCGACCCGTCCCGCTGGAGGTGCGCGTGTCCGCGCCGGCGTCGGGCACGAACCTCCCCGTCGTCCTCCTGTCCCACGGCAACGGGTGGAACCTCGACGGCTACGCGCCGCTCGCGGCGTTCTGGGCGTCCCGCGGCTTCGTCGTGGTCCAGCCCACGCACCTGGACTCGCGCCGCCACGGGTTCGGGTTCGACCACCCCGTGTTCCCGACCATCTGGACGGAGCGGATCGCGGACCTCACCCGCATCCTCGACCAGCTCGACACCCTCGAGGCCGCGGTCCCGGGCCTCGCCGGCCGGGTCGACCGCGACCGGGTCGCCGCCACCGGTCACTCCTGGGGCGGGCAGACCGCCCAGACGCTCCTCGGTGCACGGATCCTCGACGGGTCGGGTCGGGTCGGCGAGGACCGGTCCGACAGCCGCGTCACGGCGGGCGTCCTGCTGGCGGCGACAGGGCTGGGCGGCGACGAGCTGCACCCCTTCGCGCAGGAGAACTTCCCGTTCATGCGCCCCTCGTTCCAGGAGCTGACCACCCCGACGCTGGTCGTCGCCGGCGACCGGGACCAGTCCAAGATGTCGAGCCGTGGACCCGACTGGTTCACCGACGTCTACACGCACAGCCCCGGCGCCACCGACCTCCTCACCCTCCACGGTGCCGAGCACGGGCTCGGCGGGATCGCCGGGTACGAGGTGGCCGAGACCACCGACGAGAGCCCGGAGCGGGTCGCCGTCCTGCAGCGTCTGACCACCGCCTACCTCCGGACCGCGCTCGGCGTGGACGAGGGCGCCTGGCCCGCCGCGCGGGCCGCGTTCAGCGGCGCTCCCGAACCGATCGGTCGCGTCGACAGCAAGTGAGGCAGGAGGGCGCCGGCCTACGCCGCGTCCGCGACGAAGCGCTCCAGGGACCGCGCCGGGTGGCCGGTCAGCCGGGACACCGTGTCGGTGACGAGGGCGAAGTGCCCGGCGCGCACCCGCTCGTAGGTCAGCGCGGTGAGGTCCCGCTCGAAACCGCTCAGGCCCTCCAGCGACCCCTCGATCCCCGGGTCGGTGTAGCGGACGGTCCGGCCCAGGGCCGCCGAGAGGAGCGCCGCCGTCCGGGCCGGCGGCACGGCCTCGGGGCCGGACAGCTCGTAGGCCTGCCCGACGTGCCGCTCGTCCGTCAGCGCCAGCTCGGCCACCTCGGCGATGTCACGCGTGTCGATCCACGCCATGCGGGCGTCCGGGTGCGGGAACGCGAACCGGCCCTCGGCGATCTGCTCGCCGAAGAACCGGGGGTCCGTGAGGACCTGCATGAACCATCCGGGCCGCACCATGGTCCACGACCGCCCGCTCTCACGGACGGCGCGCTCCACCCTCGCCGACCAGCCCTCCGAGCCCGAATGCTCCGGGTCGCGCTCGGAGAGCAGCACGACGTGCGTGGACGCCGGGGTGGTGGCCAGGAAGGACGCGACGAGATCGGGTGCGTCCTCGCGGAGCGGGACGACGGCGAACACGGCGTCGACCCCGTCGGTCGCGCGAGCCCAGCCTTCCGGCCGGTCCCACGAGAGCTCGACCGGGACCACCCGGTCGTGGTCCACGAGCGCGGGGTCGCTGCTGCCGCCCCACAGCTCGACGTCGTCGCGCGGTGCCAGCCGGTCGGCCAGCGCCGAACCGGTCTTGCCGCGGACGCCGGTGATCAGGATGCGCATCGTGGGACCTCCGTGGGGGTGCGGGTCAGGAGTCGGTGGTGGGCGGTGCGATCGCGGTGACCCGGATCTCGACCCGCATGCCGACGGCGCCGAGCGCGGCGACGCCGATCTCGGTCCAGACCGGTGCACGCTCGCCCATCCGGAGCCGGAACTGCTCGGTCATGACGGACGTGTGCTCGTCGCCGATCTCGTCGGTCGCCGTGGGGACGTGGAAGCTGTCGACGGCGACGACGTCGCGCCACGTGGCGCCGGCCAGCGCCAGGGTCCGCTCGACGTTGTCGAAGGCCTGGACGATCTCCTCCCGCAGGTCCTCGGGGAAGTGGAACTCGTCGTCCCAGCCGCCCTGGCCGGAGAGGTGGACGGTGTCGCCGATCCGGACGGCCTGGTGGTAGTGGAGCTGCTCACGCAGCATGTCGCCGTAGCCGGGGGTGACGAAGAACTGAGGCTCGGTCATCGGTCGCTCGCTCTCATTGGTTCAAGCATGAACTGAAAGGACGATCCGAACGTAGCACGGTTCACTTCATGCCGAAAGTAATCTAGGGTGAGGGCATGCCCCAGCCGACCCAGGACGAACAGGTCGACGAGGCCGTCGACGGCGAGCAGCGCTGGCTCTCGCCGAGAGAGAAGGAGGCGTGGACCGGCGCGGCCTCGTTGATGCTGCTGCTGCCGGGCCGCCTCGACGCGGCGGTGCAGCGTGCGGCCGGCCTGAGTCTCTTCGAGTACCTCACGCTGAGCCACATGTCGGAGGCCGAGGACCGCCGCCTGGTCATGAGCGAGCTGGCCTACCTCACCAACGGCTCGCTCCCCCGGCTCTCCAACGTCATGAAGAGGTTCGAGGCGCGCGGCTGGGCGCACCGGTACCCGGACCCCGAGGACCGTCGCTGCACGATCGCGGCGCTCACGGACGAGGGCTACGCGAAGGTGGTCGAGGCGGCCCCCGCCCACCTGCGGTCCGTGCGCGAGCACGTGCTCGACCCGCTGACCGCCACCGACCAGCGGGCGCTGGCCCGGATCGCCGCCAAGCTGCGCACCCGACCGGAGGACTTCCCGGCCCCGTGAAGCGGTGAGCGTCACGCGGTCGCCCACAGGAGGTTGTGATGAGCGAGTCAGGCCCTCGGCAGGTCCACGCGCCGGACGGCGCACGGATCGCGGTGTGGAGCAGCGGCTCCGGCCCGCCGTTGCTGCTCGTGCACGGCACGATGTCGGACCATCGGCGGTGGCGCATCACCGACCTGCTCGCCGGCGACCGGACCGTCCACGCGATGGACCGGCGCGGTCGCGGCGGCAGCACCGACGGCCCGCGCTGGGCGCCCGAGCGCGAGGTCGAGGACGTCGTCGCGGTCGTGGACGACCTGGCCGCCGAGGCGGCGCAGCCGGTGGACGTGCTCGGGCACTCCCTCGGTGGGTACCTGGCGCTGCGTGCCGCTGCCCGCACGCCCCACGTCCGCCGTCTGGTGCTCTACGAGCCGGCGCTCGTCGAGCACCCCCCACCGGCCGACGTCGTCGCACGCCTGCAGGTGGCGTCCGACGAGGGCCGGTACGTGGACGTCGTCGAGCTCATGATGCGCGAGGTGCTGCACATGCCCGACGACGAGATCGCCGCGCTGCGCGACCAGCCGAGCTGGGCGGCCCGGGTGGCCAGCGCCCCGACCGTCCCCCGCGAGGAGAGCGTCCCGCTGGTGCTGGCACCGGGTGAGGCGGCCGCCGTCACGGCACCGACCCTGCTGATCCGTGGCGGGGACAGCCCCGCGTTCCTCCAGGATGCGGTGCGCACCGTGGCCGAGTCCGTCCCGGACTGCGAGGTCGTGACGCTGGAGGGCCACCGGCACGTCGCGGACCAGACGGACCCCGAGATGTTCGCGGCCGTCGTCCGCGAGTTCCTCCTGCGGTGACGTCCCCGGCCCGGCGACGTCCCGCACCGGCAGCCCCGATCAGTGGAACGTCGTCGCGTAGTACGTCTGCCGGTCGACCTCCTCGACGGTGACGTCCCGCGTCCGCTCCAGGTGCCGGCGCAGGTTGTCGGCGAACCGCAGCCCGTCGTCGTTGAACCGGGACACGTCGTAGGCGCAGACCACGCGGTGCTCGGCGAGGTGGGCGACGAGCGCGTCGATCATGTCCATGAACGTGCGCGTCGCCCGTCGTCCGGGGTGCGCGAGCGTGTAGCCGATGTACCAGACGGCGCCGCGCGCCGCGTGCTCCGGGTACCGGGCGGCGAAGAACTCGGGGCTGACCCACGGCACGGCGGCGAGGTCGGTCGCCAGGGTCGTCATCCCGGCGGGCTCCCCGGCGTCGTCGTGGGCGAGCAGCTTGAGCACGCGGGGGTCGGCCATCTCCTCGTCGAACTCCTCGCGGTGCAGCACGTGACGGGCGGCGGCCCGCGTGCGCAGCGGCTCGAAGGCGTCCAGGTACAGCTGCCAGAAGCTCTCGGCGACGTCGCCGCCGAGCGTCGGCTCGAACGTGACGTCAGTGACCATCGGCGATCGCCTCCCAGCCGGCCCGCCGGAAGGTCGCGACGACGACGGCGCACACGGGCAGCGAGTCGCACGTGATGCCGGTGATCAGGCGGCCGCTCGGGTGGTAGACGCCCCCGCGGGACGCGGAGAGGTCCTCCAGGCTGTGGATGAGGTCGGTGGCGACCTGCTCGTGCGAGGGGCCCTCGTGCTCGACGAAGAGCCCGGCACCGCTGCCGTCGTCACGGAGCGACCAGGCGACACCCGCCCAGGCCTCGTGCCCGGGCAGCGAGGCGTGCGCCTCCGCGTACACGCAGTACAGCGCGTCCCCGTGCTCGCCGAACAGGGCGTCCTCGGCGTCCACCTCGAGGATCGTGCTGCCGGGCGGGACGACGGAGCTCAGTCGGATGAGGTTGAAGTCACCGACCCCGGCGGCGACCAGGGCGGCGTCGAAGGCTGCCAGCGTCGTCCGGCCGGTGCCGGTCCCCTTGCTGATGCGGATGGTCAGGTTGGCGCTCATCGGTTCCTCGGTGGTCGGGATCAGTTCTGTCTGGCGCGCCGCGGCCGGCGACGGAGTCCAGGAGGTCCAGCACCGGGCCCAGGAGGGCTTGGGGTGCCGTGCGTTCCTTGGCGAGGAAGACGGTACGGCCCAGGCGGAGGTCCTCGCGCTCCTGCCTCCCGACGGAGGAGCCGGTGTAGACCACGAGCGGGACCTGCCGCAGGCGCCCGTCGCGCCGCAGGTCGCTGACCAGCGCGTTGCCGGTGCCGTCCGGCAGGGAGAGGTCGAGCAGCAGGAGGTCCGGCTCCACCCTGGCGAGCGCCTGCCGTGCCTCCTCGACGGAGCGGGCCTGGGTCACGGCGAGCCCGCCGCTCTCGAGCACCGTGGCCACGACGCGACGCAGGTCGTCGTCGTCCTCCACGACGAGGACCTGCTCGTGGTGCGGGTGCCGCCGGGCGACGTCGCGCACCGTGCCGGCGAGCTGTGCCGGGTCGACAGGCTTGACCAGCCAGCCGTCGGCCAGCGAGGCGGCCTCCCGGGCGTCGGCGGGCCGGGTCCCGGACACGACCACCACGGGCACCCGGGCCGTCGCGGCGGTGCGCCGCACCTGCGCCAGCACCTCGGCGCCGTCGGTGCCCGGCATCGCGAGGTCCAGGACGATCGCCGCCGGATGCTCCGCGGCGATCAGCTCGATCGCCGTCCGGCCGTCCGTGACCCCGAGGACGGTGAAGCCACGTTCCTCCAGGACCGTGCTCAGGACGTCGACCACGTAGGGGTCGTCGTCCACGACGACGACGCGCGGCGGGCCTGCGGCGTCGGCCTCCACGGCGGCCTCCTGAGCGGCGAGGGACGACGGCGGAGCGTGCGTCCGCGTCGCGGGTTCGCCGTCGGCGGTGCGCGGCCCGGACGGTGCGCGGTGCGGGTCGACGCGGCGCAGCGTGAAGCGCAGGCTCGCCCCGGTCCCCTCGCCGTCGCTCACGGCCCACATCCGGCCGCCGTGGCGTTCGACGATGCTGCGGGCGATGGGCAGCCCCAGGCCGGTGCCGCCGCGCTCGCGGGCGTCGGAGGCGTCGACCTGCTCGAACCGGCGGAAGACGGCCTCCAGCTTGTCGGGCGGGATCCCGCGGCCCTCGTCGTCGACGCGCACCTCGACCATGTCCCCGACGGGCACCACGCTGGTGCGCACCGTGCTCCCGGGCGGGGAGAACTTCACCGCGTTGGAGAGCACGTTGACCAGGGTCTGGACGATGCGGTCCGCGTCGGCGCTGACGACCTCGGCGGACGGGTCGTGGTCGAGCGTGACCCCGGCCTTCTCGGCGAGGATCGAGACCTGCTCCTCCGCGGAGTCCAGCAGCGTCTCCACCCGGTGGTCCGCCAGGTCCAGCTGCGTCGACCCGGCCGCCATGCGTTCGATGTCGAGGATGTCGTCCACGAGCCGGCCGAGGCGCTCGCTGCTGGTCAGCGCGATGTGCACCATCCGTTGCGCCCGCTCGGGGTCGTCGCCGAGGACGCCGCTGTCCAGCAGGCCGAGCGAACCGCGGATCGACGTGAGCGGGGTGCGCAGCTCGTGGCTCACCACGGAGACGAACTCGTCCTTGATGCGCTCCATCTCCCGGCGCTCGGTGACGTCGCGGAAGACGACGACCGCCCCGCGGATCGTCCCGTCGTCGCGCAGCGGGCTGGCGGTCACCTCGACCGGCACCTCCTTGCCGTCGAGCCGGAGGTAGACGTCCTGCTCGGCGGTGGTGGTGACGCCGTCGCGCACGGCCTCGGTGATGTAGCAGCCCTCCACGGGGTAGGGGGCGCCGTCGGCGTCCGTGGCGTGGAAGGTGGCGTGCACGTCGCACCCGACGAGGTCGGCCGGCGTCGCGCCGAGCGTGCGGGACGCCGCCGCGTTGATGAAGGTCAGCCGCCCCGCGGCGTCCACGCCGTAGATGCCGTCCGCGACGGACTCCAGCGTGCGCTCGCGCTCGCCGGCCAGGGCGCGCAGCTGCGCGGTACGGTCCTCGACCCGGCGCTCCAGGCCGTGCCGCAGCGACTCGTTGTCCACGACGACGAGGATCTGCCGGATCACCACCGCGGCCAGCACCGCCACCCACAGGGCGTCCGCCACCCACGGGACCCCCTCGCCCGACCGGACCACCCGGACCAGGGCCGCCGCGAGGAACAGGGAGAACGTCACCACGGTGCCGAGCACCGGCGAGCCGTCCCCCGGGCGCCGGCTGTCGATCGGGCTCCCGGACGCCGCGGGGTGGCGCGCGGCGACGGCGATGGCGGCGTACCCGCCGATCCAGCCGAGGTCGACGGGGCTGCCGAAGGTGAAGCCGCCGCTGGCGGAGAACAGCGCGAACGCGACGTCGGCGACGGCGTAGAGCACGAACCCGCTGCCCACGAGGACCAGGGGGACGCGTTCCTCGGCGCTCGACCGCGTCATCACGAGCACGGCGAGCGTGGCGAGCAGCGCGTCCACCACGGGCAGGGCGTAGGCGCTGACGGCGGGCTGGGCGGTCCAGTCGCGCCCGCCCAGCACGACGGCGAACACGGCGATGTACAGCACCGACCCGCCGACCACGACGCTGTCGAGCAGCATGCGCACGATCTCCTGGCCGCGCGGTCGCACGGTGGGGAACAGGGCGAGGCCCACGACGCCCAGCGAGAGGGCGGCGATGTAGGCGATGTCGCCCGTCGAGGGGTCGCCGACGGCGGTGGCGTAGACGTTGCCCAGCAGGCCCACGATCCCGCCGAGGGACAGCGCTCCCCAGGCGCGACGCCGTCGTCCGGTGGAGCGCACCGCGCGCCAGCCGCAGCTCACGGACGCGAAGACGGCGGCCGCGGCGAGGGCGGACTGGGACACCAGCTGCCGGGTCGCGGCGTCGAACGGACCCGCGAGCACGACGGCGAGCACGAGCATCACCGCCCCGGCTGCCCAGCACCAGCGGAGGAACAGTGCGTGCGCCCGTGCTGCCGCGCGTCGCGCCTCAACCATGGCCCGAGCGTAGGTGGCGGATGCCGATGGCGCCCGGGCGGGGTAGCGTCGGCCGGGTCCGGTCACGGGGGGACGGAGCAGATGGGAACGAGCCGACGCTGCGTGGTGGTGGTCGACGACGACCCGTCGATCCGCGAGGTCGCCGCCCTGTCGTTGTCCGCCGTCGGCGGGCACGACGTGCGCACGGCGGGCGACGGGGCCGACGGCGTCGAGCTCGCTCGTCAGGTGCGGCCGGACGTCATCCTGCTGGACGTCATGATGCCCACGCACGACGGCCCCACCGTCCTGGCCCGGATCCGGACGATCGACGTGCTGCGGGACGTCCCCGTCGTCTTCCTCACCGCGAAGGTGGGGGCCCAGGACATCCGCAAGCTCGACGGCCTGGGCGCGGTCGGGGTGATCACCAAGCCCTTCGACCCGCTCGCGCTGCCGCAGCGCCTCGCCGACGTGCTCGGGTGGGACGAGTGAGCGGGTCGGGGAGCGGTGTTCCCGAGGACGACGCGCTGGACGACGCCGTCGCGCGGCTCGCCCGCAGCGCTCGGCAGCGCAACCTCGGCCGGGCGGACCGGGTCCTGGAGCTGCTCGCGACCTCCGGCGCGACCTCCGGCGCGACGGCCGGCGGTGCGGCGCCCGACCCGGCGGACCGCGACGAGGCAGCGCTGCTGTGCCACTCGATAGCCGGCTCGGCGGGGACGTTCGGGGACGACGAGCTCGCCGATGCCGCCCGGCACGTCGAGTCCGCGCTCCAGGACGGTCACCGGGACGGGATGCCGGCGGCCCTCGACCGGCTGCGCGCGACCGCGAGCGCCCTGCGAGGGCTCTGACACGACGCGCCACCGGTCGGGATCTTGAGGTGATCTTGAGGTGATCCTGATCGGAACGGCAGCCCTCCACGAGGTCGGGTGCTCAGCATCGAGGTATCGATGCCTCACTAGCCCGCGGAGCCGGACATGCCCGTACTGCTCTCGCACGACGCCGAGCCGACGTCCGCCGACGTCGGAGCCACCGTGCTGCCGTGGTGCCGGCCATGACCGGCCTCGATCCGCTCGCCGCCGTCGCGCGGGCGTGGCAGGACCTGATCGACGGGCTCGAGGGCGACGCGCCGGCGGTCGACCGGTTCGCGACGATCTGGCTCGAGCTGCTGCCGCGGCGGCTGACGTCCTGCCGACGGGCCCTGGCCCGCGGGGACGGCGAGCTGGCACGGGTGCGGCTCCTCAGTCTCCACAGCTCGGCGGTCATGCTGGGTCTGGAGGACCTGGCCCGGTCCACGGCGCGTTGCCAGGCGGCCCTCGACGAGGACGACCCCGGGCTGGAGACGGCGCGCGCCCTGGCCCGCGACGTCATGGTGGACGCGCAGGAGGCCGCGGCCCTGGTGTCGGCCGCCCTCGGTCAGGGTCGGTGGTCGAAGCGGTAGCCGACGCCGCGGACCGTCCTGATCCACCGCGGTGAGGCCGGGTCGTCGCCGATCTTGCGCCGCAGGTTGGCCATGTGGACCTCGACGCTGCGGCGGTCGGCCGGGGTCACGGGAGTACCGGTGTCGTACTCGTCGCCCCACAGGACCCGCACGAGGGTGTCCTTGGAGAGCACCCGGCCGGGCGCGTTGACGAGCGCGGCGAGCAGGTCGAACTCGCTACGCGTCAGGTGGACCTCCACGTCGTCGACGTGGACGGTGCGGCCCGCCGGGTCCACCAGCAGCCCGTCGGCGTCCGCCGTCACCGTCAGCGCGGAGGCCGCACCGTCGGGCAGCGGCCGGGCACCGGCGTGCGGTGCGTGGGCGGCGGCCGGTGCCGCGGCCGGGGCGGCGGCGGGCGGGACGTCGCGGCGGTGCCGGCGCAGGATCGCCTCGATGCGTGCCCGCAGCTCCCGTGGCCGGAACGGTTTGGTCTGGTAGTCGTCGGCGCCCGCGTCCAGGCCCATCAGGGCGTCGATCTCGTCGGTGCGCGCGGTCAGCATCACGACGTAGGTGTTCGAGACGGTGCGGATCTGGCGGCACACCTCGATCCCGTCGATGTCGGGCAGGCTGATGTCGAGCGTGGTCAGCAGCGGGTCGATCCGCGTCACCAGGTCGACCCCGCTGCGTCCGTCGACGGCGGTGTAGGTCGTGAACCCGGCCTGGGTGAGGACCTCCTCGAGCAGCGCACGGATCTCGGCGTCGTCCTCGACCACGACCGCGGTGCGGTCGGAGGCGGCGGCCGGGTCACGGGGGCGGCCCGGGTGGGGTCCAGCGGTCATGCCGCCACGGTAGTGGCCGGTTGCCCGAAGCGCACGGGTGCCGTGCCCTAGCCGTCCTCCCGGACGTCCGGCGCGGCCTCGTCCAGCATGGTCCTGAGGGCGTCGAGATTCTGCCCGGCGAGCTCCTCGCCGAGCGTCGCGGCGCCGTCGTCGGAGCCGACGCCCCCCGGGGCGGCCGACGGCGAGACCAGGGTCCCGGCGACCTCCCCCGCGCCGATGACGCCGCCGTCGAAGGGCACGACGCTGTCGAGCCCGAGCGTGTTCCAGTGGGCCGGGACGGGCTCGGGCCCGTCGGGCACGGCGGGCTCCCAGAACAGCGCGAGGACGTAGCTGTGCCCGACCTCGAGCCGGGGGGTGCCCTCCGCGACGACCGGGACCTTCTCGCCCTCGTCGAGCGTCCATCCGCGGGCGACCAGCGGGAAGCGGCCCTCCGGGGCGCCGCGTGCCGGCTCTTCCGCCGACCAGACGACCTCGTCGAGGTGCAGGCTGACCTCGCGCGGCACGGTCGTCTCGCCGCTCTCCGCAGGGTCCTCGTCCTGCGGCACCTCCCGCTCGGCGACGACCGTCGCGACGACGACGTGGTCCGCGGACGCGACCCAGTCCGCCGCGGTGTCGTCGGGGTACCGCTCCGAGAGCCCTGCCGCGTCGGCGGGTGGGGTGGCCTCGTCGGCGCAGCCCGCCGTGAGCAGCGTCGCGGTGAGGGCGAGCGCGAGGGCCGTGACCGACCTGGTCATCACGCTCCCCTCCCGTGGCCGACCGGCTGGTGCCGGGCGCGCGCACGGTGACGCCGGACGGCGGCACGGTTGGCGCAGCGCACGGAGCAGTAGCGCTGACGCCCGTTCCGGGTGACGTCGACGACGACGGCGGCGCACGGGTCGCCCGGCTCCTCGCCCGCGGCGCACCGGTGCAGGCGGTGCATGCCGCGGGTGGTGAGGTGCAGGGCGGTGCCGACGCTGATGACGGCATGCAGCACCCGCGGGAGCGACTGGTCCTCGTCGCGGTAGTGCAGGTGCCAGCCCTCGTCGTCGTGGTCGGTGAGGCGGGGGTAGGCCGCGGCGGCGGCCATCTGCGCGTTGAGCCGGCGGGCACGCTCCTCCGGGTCGGTGGCGTCGACGACGGCGAGCCAGTCGTCGACGACGCGACGGGTGCGCGGGTGGTCGTCGGGCGCGACGGGGAACGTCATCGTCATGCCGAACTCGCGGGTCCGCGCCTCGATGCCGGCGCGGTCGCCGGGCCAGTCGTCCGCGAGGGAGGCGGCCAGGAGCACCGCGTACTCGCCGTAAGGGTTGAGGTGCACAAGACCATGACACCACGCTGGACCGCATGACGACACTCGAGGCGCACGGCCAGCCGCACGGACAGGCGCACGGCCACCGGACCACCGCGGCATCGCCGCACGAGCACGGGTGGGTCGTGGAGTCCGGTCACACCGTCTCCACCGGCCGCATCCTCTACGTGCGGTGCGCCGGGTGCGGCGTTCGGCGCGTCGACCAGCAGGAGGACCGCCGTCGTCCGCCGGTCGCGCTCAGCCGCGAGACGGCGCGGTAGGTTGCCTGCGCAAGCCTTGCTCGGACGCCGGTGTCACGACGAGAGGACCGCGATGACGGCACGGTACGACGTCGACCTTCCCGACGGACGCACGCTCGTGGTGCACGACACGGGCGCGCACACCGGCGCGCACCGCGACGCGCCCGCCGTCGTCTGGCACCACGGGTCGCCCCAGTCCGGGGCGCTGCTCGCGCCGGTGGTCGCCGCGGCGGCCGCCCGTGGCCTGCGCGTCCTCTCCCCCGCGCGCTCCGGCTACGGCGGCTCGACCCCGGCGCCCGGACGGTCCGTGGCCGACGCCGCGGCCGACGTCGGCCACGCCCTCGACGCGCTCGGCGTGCCCGCCTGCCACGCCGTCGGCGCCTCCGGCGGGGGGCCGCACGCCCTCGCGCTCGCGGCGCTGCGACCCGACCTGGTCCGCGGCGTCGTGACCCTCGCGGGCGTCGCCCCGTACGACGGCACCGACGCCTGGTTCGCCGGCATGGCCGACGACGGCGGTCTGCGGGCCGCGCTCGGCGGCCGGGCCGCGCGCGAGCGGTTCGGCGAGACGGCCGAGTTCGACGAGACGAGCTTCACGGAGGCCGACTACGCGATGCTCGCCGGCTCCTGGGCCGGGCTCGGGGACGACGCCGTACGCGCCGGCCAGGAGTGGCCGGGGGGCCTGGTGGACGACGACGTCGCCTTCGTCCGGCCGTGGGGTGCGGCGCTCGCGGACGTGACCGCGCCCGTGCTGGTGGTCCAGGGTGGCGCGGACCGGGTGATCCCGCGGCACCACGGCGAGCTGCTGGTGACGGGCCTGCCCGCGGGCGAGCTGTGGCTGCGCCCGCGCGACGGGCACGTCAGCGTCCTCGGTGCCCTGCCGGTCGCGTACGACTGGCTGCGCGCGGTCTGACCCGTCCGCGGGTGAAACAGCGGGTGAACTTGCGCCCTGGGAAACCGATCTCTAGCATGAGAAACCGGTTCCTGATGGAGCCGACCTCATCTGGGTGTCTCGCTCCAGCGTCGGAGCCAGGCACGACAGGGGCTTCTCGATGAGGCCACGCGTCACCCGGGCAGTGCTGCCCGACGGCGGACGGTCCGCCTGGCGCGTCGCACCACCCGCCATGCCCGATTCGATGACGAAGTGAGGCAACGATGAGAAGAACAGCCGCCAGACGGCTCACCGCGGCAGGAGCCACGATGGCCCTCGCCGGGACGATGGGCATCACCGCCCTGTGGATGGCCGACGCCCAGGCCGCCACCGGCAGCGCCACCGGGTTCGCCACCCAGAACGGCGGGACCACCGGCGGCGCCGGCGGGCAGACCGTCAGCGCCAGCACCGGCACCGAGATCCACCAGGCGCTCTGCTCCCGTGCCAGCAGCGACACCCCGATCATCATCGAGGTGGAGGGCACCATCAACCACGGCAACACCAGCAAGGTGTCCGGGGACAGCTGCAACACCGCCGACGACGTGATCGAGCTCAAGGAGATCAGCAACGTCACGCTGGTCGGCGTGGGCAGCGGCGCGCTCTTCGACGAGCTCGGCATCCACATCCGCTCGTCGGACAACATCATCCTGCAGAACCTGCACGTGCGGAACGTCAAGAAGTCGGGCTCCCCCACCTCCAACGGCGGCGACGCCATCGGCATGGAGAGCGACGTCAGCAACGTCTGGGCCGACCACCTCACCCTCGAGGCGTCCGGCGGCGAGTCCGAGGGCTACGACGCCCTCTTCGACATGAAGGCGGACACCACGCACGTCACGCTGTCGTACTCGATCCTGCGCAACTCGGGGCGCGGCGGGCTCGTCGGCTCCAGCGACGGCGACACCGGCAACGGTCCCGTCACGTACCACCACAACCTCTACGAGAACATCGACTCGCGGACGCCGCTGCTGCGGGCCGGGACGGCGCACACCTACAACAACCACTTCGTGGGGCTGACCAAGTCCGGGATCAACTCCCGCCTCGGCGCGGAGGCGCTGGTCGAGAACAACTACTTCGAGGACTCCAAGGACCCGCTCGGCACCTTCTACACGGACGACATGGGGTACTGGGAGGTCAGCGGCAACATCTGGGACAACATCACCTGGTCCTCGGACGGCTCGGACAACCACCCCGCCGGGCCGAACCCGACGTCGACCACCTCGGTGTCCGTGCCGTACTCCTACCAGCTCGACGACGCCCAGTGCGTCCCGAACCTGCTCGCGGCCACCGCCGGCGCGAACAAGGGCCTCCAGGTCTCCGACGGCTCCTGCTCGCCGCAGAACCCCGACCCCACGCCGGACCCGGACCCGACTCCCGACCCGGACCCCACGCCTGACCCGGACCCGACTCCGGACCCGGACCCGACGGACCCGACGGACCCGCCCAGCGGGGAGAACCTCAGCATCGGTGCGGGCTCGGACGGCTCCTCCAAGGGTGACGGCACGAGCTACGGCAACGTCCGCGACGGCGACATGAGCACCTACTGGTCCCCGTCGGGCTCGACCGGCCGGATCTCGGTCAAGTGGGGCACCGACACCACGGTGTCCTCGATCAACATCCGCGAGGCCGCGGGAGCCGAGGGCAACATCGGTGCGTGGCAGGTCGTCAACCACGACAACGACGACGTGCTGGCCACCGGCAGCGGTGCCGGCGTCATCGACGTCCCGACGACGTCGCTGAGCAAGATCGACTTCGTCATCACCTCCTCGAGCGGCACCCCCCGGGTCGGCGAGTTCGAGACCTACGCCGGCGACCCGGGCACCGACCCGGCACCGGACCCCGACCCGACCGAGGACCCGACGCCGGACCCGGACCCGACCGACGAGCCCCAGCCCGGCGCTGACACCCTCTACGTGGCACCGGGTGGGTCTTCCGGTGCCTCCGGGACGGAGTCCGACCCGACCACGCTGACGTCGGCGATCGACCGGGTCGACGCGGGTGGCGAGATCTTCCTGCGGGGTGGCACGTACGACCTGGCCGACACCGTGACCATCGAGCCCGGCAACGACGGCACCTCGGGCGACCGCACGCTGCTCTCCGCCTACCCGGGCGAGACGCCGGTGCTCGACTTCTCCGCGCAGGCGGAGGACTCCTCGAACCGCGGTCTCGCCATCGGCGGCGACTACTGGCACGTCTACGGGCTCGTCGTTCAGCACGCCGGGGACAACGGCATCTTGCTCGGCGGCAACCACAACATCATCGAGCGCGTCGTGACCCGCTACAACCACGACACCGGGCTGCAGCTCTCCCGCCTGATCGCGGGCGCGCCGTCGGACCAGTGGCCGTCGCACAACCTCATCGTCTCGAGCGAGTCGCACGACAACGCCGACTCGGACGGCGAGGACGCCGACGGGTTCGCGGCCAAGCTGACGTCCGGGCCCGGGAACGTCTTCCGCGACACGGTGGCGCACCACAACATCGACGACGGCTGGGACCTCTACACCAAGTCCGAGACCGGGCCGATCGGCGAGGTGACCATCGAGAGCTCGCTCGCCTTCTCCAACGGCACGCTGTCGGACGGTTCGCAGGCCGGCAACGGTGACCGCAACGGCTTCAAGCTCGGGGGCGAGGACATCGAGGTCGACCACGTCGTCCGGGACTCGTACGCGGTGGACAACGGCAAGCACGGGTTCACGTACAACAGCAACCCTGGCTCGATGACCATCACCGGCAACGTGAGCATCGGCAACGAGGAGCGGAACTTCAACTTCGACGAGGGTTCGCACACCTTCAGCGGCAACGTGTCCTGCGACAGCGGCTCCAGCGACCGCTACTCCGGCACGGACGCCGGCGGCAACTCCTTCTGGTCCGGTTCGAACGGGTCCGCGTGCGGTCAGTACGCGGGCGGCCTCTCCTGGTCGTTCTCGGCCGACGGCTCGCTCGACGTCACGTTCGGGTAGATCCAGGCGCAGTAGCGTGATTCGGGGGGCGGGGGCGCGAGGGGTCCAGCAGCGGGCTTCTCGGGCCCTCGCCCACCACGACGCGCAGCGTTCGTCCGTCAGTCGGGCAGCTCGGGCACCTGGCTGCCTGCTGCGCGCACGCGGGCGAGTCGCTCGTCGTCCTTGCGGGAACGTGCTTCGTCGCGCGACCGGTAGTCGGCGGAGCTGTTGACGTGCGGGAAGGGGCGGCCCGGTACGGCCATGCCGAGGGCGCGGCAGATCGGCTCCCAGCCGTCGCCCGGCTGCCACTCGACCAGTCGTTCGGGCGGGACCAGTGCTCGGACCTCCTGGAGCCGGCGGTGGTAGCCCTCCTTGACCGCGTGCGGATCGGTGATGTCGGTGAAGACATCACGGAAGAGAACCCTGAAGAGCGGGACCATCGGGTCGTCGGCGTCCCTGGCGAGCATCTCGCTGGTGCGGGGCAGGACGGTCGACGCCATGCTGCGGTACCAGACCTCCGGGTCGCCGCGGTGCGACAGCAGCACCGGAACGTCCGGGTTGGCAGCGGCGAGATCACGCCAGCAGTTCGAGAACGGCGCGTCCACTCCCGCGGCGTACCCGGCGAGAAGATCGTCCCAGTCGGGCATGTCGCCGTCGATGGCTCGGACCCAGGTGGCAGCGTGCTCGGGGTGGGTGAACACCTCGCTCATGTGGTAAATCGGCGCGTCCAGGAGAAACGCCAGCGCTTCCCGCAGCGAGGACGTCCCGGTGCGGGGCAGGCCCGCGCCGATCAGTCGTAGGGTCACGGCGGCAGTCTAGGCGCGGCTGCCCCTGTCCTCCGGGCGCGCCCCGGCTGATGGCTGTGGTGGCGTACCTGCTGGTGGTACCCGGCGGGTAGCAGCACGTCGGAGGACCTCGCCGTCTGGCGTGGCGACGCCATAGGCTCGGGACATGAACGCTGACAAGGCTTCGACCGGCTCCTCGTCCGCCCTGACCCGGAGCTTCCTGACGATCGCGCTGGTCGAGGGCGCGATTCTGGGCGCGGCGGTGATCCTCCTCGCACTGGACGTCATCCCGTTCAACGTCTTCCTCGGGGTGATCGCCGTGTGCGTGGCGGGCACGGGCATCGCGTTCCTGCGGGTGATCCGCGGGGCGCAGCGCACCGCCTCGTCCGACGCCGGACCGGACTCCGGCACGGGCGCACGCAGCACGAGCCCCGACTCGACGATCGACCGGTCGAACCCGTTCACGCGCTAATAATGCGCATCATCTCGTTGACCTGAGTCGCGGGGCCTCCGGAGACTGCCGGTGCCGGGCACGTCCCGGCGCCGGTGGCGACGGTGCCGCCGGTCTACCGACGGAGGTCATCGTGCACCCTCACCGCAGACGAAGCCGTCTGGCCGGCCGCCTGGCGGCCGTCACCACCTCGTTGACGATCGCGCTCGCCGGCGCTCTCGTGGCGCCGTCGTCCGCCGCAGCGGCCGACGGCGAGCCGGCGCTCCCCGAGTTCGCGTTCTCCGGCCGGGTCATCGACAAGGCCGAGATGGACTACAACCCGACGAACGAGTTCATCTTCCCGAGCATCTTCCACGCGGGTGAGCACCTCGCCGACCCGCTGGGCGAGTGGTACCTGTACTACGCCCCGCACGACTCCCCCGGCGGCATCTCGCTGCTCTACGCCGACTCGCTCGACGGCCCGTGGACGGAGTACGCCGAGAACCCGCTCATCGCCAACGAGTGGCCGCCGCACTACGACCGCGTCTCCCACGTCTCCTCCCCGGACGCGGTGTGGGACGACGCCACCGGTCAGGTGCTGCTGTACTTCCACGGCGAGAACTCCACGACCCGCTGGGCGAGCTCGGCCGACGGCGTCACGTTCGACGACTCCGGCGTCGCCGTGACGAACGCCGACGGCGGCCCCGGTACCACCGAGACGTCGTACGCCCGGGTGTTCCCCCACCCGGACCCGGACTCGGCGTACCGCTGGGGCATGTTCTACATGCAGAACCGCACCGACAACATCCGCCGCATCAAGATGGCGGAGTCGGTGGACGGCAAGAGCTGGGACGTGCGGGCGGAGCCGGTCGTCGTCCCCGACGCCGCGACGGGGCAGAACGTGTCGGGCGGCAACCTGCTGACCTGGGAGGGGCAGCACTACCTCACCTACCACGGCTCGTCGGGCGTCACCTATGCCCGTGCGGTCGACCCGACGGTGACCGAGATCGGCCCCCAGCGGGTGCTGCACCGCTCGTCGGGGGTCGGGGACGACGTCGGACGTGTCGCCGCCCCGGAGGTGGTCACCGAGGGTGAGGACACCTACCTGTTCTACGAGTCGGGCGACCGGCTCGGCGCCACGATCGCGTACGCGACCAGGGTGGAGCCGACGCCGCCCGACCCCGACCCGCTGCGGGAGCAGTGCAGCGGCGCGGCGTCCGACGAGTTCGACGGCGCGGCGCTCGACGGCGCGCTGTGGGACGTCGTGAACCCGGACGGTGCCCGGCACGCGGTGGCCGACGGCGCGCTGACCGTCCCCACGTACGGCACGGGCGTGGCGGGGGCGCCGTTCCCGGTGCAGGCCGTCCCCGACGGGCCCTGGGAGGTCACCACGGAGGTGGACGTCGACCCGCGCGAGCGCTACCAGCAGGCGGGCCTGATCCTGCACACCGCGGGCGACACGTACGCGAAGCTCGACCACGGGTTCGGGTCGAACGGCCTGCGGTTCTCGTACATCTGGCGCCAGGACGGCGCGGAGCGGAACGCATCGATCGACACCCCGCCCGTCCCGGTCGGGACGGGCACGACGGTGTGGCTGCGACTGACGAGCGACGGGACGAACGTCCTCGCCGCGGCCTCGACGGACGGGCAGGAGTTCGCGACCATCGGCCGTCCGGTCCCGCTGGCCGAGCTCGCCCCGACGGGCGTCGGGGTCTCGGCCCTGCGCGGGGCCACCGCGGCGCCCGAGATCGAGGCGACGTTCGACTGGTTCCGCTGGACGCCGACGGCGCAGGAGTCGGCCGCGTGCGACGCCCCGGACGCCACCTGGGACGCCACCGCGGTGTACGACGACGGCGCGACGGTCGCGTACGACGGCGCCACCTGGGAGGCGCTCTGGTGGAGCAGCGGCGACGTGCCCGGGGCGAGCGTGCACGGGCCCTGGGCCGAGCAGGGGGCCGCGTCGGGCTGCGGTACGGCGTGGACGGCGAGCGCCGTGCACCACTCCGGTGACGTCGTCGTGCATGCCGGGCACGAGTGGTCCGCTGCGTGGTGGACGCGTGGCCAGGAGCCGGGGGCGTCGCCGTGGGGTCCGTGGCAGGACGAGGGAGAGTGCGCCTGACCCGAGGGTGAGTCGGGCGCTCGGATAATGCGCAGGGAAGGGCCCTCAGCCGCAGCAGGACGCGGCTGAGGGCCCTTTCGTCGGCGCAATAATAATGCGCATAATCGTCTTGTTGCCGACTCCTCGGCCCGGGCAGACTCTCGATCACGTCATCGCCGGCGGATCGAGGAGGATCGGATGCCGAAGCGTCGCATCACCCAGGCCGACGTCGCCGCCATGGCCGGCGTCAGCCAGGCCACCGTGTCGTTCGTGCTGAACGACCGGCTCCCTGCCGGCGTCCGCCTGAGCGCCGAGACCCGCCAGCGGGTGCTCGACGCGATCCGCATCACCGGATACTCCGCCAACCCGGTGGCGCAGCGCCTGGCCGGTGGCCGCAACCAGATCATCGGCGTCTTCACCTACGAGGCCACCTTCCCCGGCGGCGGGCGGGACTTCTACGGCCCGTTCCTCGTCGGGATCGAGCACGCGGCCGAGCAGCTCGGCATCGACATCCTGCTGTTCACGAGCGCTCGCGTGGTCGAGGGTCGGCGCCGGCTGACCCGGGACGGCTGGCAGCGGCTCGGCATCGCCGACGGCTGCCTGCTGCTCGGTCAGCACGAGGACCGCAGCGAGCTGCAGCACCTGCTCGACACCAACTACCCGTTCGCGTTCATCGGCAAGCGGTCCAGCGAGGGCGGGCGGCTGCCCTACGTCGGCGCCGACTACACCGGGGCGACCCGCCGGGTGGTCGAGCGGCTCGTCGGCCTCGGGCACCGCCGGATCGGCTACGTCGGGGCGCTGGGCACCGACCAGCCCACCACCGACCGCTGGGAGGGTTACCGCGACGCGCTGCGCGATGCCGGGCTCGGCGCCCGCCTCGTCCCCGAGGAGGAGCCGGACGAGATCGTCACCGCCGTCGTCGAGCAGGGGCTCACCGCCGTCGTCCTCTCGCCCGAGCGCGACCCCGAGGAGCTGCACGACGCGCTCGGCCGGCGCGGGCTCGACGTCCCGCGCGACGTCTCCGTCCTGCTGCTCGGCCAGCCGCACCACCGGCTGCGCCGGCCGCAGGAGTGGTCGGGCTACGCGATCCCGCGCGAGGAGATGGGAGCCCGCGCGCTCCTGCTGCTCTCCCGGCTGGTCGCGGGCGACGACGTCGGCGACGAGGAGCTGCACCGGCTCCTGGAGTGCACCGAGGTCACCGGTGGCACCGTCGGCCCACCCGCGTCGCAGCGCGCGCCCGCCGGCACCGACGGCTCGCTCGTCCCCTGAACCACCGCACCACGACAGAACGGAAGCACCTGTGCCCACCACCCCGGACGTCACCACCGACGTCACCACGGACGTCCTCGTCGTCGGCGGCGGCCTCGGCGGCGTCGCCGCGGCGCTCGCCGCCGCCGACCGCGGCGCCCGCGTCGTCCTGACCGAGGAGCACCCGTGGATCGGCGGCCAGCTCACCTCCCAGGGCGTCCCGCCCGACGAGCACCCCTGGGTCGAGGACTTCGGCGTGACCCGGCGCTACCGGGCCGTGCGCGACGGCATCCGCGACGCGTACCGCCGCCGCTACCCCCTGACCGCGGCGGCGCGGACCCGGGCGGCCCTGAACCCGGGCGCCGGCTGGGTGTCGAAGCTGTGCCACGAGCCGCGGGTCGCCGTCGGCGTCCTGGAGGAGATGTTGCTGCCCGCCCGGGCCGCGGGCCGCCTCACGCTGCTGGAGCGCGTCCGGCCGGTCGCCGCCGAGACGGCGGACGACACGGTGCGCTCGGTGACGCTGGAGTCGGTGCTGGACGGCACGCGGACCACGGTGACCGCGGGCTACGTGCTCGACGCCACGGAGACGGGCGAGCTCCTGCCCCTGACGGGTACCGCGTACGTCACCGGGTTCGAGTCCCGGGAGACGACCGGCGAGCCCAGCGCCCCGGCCGAGGCGCAGCCCGGCAACGTCCAGGCCCTGAGCGTGTGCTTCGCCGTCGAGCACACCGACGGTGACCACACCATCGACAGGCCGGAGCGCTACGAGTTCTGGCGCAGCTACCGGCCCGGGCCGTGGAACGGCGAGCGCATGCTCTCGTGGCACGCACCGAACCCCCGCACGCTCGAGATGGACGTGCGCAGCTTCACGCCCAACCCCGGCGACGACGCCGGTGCGGTCGTCGCGGACCAGTCGCGCAACCCGGGCGACGGCAACCTGTGGACGTTCCGCCGGATCCTCGCGCGCGACCTGTTCGAGCCGGGCTTCCTCGCCAGCGACGTCTGCCTGGTCAACTGGCCCGCCATCGACTACTTCCTCGAGCCGGTGCTCGACGTCCCGCGCGAGGTGGAGCTCGCCCGGATCGAGGACGCCCGGCAGCTCAGCCTCTCGATGCTCTACTGGATGCAGACCGAGGCCCCGCGGCCCGACGGCGGCACCGGGTTCCCGGGACTGCGCCTGCGGCCCGACGTCATGGGTACGTCCGACGGGCTCGCCCAGGCCGCCTACCACCGCGAGGGTCGCCGGATCCGCGCCGTCACCACCGTGACGGAGAACGACGTGTCGTACGCGGTACGGGGCGACCGGGGCGCCACCCGCTACGAGGACAGCGTGGGCGTGGGTATGTACCGCATCGACCTGCACCCCTCCACCGGCGGGGACACCTACATCGACGTCCCGTCCACCCCGTTCGAGATCCCGCTCGGCGCGCTGCTGCCCGAGCGCACGACCAACCTGCTGGCCGCCGCGAAGAACATCGGCACCACGCACATCACCAACGGCTGCTACCGCCTGCACCCCGTGGAGTGGAACGTCGGCGAGGTCGCCGGCCACCTCGCGGCCTTCTGCACCGAGCGCGGCGTGCGGCCCCACGACGTGCACGCCAAGTCCGACCTGCTCGCCGAGCTGCAGGAGGAGCTCACGGCCGCCGGCGTCGAGATCCGCTGGGCCGACGGCGCACACCCGTACTGACGCCGTCCGCCCGACGGCGCACCCGTGCAGCACCCACCGCCCATCCAGTTCGAAGGAGCACTGATGCACACCATCCGACACCGCGGCCTCGCCGCGGGCATCGCCACCGCGGCGGTCCTCGGCCTGGCCGCCTGCGGGTCGTCCGACCCGCAGGCGGCGGGCGAGCCCGAGGCACCGGGCGAGCCCGTCCCGCTGACGATGACCGTCTGGACCGCCGACGAGGCGCAGCTCGCCCTGTTCCAGTCCATCGCCGACGCGTACGTCGCCGAGCACCCTGAGCTCGTCTCGGAGGTCACGTTCGAGGCCATCCCGTTCGACGACTACACGACGTCGCTCACCACCCGCCTCGCCGGCGGCAACGCCCCCGACCTGGCGTGGATCCTCGAGAGCTACGCACCCGAGTTCGTGCAGAGCGGCGCCCTCGTCGACGTCGGCCCGGTGCTCGAGGGGACCGACGGCTACGCCTACGACGACCTCCTCGAGAGCTCGCTGGCGCTCTGGCAGCAGGACGGCGGCCTCTTCGCCTACCCGTTCTCCAACAGCCCGTTCGCCATGTTCGTCAACACCGACCAGGTCGAGGCCGCCGGCCAGCCGTCCCCCGCGGAGCTCGTCGGGTCCGGGGAGTGGACCTACGACGCCGCCCGGGACATCGCTGCGGCAGCGGCCGAGGAGTCCGGCAAGCAGGGCCTGGTGGTCCGTGACTTCGACTACAAGGTGTGGGAGAACCTCTCGACGATCTGGGACGGCTGGGACGCCGCGCCCTGGAGCGCCGACGGCGCCACGTGCACCTTCACCGACCCCGCCATGGTCGACGCCATGACGTGGATCCACGACGCGACGTTCGACGACGGCGCGATGCCCGGCCCGGGCACGACCGCCGACTTCTTCGCGGGCGACGCCGCCATGACGATCACCCAGATCTCGCGCGCCTCCTCGCTCGACGACAGCTTCGCCTGGGACGTGGTGCCGCTGCCGGCCGGGCCCCAGGGCCGGCAGAACGTCATCGGTCAGGCGGGCATCGGCGTCTTCGCCCAGGGGGAGCACCCCGACGTGGCCGCCGACTTCCTGGCGTGGTTCACCAACCCCGAGAACGCCGAGCAGCTGGCCGCCTACTTCCCGCCGCCGCGGGAGTCGCTGCTCACCGCCGAGGTCCTCGGCGCGGCCAACCCGCTGCTCAGCGAGGACCAGCTCCAGGCGGTCGTCGTGGACGGGATCACCGACGCCGTCACCAAGCCCGCCCACCCGAGCTTCGCCAAGCTGCAGGACACGGTGCGCGCCGGTCTCGACCCGCTGTGGACGGCGGACGCGGACGTCGAGGCGGTGCTCGCGGACGTGTGCACGTCGATCGACCCCGTCCTGGCCGGCTCATGACCTCGACACCGGTGGCCGCGCGGCCGCGGGTGCGCTCCGCGCGCACCCGCGGCTCCGCGGCGCAGCGCGACCGCGCCGTCGGCTACCTGATGGTGGCGCCGCAGGTGCTGGGCACCGTCGCGTTCGTCATCGTGCCGCTGGTCACCGTCGCCTGGTACTCCCTGCACGAGTGGAACGTGCTCGCGGGCACGTTCGTGTTCAGCGGCGCGGACAACTACGAGCGGATGCTCGCCGACCCCGGGCTGCGGGACTCGCTCGTCGCGAGCCTGTGGTTCTCCGTGGGCCTGGTGGTCCTCAACGTCACGCTGGCACTGCTCCTGGCCGTGCTGCTCGACCAGAAGCTGCCGGGCACGACGACGTTCCGCACGTTCTTCTTCTCGCCCGTCGTCGTGTCCCTCGTCGCCTGGACGATCGTGTGGGGCTTCCTGCTCCAGGACGACGGCGGGATCAACGGGTTCCTCGCGTCGGTCGGCGTCGAGGGACCCAACTGGTTGCGCAGCGGACCGACGGCGATGCTCGCCGTCATCGTGGTCCAGGTCTTCAAGAACGTCGGCCTCAACATGATCCTGTTCCTGGCCGCGCTGCAGAGCGTCCCCGAGGAGGTCCAGGAGGCGGCCCGGATCGACGGCGCGGGTGCGTGGCGCCGGTTCCGCTCCATCACCCTGCCCCTCATCAGCCCGACCGTGCTGCTCGTGTCGATCCTCACCGTGGTGGGATCCCTCGAGGTGTTCGCGCAGATCGACGTGCTGACGGGCGGCGGGCCCGGGAACTCCACCACGGTGCTCGTCTACTACCTGTACCAGCAGGCCTTCCGGTTCAACGAGTTCGGCTACGCGAGCGCAATCTCCGTGCTCCTGTTCGTCATCGTCCTGGCCCTGACCCTGATCCAGTGGCGGACGCGAAAGAGGTGGGTCCACGATGAGGTCTGACGTCACGTCCGCACCGGTGGCCGGTCCGGCGACCGACCCGCCGGCCCTCGCCGGGCCGCCGCCCGCCGTCGGTGACGTGCCGGCCGCGCGCCGCCGTCGTCGGCCGCGCGCCGTCCGCGGGCTGCTGGTCGCCCTGCTGGTGGTGCTGAGCGTCCCGTTCGTGTTCCCCACGTGGTGGATGGCGACGTCGAGCCTCAAGCCGATGAGCGAGATCCTGCGGATCCCGCCCACGCTGTGGCCGCACGAGGTCTCCTGGGACGCCTACGCCGACGTGTTCGCGCTGCAGCCGTTCGCGCAGCAGTACTGGAACAGCCTGTACATCGCGGCGCTGGTCACGGCCGGGACGATCCTCGTGGCCTCGCTGGCCGGGTACGCGTTCGCGCGGATCTCGTTCCCCGGGGCGAACGCGCTGTTCGTGCTGGTGCTCGTCGGGATGCTGGTCCCGGCCGAGGTGACGATCGTGCCGCTGTTCCGCATGGTCAACGCCCTGGGCCTCATCGACACGCACTGGCCGCTGATCGTGGTCCCGATCTTCGGCGCACCGAGCGTGCTGGCGACGTTCATCATGCGGCAGTTCTTCCTCGGGCTGCCGCGGGAGCTGGAGGAGGCCGGGCGCATGGACGGGCTGGGCCGCTGGGGGATCTTCTGGCGCATCGCGTTCCCCCTCGCCCGGCCGGCGGTCGCCGCCGTCGCGATCTTCACGTTCCTCAAGTCCTGGAACCTCTACCTGGAGCCGATCGTGTACCTGTCGAGCCGGGAGAACTTCACGCTGCCGCAGGCCCTCACCCAGTACGTGGACGCCTACGGCGGGCCGATGTGGAACGTGCAGCTCGCGGCGACCACCCTGACGGTGATCCCCGTGCTCGCCGTGTTCCTCGTGGCACAGCGGCAGTTCGTCCAGGGCCTCGCGCACTCCGGTCTGAAGGGCTGAGCGGGTGACACGTGCCAATGATGCGGAATCGTTGCCGTTCTGCGACGGTTTCATCCTGTCGTGAAGCGCTTTCCGTCCGGTACGTTGCGGCTCGTGAGGCGCAACGGAGCGAGAACCAGGACGAACGGGCGACGGCTGGCGGCCGTCACCGCCGGCTGCACGGCACTGCTGCTGGCGGGCTGTGCGGGCGCGGACGACCCCGGAGCGGGCGAGGCGTCCCCCAGCGCCTCCGCCGACACGGCGCCGGCGGTCGAGAGCAGCTGCGGCGGCGGGGTGTCGGTCGAGTGGCTCGGCACGCCGGAGTCCGAGGACATCTACACGGCCGTCACCGTGGTGCGCGTGTCGGGCGACGGCGGCACCGCGGTGCAGAGCGAGTGGAGCCGGGGCGAGGACGCCGGTGCGCGCGCCGAGGGCGGCGCGACCGAGGACCAGGAGGCGATGGTGCGGGACGCCGTCGCGGGCGGGCTCCTCGAGGCGACCGAGGCCCCTGCGATCGTGGAGACCGACTCCCTGCTGGTGGACGTCGACAAGGGCACCTACGTGCTCTACGCGTACGCCGAGCGCACGACCGGCAGCGCGACCGTCAGCTGCGGCGACGGCAGCAACGCGGTGGACGCGGACGTGACGTCGTTCGAGGAGGTCGAGACCGGCGTCGCCGACTGCAGCACCTCGCCCGACCCGGTGACGGAGTACGTCGCCGCCGACGCCATCACCGACTACTGCGGGCGGGCGTAGCGTCCGCAGGCACGGAAGAACCCGCGGGGTGGAGTGGTCTCCTGCCGTGCTGGACGATGGCACGGCCCCCGCAGGTCCCGGTGGTCACGGGACTCAGCCCGTGACCACCTCGCTGGTCCGAAGAGTCTTCACTGCTCGGATCACCTCCTTTCCGTTCGTAGGCACGACGCTATGCCCGACGGCGCGGCACGCCAAGGGTTTTTCAGCGTGCAGAGCCGCTCGGGCCGCCGCCCGGGCCGCGCAGCAGGTGCTCCCACTCGAACGGGTAGTCGTCCAACCACTGCTCGAAGGAGCGTGCAGGGCGCCCGACCAGGCGGGAGACGTCCGGCGAGACGTGCGCCAGCTCGCCGGCCGCGATCGCCGTGTACGACGACACCCAGCCCGCCAGCTCGACGTCCGAGGCCCCCAGGCCTGCCCGGGACGCGTACGCCTCGTCCAGCGTCTCGTCGTGGTAGGTGATCTGGCGGCCGGTCGCGAGCGTCAGCAGCGCCGCCACCTGCGTGAGGCTCAGGGCGATCGGTCCCGTCACGTCGTACGTGACGCCGTCGTGCCGTCGCGGGTCCTCGTCGAGCAGGACGGCGGTCGCGACGTCCGCGACGTCGTCGTGCGCCACCGAGGCCACGCGACCGTCACCCGCCGGGCCGCGGATGACGTCGTCCGCACCGACGAAGCTCGCCAGCGACTGGTGGTACAGGTTGTCGCGCAGCACCGTCCACCGCAGACCGCTGCGGCGCAGGTGCTGCTCCGTCGCCCAGTGGTCGCGGGCGAACGTGAACGTGGCGTCCGGTGCAGCGCCGACGAACGAGATGTACACCAGCCGTTCCACCCCGGCGGCGACGGCGGCGTCGATCGTCGCGGTGTGCAGGGCCACCCGGTCGGCCGACTCCCGGGCGCTGACGAGGAAGACGGTCCGTGCGCCCTCGAACGCCGCGCGCATCCCGGCGGCGTCCTCGTAGCCGTCGGCGACCGCCACCTCGCACTCCGGCAGCGGGCGGCCGTCCCCGAGCCGGGGCGCCCGGGAGCGGTCGCGGAGCACCAGTCGCTGGTGCGCGCCCTCCGCGGCGAGCCGGAACGCGAGGCGCGAGCCCAAGCGTCCGGAGGCGCCGGTCACCGCGATCAAGCCGTCTGCGGACCACCTCATGCGGCAACGCTACGCGGACGAGCCGCGACCCGCCCGGTCGCGCCCGGTCTGCGACCATGTGCCCGTGAGCTCAGAGACCTTTCGTGTGATGACCGTCTGCACCGGCAACATCTGCCGGTCCCCGATGGCGCAGATCGTGCTGCGTGACCGGCTCGCGGCGGCAGGTCTGGAGGACCGGGTCGTGGTCGACTCGACCGGTGTCAGCGACGAGGAGCACGGCAACCCCGTCGACCCCCGCGCGCGTCGGGTCTTGGCGGCGCACGGCTACCCGACGGGCGACGGCCACCGCGCCCGTCAGGTCCGGGCGGACCAGCTCGGAGAGCGGGACCTGGTGCTGGCCATGACCGCTCGGCACGCCCGGGCGCTGCGGGCCCTCGCCGACGGTACAGACGCAGACATCCGGATGTACAGATCGTTCGACCCGAGCGCCCCGGCGGTCCCCGCGGGCGGGAGCGAGTCCGTGCTCGACGTCGACGACCCCTGGTACGGCGACCAGGACGGCTTCGAGACCTGCCTCACCGAGATCGAGGCGGCCGCCGACGGCATCGTCGACCACGTCCGCGCCGCGCTCCGCGAGAGCTAGCGGACCGCCGCGTCGAGCAGGCGGCTCCCCCGGCTCAGGCCGGCCGACGGCCGGCCTGCCGTCGCCCGGAGAACCAGCGACGCCAGCCCCGCGGCTCCGGCTCCGGCGCCGGGCCCGCCGCCGGCGGGACGTAGGCGCGGAACCAGCGCGCCACCTCGAACCAGACGACGTCGCGCACCGCGGGTGCCGACAGCGTGACGTCGTGCAGGGCTCCCTCGATCCGGGCCAGCGTCGTGAGCCGCCCCAGCTGGGGGACCCGGGCCGCGATGCCGACGACGTCGAGCACCGTGTCCGTGCGCATCATGTCCTCGCTCCAGCGCACCGGCGGCGTCGAGCGGGCCGAGAGCAGCACCAGGATCGGGATGTCGATGGTCAGGCCGCGGGCGACCCGGTCGTGGCCCGAGAAGATCGCGGCCAGCCAGGCCGGCGTCACCCGCCACCCCGCGTCGGGCCGCCACGCCGCGTCCAGCTCCCACGCGCCGTCGTGCCGGGCCGAGATGGACCGTGCGTAGAACCCCAGGTCGACGTTCACCAGGTGGCTGCGCGGTGCGATCGCCGCGTGCGCCCGGATGCTGGGCTCGAGGACCAGCCGGCCCACCTTGCGGGTCTGGAACTCCAGCCAGGGACTGTTCAGCACCAGCGCGTCGGCGCGGCCGGGACGGTGGTGCGCCCACAGGCTGAGGACGAGCCCGCCGGTGGAGTGACCCATGAGGACCAGCCGCCGGTCGCTGCCGGCGTCCGGTCCGTGACCGATCTCGGCGAGCGCCGCCTCGATGTCCTCGTCGTAGGTGCGCAGCCGCGTGATGAACCCCGGCGTGTGGTGCGGGCGCAGGCTCCGGCCGTACTTGCGCAGGTCCAGCGCGTGGAAGCGCACGCCGAGCCCTTCCCAGAAGTCCGCGAGGTGCGTCTGGAAGAAGTAGTCCGTCCAGCCGTGCACGTACAGCACGTCGACGCCCGCGTCGGCCGACGGCGGAGCGTCACGTCGCCGCCGGACCAGCGTCGCGACGACCTCGCCCTCGAAGTCGGGGGCGAGCGCGAGCGTGCGCTGCTCGAACCCGTCCAGCACGTCGGGCACCCAGCCCGCCTCCGGCGCCGGCCGGGGGCCGGGAGCGGGCGCCGGGAGCGGCGTGCTCATGCCGCGACCAACAGGTCAGGGGTCGACAGGAACGTCACCGGCACCTCCGGGACCGTGGCGTGCAGCCAGTCGGCGAAGAGGCTCATGCCGGCCTGCTCGCTCGGCACGTGGCCGGCGACGACCAGCCCCGTGCCGTCCAGGTGGGCGAGGTCCGCCGCGTACGACGCCGTCTCCCACTCGTGCGCCTCCCCCATCACGACCGCGTCGACGCCGGCCGTGCGCAGCAGGGAGCGGTGGCGGGCGAACCCGCGGAAGCCCAGGTCGAGACCCACCCGGCGCACCGTCCGGTGCGGGTCGCCCGCGAACCGCGTCTGGGTCGAGCCGAGCGCGGCGGCGACGTGGCGGGCCAGCTCGCGGACCGTCGTCGGGCGCACGTCGCACCACGCGACCCCGCGCGCGGCCGCCTCCGGGTCCAACGTCCAGCCGAGCGCGCGGGCGGTGCCGACGTCGATGCCGTCCGGGCGCCGGTCGTGCCACGCGTCGTGCATCCGCCAGACGGCGAGGCCGTGCTCGCGGACGAACGCGGCCTTGGCGGCGTGCACCGGGTCCCCCTCGTGGGCGAGCTGCGCCGTCGCGGCGCCCAGGTGGTCGTAGAAGAGCGGTTCGTGGGTCACGACGACGTTGGCGCCCACCGCCACCGCTCGCTCGAGGACCCCCAGCGTGGCGAGCGTCGTCACCGCGACGCCCCGCACGACGGCTTCCGGGTCGCCCGCGTCGAGGCCGTCCACGGTGGTGGGCCGCGCCGGCACGTCGAGCGCCGTCGCCGTGCGCGCCACGAGCTCGGCGACGGTCCAGGTCATGAGCGCGACACTACCGGCGCCGCTGACGCCATCGGGAGACCTCGCGCTCGACGTCGCGGGTCGGGGTCACGACGGGCGGGCCGCCCGTGAGCTGCCGGCGGGCGTCGATCACGCGGGCGTTGAAGTCGGCGACGATCTCGCGGACCCGATGCTCGTCGTGCTCGCGGTCCAGCGTCTCGTCCATGGCGGAGTGCTCGGCGCGGAGCTGCGCGGCGGGCAGGACGCCGCTGATCTGCTCGCGCTCGACGAGGCTCCGCAGCCACCAGTCCGGGTCGTGGGTCCCGCCGATGCCGGGCAGCGGCTTGCCCTGCAGCGGCAGGTCGTCGAACTCGCCGCGGCGGATCGCCTGGTCCACGACGGTGTCCACCCACCGGGCGCGGTCGTCCATCCGGGGGCGGGGCGGGGCCTCGTCGGCAGGCGGGTCGGCACGGCCGGCCCGCTGGTCGGCGTGCTCGGCGCGATGCCGCCCGCCGGCCGACCGCTGGGCCCGCTCGCGGTCGATCTCGCGGTCCACGCGGTACTGCGCGGCCCGGCGCGCGGGGTCCTGCGCCACGGCGGGGCGCTCGCGGGGAGCATCGTCAGGCTCTCTGCGGTGGGCGACCATGCGGTCACGTTACCCAGCCGGTGGACGACGGACATCCCGGGACGGCGGCCGCCGACGCCGACGCCGGGCATGATGGGCGCCATGAAGGTCTCGCGCCGCAGCCAGGTCCCGCCGTTCGCCGTCATGGAGGTGCTCGCCGCCGCCAACGCACGCCGGGCCGCGGGCCACGACGTCCTCAACCTCTGCGCCGGCGAGCCCTCCACGGGCGCCGCCGACGTCGTGCGCGAGCGTGCGGCGGACCTGCTGCGCCGCGCCGACCTCGGCTACACCGAGGCGCTGGGCGTACCCGCCCTGCGCGCGGAGATCGCCGCGCACTACCGGCGCTGGTACGACGTGGAGGTGGACCCGGCCCGCATCGCCGTGACCACCGGCTCCAGCGGCGGGTTCGTGCTCGCGTTCCTCGCGGCGTTCGACGTCGGCGACCGCGTCGCGCTCGCCCGTCCCGGCTACCCGGCGTACAAGAACATCCTGGCCGCGCTGGGCTGCGAGGTCGTCGAGCTGGACTGCGGCCCCGAGACCCGCTACCAGCCCACCGTGTCGCAGCTCATGGAGGCGTACTACGGCGGCGGCCTCGACGGGGTGGTCGTCGCCTCCCCCGCCAACCCGACCGGGACGATGATCGCCCCGGCCGAGCTCGACGCCGTCGCGCGCTGGTGCGCCGAGCACGAGGTGCGGCTGATCAGCGACGAGATCTATCACGGCATCGCCTACAGCCAGGACGTGCAGCAGGCGACCGCGGCCACCCACACGGACCGGGGCGCCGTCGTCGTGAACTCGTTCTCGAAGTACTGGGCGATGACCGGCTGGCGCCTCGGGTGGCTGGTGCTGCCCGAGGAGCTCGTCGGTCCGGTCGACGCGTTGGCCGGCAACGTCGCCCTGTCTCCCCCGGCCCTCGCCCAGCACGCCGGGATCGCGGCGTTCTCCGCCGAGGGGTACGCGGCCGCGGCGGAGAACGTGGCGCGCTACGCGGCGTCGCGCACCGCGCTGCTCGACCGGGTGGACGAGCTCGGGTGGCGACCGGTGGCTCCGGCCGACGGCGCCTTCTACCTGTACGGGAACGTCTCCCGCTTCGGTCTGGACGCCGTGACGTACTGCTCACGCCTGCTGGCGGAGGCCGACGTCGCGATCACGCCGGGGACGGACTTCGACGGCGAGCGGGGCCGCGACTGGGTGCGGTTGTCCTTCGCCGCGGCCCCCGACGTCGTCGCGCGCGCCGTCGACCGGATCGTGGCCTGGCAGGCCACGCTCTGAGGCGGACGCCTCAGCGCACGGCCAGCGGCGTCCGGACCTCGAGGTGGTCGACGACGAGCTCCGGCGTGACGGTGGTGCTGGTCGTCTCGCTGAAGCCGGTCTCCGTGAAGGTGCTGCTCTCGGCGTACGCCGGCTCGGCGTAGGCCTGCTCCGCGTACTTCGCGCCGCGGCGGGCGTCGCGGCGGGCGCGGACGATCATGAGGACGGCCTGCGCCCCGATGACCATCCAGGCGACGTTCGCGGCGACCGACGGCCACACGCCGTGGACGGCGGCGACGAGGAACAGCATCGAGGTCGCGCAGAGGTTGGCGGCCTGGAACTGGATCGAGTTGGGTGCCCAACGACCTCGGGACACCTGGAAGTAGGCGACGAGGCCGACGATGGCGCCGACCCAACCGAGAGCGGTGACCACGGACAACAGGTACGGCAACATACGAGCCTCCTCACGGGGGTTTCAGGTGGGATGACACCGGCCTCGGACCACTGACTCCGGCGGGCGCCGAGAGCAATGTTGCGGCACGAAACACGTTCAGCACAATTGAATGTTTCTGCAGATGCCGCTTAGCATCGCTACATGGCCACCGACCCACGAAGGCTTGCCTTCCTCCTTGCCGTGCACCGCGCCGGCGGCGTCCTCGCCGCGGCAGATCTTTTGCATGTGACCCCCTCTGCCGTGTCCCAGCAAATCGCTCGTCTGGAGGCCGAGGAAGGCTTCCCGGTGCTGGACAGAGGGCCGCGCGGCGTCACGCTGACACCCGCGGGCCGGGTGCTCGCCGACGTCGCCGAACGCATCGAGGCCGAGCTCCTCGAGGCGCGCCAGGAGATCGCGAACCTCGGCGAGGGCGTCACCGGGACGGTCAAGGTCGGCGCCTTCCAGTCGGCGATCCGCGCGGTCGTCGCTCCCCTGCTCGCGCCGCTCGCCGAGGAGCACCCCGGCGTCACCATCGACGTCCGCGAGCACGAGCCCGCCGACTCCGTGCGGATGCTGCGCGCCGGCGACCTCGACGTCGTCCTCCTCGAGCACGACGGCGACGTCGACGCCCCCGCCCCCCGCGGCGCCCACGACGTCCCGCTGCTCGACGAACCCTGGCGGCTCGTGGTGCCGGTCTCCCTGCCCACGCCGGAACGTCTCGACGACCTGCGCGACCTGCCCTGGGTCGGGGCGCTCGGCGGGACCGCGGCCGACCGTGCGCTGCGGCGCCTCGGCCGCACCCTGGGGACCACCATCGAGGCACGGCACGCCTACTTCGACTTCGACACCGCGCTCGCGCTCGTCGCCGCCGGTCAGGGCATCGCCATGCTCCCGGCGCTCGCCGTCGAGAGCGGCGAGGTGCCCGACGGCGTCGACGTGGTGGCGATGCCCGGTCTCGGTTCGCGCCGGGTCATCGTGCGGCACCGGGCCACCCGGCACGAGCCGGGCCCGGCGGTGCGGGCGGTCGTGGACGCGATGGTCGACGTCGCCCGCGGCCTCGAGCTCACCTGACGTAGCACCCCGCCCGCCGAGGTAGTGCGGTTCCCGCCGAGGTAGTGCCCCGTTCGCCGAGGTAGTGCGGTTCCCGCCGAGGTAGTGCCCCGTTCGCCGAAGTAGTGCTCGCTGGCCTGGAGTGCGGGTGTGGCGGTTAGCATGCCGGGATGAACCCGACGGTGCCGTTCATGCCTGCTTGGTACGACGTCGCGTGGACGGTGATAGCGCTCGGCGTGCTCGCGATGACGTTGGTCGCCCTCCACGCCTGGTGGCGCTCGCCCCGGATGGTCGGCGGCCCCGCCGTCGGGTGGGCGATCGTGATCCTTGCGCTCCCGGTGATCGGGCCGGCGCTGTACCTCGCCACGGACACCGATCGACGGTGGGCCGACGACGACGCCTCGTCGCACTGAAGGAACTACCTCGGCGAACGGGGCACTACCTCGGCGAACGGGGCACTACCTCGGCGGGAGGTGCACTACCTCGGCCCGCCGGGCACTACCTCGGCGGGAACCGCACTACCTCGGCGGTAGACTGCGCGGACAACCGCACAGCCGCTCGAACCGTGACGGGAGAGTCCGGCCCCCCGGGGCCGGCGCCGAAGGAGCAAACCCTCCCCGGGAATCTCTCAGGCCCCTGTACCGTCACGGCGAGGCAACTCTGAAAAGTGGCCCCCGCCTCGGCGGAGGCCCACCGACGGTGCAAGCCGGCGCGCCCCGTACAGGCGGACCGGCAAAACTCTCAGGTCCCATGACAGAGCGGGGAGGGTCCCAGTCCACCGACCCTCGGAGCGCTCCTCGTGACCCACTCCCCCTTCGACCCGGACGTCTTCGCCGACCGGCACATCGGCCCGCGCGGGCACGAGACGGCGGCGATGCTGGACCAGCTCGGGTACGCCGACCTCGACGCGCTCGTCGACGCGGCCGTGCCGGCGACGATCCGTGAGCGCGAGCCGCTCGACCTGCCGGCGGCGCGCAGCGAGGCGGAGGTCCTCGACGACCTGCGGGCGATCGCCGCGAAGAACCAGGTCAAGCGCCAGATGATCGGCCTCGGGTACTACCCGACCGTCACTCCCCCGGTCATCCGGCGCAACGTGCTCGAGTCGCCGGCCTGGTACACGGCGTACACGCCGTACCAGCCCGAGATCTCGCAGGGCCGGCTCGAGGCGCTCCTCAACTTCCAGCAGGTCGTCGAGGACCTCACCGGTCTGGAGATCGCCGGGGCGTCGCTGCTCGACGAGGCCACCGCCGTCGCGGAGGCCGTCGCGCTGATGTGGCGGGCGTCCCGGGCCAAGCAGGGCTACGTGGTGCTCGACGCCGAGCTGTTCGGCCAGTCGATCGCCGTGACGCGGGGCCGCGCCGAGGCGGTCGGCCTGCCCGTCGTCGTCGTGTCGCTCGAGGAGGGCCTCGACGCCGGGCTCGCCGCCTTCGAGGCGGACGGCGGCACCCTCCCCGAGGGCAACCTCGTCGGGGTGGTGGTCCAGCAGACCGGTGCCTCCGGACGCGTGCTCGACGTCCGTTCGGTCGTCGTGGAGGCCAAGGACCGCGGCGCCCTGGTCACGATGGCCACCGACCTCCTCGCGCTGACCATGCTGGTCTCCCCCGGCGAGCTGGGCGCCGACGTCGCGGTCGGCTCGGCGCAGCGGTTCGGCGTCCCGCTGTTCTACGGCGGTCCGCACGCGGCGTACATGTCGGTGCGCAAGGGATTGGAGCGTCAGCTTCCCGGCCGCCTCGTCGGGGTGTCCGTCGACGCCGACGGCGCGATCGGGTACCGCCTGGCCCTCGCCACGCGGGAGCAGCACATCCGGCGCGAGCGCGCGACGTCGAACATCTGCACCGCGCAGGCGCTGCTCGCCGTGGTCGCCTCGATGTACGCGGTCTACCACGGGCCCGAGGGCGTCCGGGCGATCGGCGAGCGGGTGCACGGCCGGGCCGTGGCGCTCGCGGGCGGGCTCCGTGCCGCCGGCGTCGAGGTGGTGCACGGTGCGTTCTTCGACACCGTCCGCGTGGCGGTGCCGGGCCGAGCCGCCGCGGTCGGCGCCGCGGCCGCCGAGGCGGGATACAACCTGTACGTCGCGGACGCGAACCATGTACAGATTGCCTGCGACGAGACGACCACCGAGGCCGACGTCGAGACGTTGCTCGGGCTGTTCGACGCAGCGCCCGCCGACGCGGCCGAGGGCGTCGGGCTCGACGACGTGCTGCTGCGGGACACCGACTACCTTCAGCACCCCGTCTTCCACCGCCACCGGTCCGAGACCGCGATGCTGCGCTACCTGCGCCTCCTGAGCGACAAGGACCTCGCGCTGGACCGGACGATGATCCCGCTCGGCTCGTGCACGATGAAGCTCAACGCCACCGCGGAGATGGAGCCGATCAGCTGGCCGGGCTTCGCGGACCTGCACCCCTACGTCCCGGCCGACCAGGCGCTGGGGTACGCCGAGCTGATCGCCGACCTCGAGGAGCGGCTGGCCCGGATCACGGGGTACGCCGCGGTGTCGGTGCAGCCCAACGCCGGTTCGCAGGGCGAGCTGGCCGGGCTGCTGGCCATCCGCGCCTACCACGAGTCCCGCGGCGAGCAGCACCGTGACATCGTGCTGATCCCGGCGTCGGCGCACGGCACCAACGCGGCGTCGGCGGCGCTGGCGGGCCTGCGGGTCGCCGTGGTGGCCACGGCCGACGACGGCGAGATCCAGCTCGACGACCTGCACGCCAAGCTCGCGCAGCACGGCGACCAGGTGGCGGGGATCATGATCACCTACCCCTCCACGCACGGCGTCTACGAGGAGCACGTCCGCGAGGTGTGCGGTGCCGTACACGATGCTGGTGGTCAGGTGTACATCGACGGCGCGAACCTCAATGCGCTCGTCGGGCTCGCGCGCCCGGGCCGGTTCGGCGGCGACGTGTCGCACCTGAACCTGCACAAGACGTTCTGCATCCCGCACGGCGGCGGCGGCCCCGGCGTCGGCCCGGTCGCCGTGGCCGAGCACCTGGTGCCGTTCCTGCCCGGCGACCCGACGCCGTCGGCCCACGCGGACGACGACGGGGGAGTGCCGCCCGTCTCCGCGGCCCCGCACGGGTCGGCCGGGATCCTGCCGATCTCCTACGCGTACCTCGCGCTGATGGGCCCGGACGGGCTCACGGCGGCCACCCAGAACGCCGTGCTCACGGCCAACTACGTGGCCTCGCGCCTCGCGGGCCACTACCCGGTGCTGTACACCGGCGCCCACGGCCTCGTGGCGCACGAGTGCATCCTGGACCTGCGCCAGATCACCCAGGAGACCGGCGTGACCGTGGACGACGTCGCCAAGCGGCTCGTGGACTTCGGCTTCCACGCGCCCACGATGGCGTTCCCCGTGCCGGGCACCCTCATGGTGGAGCCGACGGAGTCCGAGGACCTCGGCGAGCTCGACCGGTTCGTGGAGGCGATGATCGCCATCCGCGGCGAGATCGACGCCGTCGCCGCCGGCCGCTGGGCCGTGGCGGACTCCCCGCTGCGCCACGCGCCGCACACGGCGGCCAGCCTCCTGGGCACCGACTGGGACCGCCCGTACACGCGCGACGAGGCGGCGTTCCCCGTCGCCGGGCTGCGCTCCGCCAAGTACTGGCCGCCGGTGCGCCGGATCGACCAGGCCCACGGCGACCGCAACCTGCAGTGCTCGTGCCCGCCGATCGACGCCTACGCCGAGCCCCTCGGCGAGAACTGAGGACGCCATGACGGAGAAGAAGACGCCGCTGCACGCCGAGCACGAGGCGCTCGGCGCGACGATGACGGACTTCGGCGGCTGGATGATGCCGTTGCGGTACACCTCGGACCTCGCGGAGCACCGCGCCGTGCGGGAGGCCGCCGGCCTGTTCGACCTGTCCCACATGGGCGGCATCGCGGTGACCGGCCCGGACGCGGGAGCGGCCCTCGACCACGCCCTGGTCGGCAACCTGTCGAAGCTCCGCCGCGCGGGCGCCCGGTACACGATGATCTGCGCCGACGACGGGGGAGTGCTGGACGACCTGATCGTCTACCGCACCGGCGAGGACGAGTACTTCGTCGTGGCCAACGCGGCGAACGCCGAGACCGTGCTCGTCGCGCTCCTGGAGCGGGCGGCCGGGTTCGACGCCCAGGTGCGCGACGTCTCCGCGCGCGACGCGCTGATCGCCGTGCAGGGCCCGCGGGCCGCGCAGATCGTGCGGGAGGTCCTCGCCGAGGACTCCGAGATCTCCGGCGGCACCGCGTTCGACGAGCTGAGGTACTACGCCAGCCTCGGCATGCGGTTCGGCGAGGAGGCCGTGCTCGTGGCCCGCACGGGGTACACGGGCGAGGACGGGTTCGAGATCTGGGTCGCCGCGCCGCACGCCGTGGCACTGTGGCGCGCGCTGCTCGCGGCGGGGGAGCCGCACGGGCTCGTGCCCGCCGGGCTCTCCGCCCGCGACTCGCTCCGCCTCGAGGCCGGCATGCCGCTGTACGGCCACGAGCTCGACACGACGACCACGCCGTACGACGCCGGCGTCGGCCGCATCGTCAAGCTGGACAAGGTGTCCGACGACGGCACCCCGGTCGAGTTCGTGGGCCGCGCCGCGCTGGCCGCCCGTGCCGAGCGCGCGCCGGAGCGGGTGCTGGTGGGACTGCGCGGGACGGGACGGCGGCCCGCCCGCGCGGGCTACCCCGTCGTGCAGCCGGAGGCCGTGCCGTCGCCCGACGGGTCCCTCGGGCCTCGGGTCGGCGCCGTGACGTCGGGCGCGCCGTCGCCCACGCTCGGTCACCCGGTGGCGATGGCGTACGTGAGCCCGGAGGTCTCCGCCGAGGGGACCGAGCTGGCCGTGGACGTGCGGGGGAGGGCGGAACCCTTCGTCGTCGTCCCGCTGCCGTTCTACCGGCGCGAGCGCGGCTGAGACCCGGCGCACCGCGCCGTCGTCCGACACAATCGAGCCAGCCCTACCCCACGACAGGAGAACTTCTCATGGCCGACTTCCCCACCCACCTGCGCTACTCCGTCGAGCACGAGTGGGTCGACGACGCGACCCCCGCCACGGTGGGCGTGACGTCCGTCGCCGCCGACGCGCTCGGTGACGTGGTCTATCTCGAGCTCCCCGAGGTGGGCGCCACGATCGAGGCCGGCACGGTCATCGGCGAGATCGAGTCCACCAAGTCCGTGTCCGAGCTCTACTCGCCGGTGTCCGGCACGGTCGTGGAGGTCAACCAGGCCGCGATCGACGACCCGGCGGTGGTGAACTCGGAGCCTTTCGGGGCGGGGTGGCTGTTCAAGGTCGAGGTGACGGGTGCCGGCCAGCTCCTGTCCGCGGAGGAGTACGCGCAGCACGCAGGGTGAGTCAACCGTGATCCAATCGTGATAATCGGGTTTCGGTTGCTTGACGCAACACCCTGGCAGGGCGCTGGCCTGCGGAGATACCGCCTCGCGGGCGCCCTGACGCGGGCCGTGGGAGCGCTCCGACTCCGGTTGCACCCCCGGCTCGCGTGTGGCCTGCGTCATGAACCGTCACCCGCACTCTCTCCACTCATGACGGATATCCCCGAGCCGGTCATGGCGACTGGCGGCCGTCATGGAGGAAGAACGATGAGTGCAATCGAGATGGACCGTCTGACCCTCGACCCTGGCCTGACGGTTCGTGAGCAGGTCGTGCTGTCCAACCTGTCCGAGGAAGTCACGCTCGAGCAGATCGCCAGCAAGCTTTTCGTCACGCGAAACACCGTGAAGTCTCAGGTGCGGAGCGTCTACCGCAAGCTCGGGGTCTCGACCCGGGCCGATGCTGTCGCCTGGGCCCGCAGCACGGGCATGCGCACGACCTGACCGGTTGATGACGTCTGGCCCCGCCACCACTCGGGGGATGTTGGTGGCGGGGCACACGTCTCTTCGGGGCCGGATGGCAGACTCACCGCCATGATCCGTCGCCTCGTCGTCGCCGCCGCCATCGTCGACTCGCTCGACCGGCCGGCGCGTCTCCTCGCCGCCCGCCGGTCCCAGCCCGCGGAGCTCGCCCGGAGGTGGGAGTTCCCCGGTGGCAAGGCCGAACCGGGGGAGCGTCCCGACGAGGCGTTGCACCGTGAGCTCCACGAGGAGCTCGGCGTCACCGTCACGCTCGGGCCGGAGGTCCCGGGGCCCGACGACGGCGCCTGGTTCATCACGGAGCGCCACGTGCTGCGCCTGTGGATGGCCACGCTCGCCGGCGGCGAGCCGGCACCGCTCGTCGAGCACGACGAGCTGCGCTGGCTGGACGCGGACACCCTGTGGGACGTCGACTGGCTCGACGGTGACGTGCGGATCGTGAAGCTGCTCGCCGACCGGCTCGTGTCCTGAGGTAGCGCGTCCCCTGAGGTCGCGTCTACCGAGGGCGTACGCCGACGGCGGGAGCCGACGTCGGCACGGGACGCCCGGTGCGGGCGGCGGCCCGCTCGAGCCACCGCTCGGCCTCCACGTGGCTGCGCAGGCGCACGACCTCCAGGTGAGGCGCCTGGACGGCCAGCCGCTCGTCGAGACCGTCGAGCGTGCGCCGCGTCCGCCACGCCCAGCGCACGATGTGGTCGCGGTCGGTGCAGAAGGTCCGCAACGGCGGCTCGATGTTGCCGTTCCACAGCACCGTGCGGTGGCGCCGCCGGTCCAGGGTGCGCCGGACCACCTGGCGCATCCGCAGGTGGACCGGCAGGTCCAGCCACACCAGGAGCTGGGCCCGCTCGAGCAGGAGCGGCCGCACGGCGCGGTACTGCCACTCGGTGACCCAGGCGTCGGTCGCGACCAGCGCGCGGACGTCGTCGAGGAACGTGGGCCGCGGCGTCCAGCCCGGACCGTGGAACAGCCCGTCCAGCTCCGTGTGCGGGACGTCGAGGATCTCGCCCAGCCGGGCCGCCAGCGTCGTCTTGCCGGCCCCGGAGGTGCCGGCGACCAGCACGCGGCGGGGGATCGCGGGCTCGGACATCCCGTGATCGTAGCGGGCGGTGCGCGACCCGGGCCGGTGCGAGACTCGGGGCGGTGCGAGACTCAGGGCGTGGCACCCCTGGCACCCTTCGAGTACCCGGTCGAGATCGCGCACCTGCTCGTGTCCCCCGAGCACGCCTACTTCGGGCGGCCGCGTGACGGCGCGGCGGACGTGCCGACGTCGTACCCCGAGGCCGCCGAGGTCGTGGCCGGCAAGGGTCTGGTGGGGGACAGGTTCTTCGGCAAGGCCGCCCACATGGACGCCGCGGTCACGCTCTTCGCGGCCGAGGCGCTGGAGGAGATCGCCCGCGAGCTCGGCACCGGTCCGCTCGACCCCACGCTCACGCGACGCAACGTGGTGCTGCGCGGAGCCGAGCTGGCACCCCTGGTCGGGGAGGAGTTCACGATCCGCTCTGCCGACGGCGACGGCGGTGACGAGGACGCCGTGACGCTGCGTGGTGGACGCCCGGCGCACCCGTGCGCCTGGATGGACCGCGTCCTGGCGACCGGTGTCCATGCCGCGATGCGGGGTCGCGGCGGCGTGCGCTGCATGCCGCTGAGCGACGGGGTGCTGCGGCGCGGCCCGGCCGTGCTGGTGAGCCCGGTCCGGCTCGACCCCGCGCGCGCCGGCGTCGCGGTCCGGCGCCCGCGGCTGCCCTGAGCGGCGCGGGCTAGGCTGGGCCCATGAGCGACTTCAAGGTGAACCCGGCCCCGCAGAACGACACCCCGGGCGCGATGCTCGGGCGCGTGATCGTCTCGTTCGTGCTGTTCCTCGCCGGCCTGGTCCTCATCGGTGTCGGCGCCACGGCCGACCCCGCGATCGCGCCGTACGTGTTCGGCGGGGGCATCGTGGCCGCGTCGCTCGCGTTCGGCCTGCCGATGATCGGCGCCAGCAAGGGCTGAGGCCCTCACCGACGCCGATCGCCGGCCTCGCCGCGAGGAGATCGCCGCTGGTCAGCCGTTGCCGGCCTCGATGGCCTCGGGGCGGGAGTCGTGGCTGACCTCGATCCGGCGCGGCTTCGCGTCCTCCGCCACCGGGATGGTCAGCGTCAGCACCCCGTCGGCGTACGACGCCGTGATCCGGTCGAGCGCCAGCCCCCGGCCCAGCGTGAGCTGCCGGGCGACGGTGCCGGACGTGCGCTCCCGCAGGAGCCACTGACCCTCGCCGGAACGTGGCGTGCGCTCGGCACGGATGGTCAGCGTGCGGTCCTCGCACGAGACGTCGATGCTGCCGGGGTCGATCCCGGGCAGGTCGACGGCGAGGACGTAGTGGTCGCCCTCGCGGAACAGGTCCATCGGCATGGCCGGGGCGTTCCTCGACGTGGCGAGCGACCCGAAGAGTCGGTCCATCTCCTGGAACGGGTCCCAGTAGGTAGCCATCGCGCATCACCTCCTCGACGAGGGCCGCGCGGTGCGGCCCCGACCGCGATCAGCGCGCCGGTCCGTCCGGCGTCGCCTGGCTACACCTCATGATTTAGCACTCTCGACTGCAGAGTGCCAAGAGGGGCCGTTTCGCTCTCGGCGAACATGCTGCTCCGCCCGCCATCACAGGTCCCAGCGCTGGTTGGCGGCACCCCAGCAGCCGTACTGCTGCAGCCGGGTGCCGTTCGCCGTCGACCCGCTCGGCAGGTCGAGGCACTTCCCGGAGTGCCGGGCCACGAGCTCGTAGCCGCCGCCCGCCTCGCGGAGCTCCCACTGCTGATTGGTGCCGCTGCCGCACGTGTACTGGATGATCGCCGCGCCGTCGGCCGTGGAGGCACCGTTGACGTCGAGGCACTTGCCGGAGTGCTGCGCCACGAGGCGGTGGTAGCCGTTGCCCAGGTCTCGCAGCTCGAACCGTTGGTTCGAGCCGCTGCCGCAGGTGTACTGCACCACCTCGGCGGCGTTCGCCGTGGAGGCGGAGACCACGTCCACGCACTTGCCGGACACCTCGCTGACGATCTGGGTCACCGTGCCGCCCGGCCCGCCGCCGGAGACGTCGTCGCCCCACCCGTACCGCAGCCGGTCCGCGCCGGTCTGGTTGCGCAGCGTGAGGTCGAGACCGGTACCGGTGCCGCTCTTCGAGTACATCGAGTACCAGTCGTAGCCGATGGTGCCCGGCTTGCCGCCGAGGGCCGGCCAGTAGGTCGCCCCCATCCCTTCGTCCCGCATGACCTGGGTCACCGCGCGGACGTGGCGCACGAAGTTGTCCGTGCTGCCGGCGTCGGCGTAGTCGCGGCCGTCGTTCATCGGTGCGCCGAACTCGGTCACCACGGCCCGCGAGGCACAGTCGCCGAGCCGGTACCGGACGTGATCCATCCAGCCGTCGTAGGTGTTGCTGCCGTACATGAACGCGTAGTGGTGGAACGAGAACAACGTGTCCGCGAACCGGGAGTCGGCGCACAGGTCACGCAGGTCCTGGCTGTACCCGGTCCCGCCGATCAGGACCCGGCTCGGCACGGCGGAGTAGTGGTAGTCGAGCCAGTCGGCAGCGACGTCTCGCCACGCGGTCGAGCTGTATCCGTGCGGCTCGTTCATCGGCTCGAAGTACACGAGGCCGTTCGAGCCGTACTGCGACGTCACGGTGGACCACATGGTGTTCCACGCGGCGTAGTCGGTGATGCGGCCGTCCGACGCGGCGCCGTCCTCCCAGTACGCCAGGACGACCTTCCAGCCGCGGGCGGTCGCTGCGTCGATGGTGGCGCGGTAGCTGTTCCACCAGGCCGTGCCGACCGTGTGGGTGTTGACCGGCAGGCGGACGGTGTCGACACCGAGCGTGCTCTCCATGTCGTCGTACAGGGCGTCGGCCTTGGCCTCGACGGTCGCGTAGCTGTCGGAGCTGCTCAGACCGTCCAGGACGAGCGGACCGGTGACGAAGTTGTCGCCCAGCACCGCCCAGTTCATCCCTCGGAACTGGCTGGTGGCGGCGGCAGCGGGTGCGGAGGACACGGTCACCGCGGCGATCGGCAGCAGCACCAGCGCGGCCAGCGCTGCCAGTAGTCGGGTCAGGAACGTGTTCATCATCAGGACCTCTCGTGCGTCGTTGCATGGGAGCTGGTCAGGTCGACCGGGTGGCGTCCAGATGGCGCCGACCGCGTCGATTGATGACGCACGCTAGTGCACGACCGATCGCGTCGGCATGCTTCCAGGGCACGCTCAATCCGAAACGAGCACTATCGATCAGCCGCCTGGCCCGGGCCGCGGTCCGGGCCAGGGCGGCTGCCGTCCCCTCGTGGCACCGGTCAGGCGGTGCTGCGGACCTCCTCGAGGAAACGCCGGGTGCGTTCGCGCAGGCCGTCGATACGCCGCTCGACGACGGCGGCGCGCGCCACGTCGTCGTCGAACCCGGCCTCTGCGAGAGTGGGGCGCCGGCGCACGTTGCGCGAGCAGCGGAAGTCCGTGCAGATCAGGGTGCCGATGGTGTTGCCCTTGCGGCCGGGCGCCCCGGCCCGGCGCGCCACGTAGAGGGACGTGTCGTTGCCGTCGGCGACGTCCTCGCACCAGGCGCACATCGCCGCCCGGCGGCTGCTGGTCTCGGGGGCGCGCAGGATGATGCCGACGGGCTCGCCGTCGACCTCGGTGACCGCGTACGCGGCCAGCGGCTGCTTGCGGTCGCGCCAGCCGAGGTAGTCGAGGCGGTCCCAGCGGACCTCGGCGAGCTCGGGAAGGATCATCCGCTGCCGCTCGCTGCGCGTGGCGTTGACGAGGCTGGCGCGGATCTGCTGTTCGTCCAGGGGGTTCATGGGTCGGCTTTCGGGAGCAGGGCACCACCCAGGGCCGACCTCGGCGGGCGCCTGAGCGCGTCGGCCGTGGGTCGGTGGATCGGGTGGAGGAGGGCAGGGCGGAGCCAGGTGCCCTCCGCGCACGACCCGTGTGGGGTCAGCGGCAGGCGGCCTGGGTCGACGGGTTGCCTGAGCAGGCCCTGAGGGCCACCCCGCTCCCCGCGACGACGCGCTGCATCTCTCGCTCCTCGTACCGATCCGTCGGTCCGCCCGTGCGGCGGCCCTGCCCACCATGGTGGCACAGGGCCGCCGCCCCGAGCGATGAGATTGCTCACCCCCTCGGGGCAACGCTCGGGGCGACGGCGGTGCCGGGGCTCAGAGGCCGGCGCGGACCGCCTGCGCCGCCGCGACCAGGTGACGCAGCGACGGCTCCACCTCGGCGTACCCGCGGGTCTTCAGCCCGCAGTCCGGGTTGACCCACACCACGTCCGGGTCGATCGAGCCCACCGCGAGCCGCAGGAGCTCGGTGACCTCGTCCACGGACGGGACCCGGGGGGAGTGGATGTCGTAGACGCCCGGTCCGACGCCGCGCGCGTACCCCGCGGCGTGCAGCTCCGGCACGACCTCCATGCGCGAGCGCGCCGCCTCGATGGACGTCACGTCCGCGTCCAGCCCGTCGATCGCGCCGATGACCTCGCCGAACTCCGAGTAGCACAGGTGCGTGTGCACCTGCGTGGAGGCGCCGGCCCCGGCCGTCGCCAGCCGGAACGCCCCGACGGACCAGCGCAGGTAGTCCGGCTGGTCCGCGCGGCGCAGCGGCAGCAGCTCGCGCAGGGCGGGCTCGTCCACCTGCACGACGGCGGTGCCGGCGGCCTCGAGGTCGCGCACCTCGTCGCGCAGGGCGAGCGCCACCTGGTTGGCCGTGTCCGCCAGCGGCTGGTCGTCGCGCACGAACGACCACGCGAGGATCGTCACCGGCCCGGTCAGCATGCCCTTGACCGGGCGCGCCGTGAGCGACTGGGCGTAGCGGGTCCACTCGACCGTCATCGGCGCCGGCCGCGTCACGTCGCCCCAGAGGATCGGCGGGCGCACGCAGCGCGAACCGTAGGACTGCACCCAGCCGAGGTCCGTCGTCGCGAACCCCTCCAGCAGCTCGGCGAAGTACTGCACCATGTCGTTGCGCTCCGGCTCGCCGTGCACCAGCACGTCGAGGCCGATCTCCTCCTGGAGCGCGACCACGCGGGCGATCTCCGCCCGCATCGCGGCGGTGTACGCCTCGTCGTCGAGCTCGCCCTTCGCCCAGGCGGACCGCGCCGTGCGGATCTGTGACGTCTGCGGGAACGAGCCGATCGTCGTGGTGGGCAGCGGCGGGAGCCCGAGCCGCTCGCGCTGGGCGGCGACCCGGTCGTCGTGCGCACCGCGGGCGAAGTCGCCCTCGGTCAGCGCGGTCAGCCGCTCGCGGACCGCGGGGACGACGACGCCCGCCGCGGCAGCGCGCTCGGCCACGGCCGCGCTCGCCGCGTCCAGCTCCGCGCGCACCGCGTCCGGCCCCTCGGCCACGGCGCGGGCCAGCACGGTGACCTCGCGGACCTTCTGGTCGGCGAAGGCCAGCCAGCGACGCAGCGCGGGGGAGCGCCCGGCGCGGTCGGCGGCCGGCCCCTCCCACGTCTCGTCGTCGGCGTCGTGCGGCACGTGCAGCAGCGACGTCGAGGTGCCGACGGCCAGGGCACCGGCACCCAGCGGGCGGAGCGCGACGAGCCGGTCGAACCGGGCCGCGAGGTCGGCGCGCCACACGTTGTGCCCGTCGACGACGCCCGCCACGAGGGTCTTCGTCGCCAGGCCGGGGACGGTCCCGTCCGGTCCGGACCCCGTCGGGACGGCGCCCTTGACCAGGTCGATCGCGATGGCGTCCACGTCCGTGGCGGCGAGCAGGGCCAGGCCGTCCCGGCGCGCCGCACCGTCGGCGGAGCCTTCAGGAGCGCCGGTCGTCAGCCCGCCGAACGGGGTGGCCACGAGGATGGCCGGACGCTCGGCCTCGGCGTCGAGGCCGTCGTCGTCGGACCGGGCGGCGAGCTCGGTCGCCAGCGCGCGGTACGCGGTGGTGATCGCGGCGTCGACCCGCTCGGCGGGGGCGTCGACCGTGTCCGAGACGAGGACCGGCTCGTCGAGCTGCACCCACGGCGCTCCGACCGCGGCCAGCGCTCGCAGCAGGTCGGCGTAGGCGGCGACGACGTCGTCCAGCCGGTCGAGGGGGTGGAAGCCCTCGCCCGCGTCGTCGGCCGCCTTGGACAGGGCGAGGAAGGTCACCGGCCCCACGAGGACCGGGCGCGTGGTGATGCCGGCCTCCTGGGCCTCGGCGAACTCCCGCACGATGCGGTGGTCGGCGAAGGAGATCGGGGTGGTCTCGCTGATCTCCGGGACCAGGTAGTGGTAGTTCGTGTCGAACCACTTGGTCATCTCGAGCGGCGCGTCCTCGCCGCGCCCGCGGGCGACGGTGAAGTAGCCGTCCAGGTCGAGCGAGCCGTCCTCGTCGTCGATCAGGTCCCGGAACCGGGCGGGGACGGCGCCGAGCAGCGCCACGACGTCGAGCACCTGGTCGTAGAACGAGAAGGAGCCCGGGACGGATCCGTCCTCGGGGTCGAGGCCGAGCGCGACGAGGCGCTGCAGCGTCTCGCGGCGCAGCGCGCCGGCCGTGACCTCGAGGGCGACGGCGTCGGTGCGGCCCGCCCAGAACGCCTCGACGGCGCGCTTGAGCTCGCGGCGCCGGCCGATGCGGGGGTAGCCGAGGATCGTGCCGCCAGGGAACGCGGCGCGCGATGCCGGGGTGGTGGGGGTGTCGGTCGTGGTGGTCATGAGCACTCCTGGTGTCGGTCGTCCCGCGTCGTGCCTCCTGCGGTGCAGGCGTCAGACGGCGGGAGCCTCGGTCGGGATGCCCGGTACCAGCGGCCTTCTGGCCAGGTCAGGGACGCCGTGCGGCGTCCGACCGCCGAGGTGGACACCCTCGAGCAGGTCCAGAGCGGGTCGGTACTTGTTGAACGTGTATACGTGCAGGCCGGGCGCGCCGGCGTCGAGCACGCGCTGGGCGAGCTCGACGGAGTACGCGGTCCCGTAGGCGTGCTGCGCCTCCGGGTCCGGCAGGGCGTCCAGCGCGTCCAGCAGGTGCTGGGGCGCGGGGACGCCGGTGAGCTCCTCGACACGACGGAGCCGGCGTGGCTCGGTCGTGGGCATCAGCCCGGCGAGGATCGGGATCGTCACGCCGGCCGCACGGGCCTCGGCGACGAAGTCGGTGTAGCTGTCCGCGGCGTAGAACAGCTGGGTGATCGCGAAGGACGCGCCCGCCTGCTGCTTCTCCAGGAGGCGCTGCACCTCCTGGGCGCGGGTGGTCCCCGCCTGGCGGTTGCCGTCGGGGAACGTGGCGACGGCGACGGTCAGGGGTCGTGCCGCGCCGCGGACGGCGGCGGCCGGGTCGGCGGCGCACCGCCGCGCCTCGACCTCGCGCAGCAGGGCGACGAGCTCGATCGAGGAGTGCACCCCGTCCGCCGGCGGGCGCCAGTCGGGCTGGTCGCGCGGCGGGTCGCCCCGCAGCGCGAGGAAGCTGCGGACGCCGGCCTCCAGGAACTCGTCGACGACGTCGGAGACGTCCTCGCGCGAGGCGCCCACGCAGGTCAGGTGCGCGATGGGCAGGACGGGCGTGCCCTCGAGGAGGGTCGCCACGACCTGGCGGGCGGTCGCGCGGTCGCCGCCCCCGGCGCCGTAGGTCACCGAGACGAAGTCGGGGTCCGCCGCGACCAGGCGGCGTGCCGTCTCCCAGAACTTGGGGGCGGCCTCGGGCCGCCGCGGCGGCATGAGCTCGAAGCTCACCGTCGGGCGGTGCCGTGGCGTCAGGGATGCCTCTGCGACCATGCGTCACTCCATCGGGCCTGGTGTTGAGCACCTTCGTCCTCGGGAGGCTTCCGTCGGAGAACGGGTTGCTGCGGCGTCGTCGAGCCAGGACTCTCGGCCGCTCTGGATGGTGAGACTCGATCGTAAGCCGTGACCGCGATGCGGTCGAGCCTGACCACGAAGTGAGACACCAGGTCGAACGCAGCGGGCCGCGCCCCCCGGGGGAGCGCGGCCCGCTGCGTTCGACGGTCGGTGACCGGGTCAGCGACCGATGCTGGACAGCTCCGCCGCCATGATGATCCGCCGGCGCTCGACCGGCTTGAGGACCTTGTCCTGCACGAGGTCCCTCGTCACCTGCTTGACGTGCCGCAGGAACGCCCGGTGGGTGCGGTAGTCGTCGTCCTCGGCGATCACGTCGTTGACGGTGCACCCGTCGCCGGTGTCCACGTTGGCCACGGTGCTGTCGTTGCCGTCGATCACCACCGTGGGCCGCACGTCGGAACCGACGCACCGGTCACCGTCCCGCGCGACCACCGTGAAGACGACGCCACCGGTCCGCGACGCGTTGCCCGCGCCGTCGGTCGCCCGGTAGCGCACGACGTGGTCGCCGTCGGACCCGACGACGAACGGAGCCGCGTAGCGCTGCCACGTGCCGCCGTCGACCTGGAACTCGGTGCGGTCCACGCCCGAGCCCTCGTCGGACGCCGCGAGCGTCACCGTCGCACGCCCGACGAAGCTCCCGCGGGCGTCGCGCTCCCCGCTGACGGACGCCGTCACCTCGGGGGCGACGGTGTCCTCCGGCACGTCGGACGCCACCGTGAAGGTGACGGTCCCGGGCGCAGAGACGTTGCCCGCGACGTCGGTCGCCCGGTAGGAGAGCGTGTGCTCGCCCGGGGTCGGCACGGTGAGCCGGGACGCGTAGCGGTACCAGGTCCCGCCGTCGAGCTGGTACTCGACGGACGCGACGCCGGAGTCGTCGTCCGTGGCGTCGAGGGTGATCGACGCGCTGCCCACGTACTCGCCGGCGTCGTTGCGCGCGCCGTAGACGGCGTGCTCTACCGTGGGCGCCTCGGTGTCGCCCGGCTCGGCGGCCACGACCGTGACCGTCACGGACCCGACCTCGGACACGTTGCCGGCGGCGTCCGTGGCCCGGTAGGAGACCGTGTGCTCGCCCGGCTCGTCGAGCACCAGCGCCTCGGTGTACCCGGTCCAGCCCGCCCCGTCGAGGTCGTACTCGACGGACTCGACGCCCGAACCGTCGTCGGACGCCGTGAGAGCCACCGCGGCCGAGCCCAGGTAGGCGCCGTCCGCGTCCTGCTCGCCGCTGACCTCGGGCTCGACCACCGGGGCGACCGTGTCGCCCCCACCGTCACCCGCGACCACGGTGAACGTCGTGACGCTCTCCGGCGAGACGTTGCCGGCGGCGTCGGTCGCCCGCGCCACGAGCTCGTGCTCACCGGGCTCGTCGACCACCACGGCCTCGGTGTACTCGGTCCAGCCCGCGCCGTCGAGGTCGTACTCGACGGTCTCGACGCCCGAACCGGCATCGGTGGCCGTCAGGACCGCGCTCGCGGACCCGACGTACGCGCCGTCGTCGTCCTGCTCGCCCGAGAGCTCGGTGGCCACGGTCGGCGCGGTGGTGTCGTCGCCGCCGCCGTCGCCCTCGACGACCGTGAACGACGTCGTCCCGACCTCCGAGACGTTGCCGGCCTCGTCCGTCGCGCGGTACGAGACGGTCTGCTCGCCGGGCTCGGTGAACTCCACCGGCGTGGTGTACGGCATCCAGTGACCGTGCGCGTCGTACTCGATCGAGGCGACGCCCGAGCCGGCCTCGTCGTCCGTGGCGGCGAGCGAGAGCGTCGCGGACCCGACGTACGCGCCGTCGTCGTCCTGCTCGCCCGCGACCTCGGCGGTCACGGTCGGCGCGGTGACGTCGCCGCCGCCGTCGCCCTCGACGACCGTGAAGTCGATCGACTGCGGCTCGGACGTGTTGCCGGCCTCGTCCGTCGCGCGGAACTCCACCGTGTGCGTCCCGACGGCGTCGACGACGAACGGCTCGTCGTACCCCTGCCAGCCCGCACCGTCCAGGTCGTACTCGACACCGGCGACGCCGGAGCCGTCGTCGGTCGCGGCGAGCGTCACGGTGGCCCCGTCGACGTACGCGCCGTCGTCGTCCTGGTCGCCCGTGACCTCCGCGGACACGGCGGGCGCCGTGGTGTCGTCACCACCTCCGCCACCGTCCTCGGTGACGACGAGCTCGCCGGCCATCGCGCCGTGGCCCGGGATCGCGCAGAAGTAGCGGTAGGTCCCGGGCTGGAGGTCGACCTCGACCTCGTAGAGCCCGCCGTTGGCGTCGAACGGGCTCGCGAGGATGTCGAGGTCGAGGTCGTGGTTGTACCCCTCCGTCGTCGTGTCGAACGTGAGCGTGTGGCTCATGCCGATCGTGTTGCCGGTGTCCTGGCTGTTCTCGAACACGATCGTCGCCGGTCCGGCGGTGGCCGTCGTCGGGAACGTCAGGTAGTCGCTGATGCTGTTGCCCGCCGTCCAGGTGAGCGTCTGCTCGGCGGCCGCCTCGGCCGAGGGCGCGTCGGCGGCAGCGGCAAGGGCGCTCGGCGGTACGGGACTCGTCGGTGGTGGGGCGGCCGCCGCCGGGGCGGCGACGACGGTGGCTGCGGTGAGCGCGGTGACCACGGCGGCTGCGAGCCGCCCGGCCCCGCGCGGTCGCGCGGTACGTCGATCCATGGATCTGCACTCCTCGTGCGTCGGGACTCCGGAAGATGAGGTGGCCGCCCGTGGCGGCCGGTCGGCCGGGCCGGCCGGTCGGTGACGTCCCGCACCGACCGGCCCGGCTGCGGCCTACAGGTCCGCCACGCGGACGTCGCGGAACTCGATCAGGTCGCTGGCGCCGTGGTTCTGGAGCCCGATGAACCCGCTGTCGAACTGGCGCAGGTCCGTCGGGGGGTCGCCCTCCCGGGAGGACTCCTGGCCGGGCGTGTTCTCGAACTCGTTGATGACCACGCCGTTGCGGATGATCGTGTACTCCTGGCCGACCACCCGGATCTCGTACTCGTTCCACTCGCCCTTCGGCTTCTCGCCGCCGGCGTCGAGACCGACCGGGTCGAAGTTGTAGACCGAGCCGGTCTTCTGCGGCTCGCCCGTCGGGCCGTCGTAGATCTGGATCTCGTGGCCGCAGGAGATCGCGACCCACGCCGCGTCCTGCCCGTCGGCGCACTCGGCGTCGCCGGGGTCCGTCGGGTCCGGGAACCGGGTGAACACGCCGGTGTTGGCGAAGTGGTCACCCTCCGACACGTCGCGGTAGAGGAGCTTCACGGAGAAGTCCTCGAGCTCCTCGGCCTCGTACCAGAGCATCCCGAGACCGCCGCTGGAACGCAGCGACCCGTCGGGCTGCAGGTCGAACCTGCCCCCGGGCGCCTGCTCCCAGTCGAACAGCGAGTCCCGCGTCCCGTCGAAGATCGTGCGGTAGCCGCCCGGCTCCACGCCGATCTGGGAGCGTGCCGCCCAGTCCACCAGGTCTCGGCGCTCGCGCCGCGAGATCTCGCCGTCGTCGAACAGGCCCCTCGACACGGACTTCACGTGCCGCAGGAACTGCTGGTGGGTACGCCACTCCTTCTCGTCCTGGATCAGGTCGTTGATCGTGCAGCCGCCCAGGTCGACGTTCTCGACCCCGGAGTCCGTGTCGCCGAAGAAGACCGTGTCCCGGTCGTCGGGCAGCGTGCACGTCGTGGCCGCGTCCGCCGTCGTCCTCGACTTCGTCCCGTCGGCGTAGGTGACCGTCAGCGTGGCCTCGTAGTCGCCGACCCGCGGGTACGTGTGCTCCGGGTTCGCCCGGGTCGAGGTCGTCCCGTCACCGAAGTCCCAGTGGTAGGACACGCCGCCGGACCGCTCTCCCTCGAAGGCCACCGTCAGCGGGTCGCCCTGGATGCTCGCACCGGTCGCGGTCGCGGCCGGGGTGGGTGCCCCACCCGTGTACGAGATCCGGAGGAGCTTCTGGTTCGGGTCGAGGCTGAAGAACCCGCTCGCGTAGTCGAGCATGTACAGGGCGCCGTCCGGACCGAACTTCGCGTCCATCCAGCTCTGCAGCAGCTCGTCGCCGCGGCCACCCGGGATGATGTGCCGCAGGTCCTCGGCGAAGGCGGGCGCACCCTGGTCGGGCACCTGCTCCGGGTCGATCGTCACCGCGACGCGGTTGTTCGAGTTCGACTGGTCGCCGAGGAACCACTTGCCCTCCCAGTACGACGGCCAGGCGACGTCGCTGTCCGGGTCGACCTGCGACGAACGGTACGTGGGGCCCGTCATCACGGCCTGCCCACCACCGCTCAACCACGGGAACGTGTAGGTGGCCTCGTCGTCCTCGTACGACGGGATGCCGTCCTCGCCCTCGGGAAAGACAGGGCCACCACCGCTGGGGGAGTACCAGATCATGTTGTCGCGCACCGGTGGCACGTCGACCAGACCGGTGTTGTGCGGCGAGGTGTTCTTCGGGGCGTCGCAGTCGTACCAATCGGTCAGGACGCTCGCGTCCTCGTCGCTGCGGTCGCGGTAGGGCTGCTTGTCGCCCATGCAGTACGGCCAGCCCTGGTTGCCGGCCGAGGTGATGATGGTCGCCGTCTCGTACTTCGCCGGTCCCAGCTCCGGGTCCGGCGATCCGGCGTCTGGACCGACCCACGCGGCGGTCAGCCAGTCGGTGTCCGGGTCGATCTGCAGGCGCGAGATGTTGCGTACGCCCATCACGTAGATCTCGGGCCTGGTCTTGTCCGCGGGGTACTCACCCACGGGGAACAGGTTGTCGTCCGGGATCGTGTACGTCCCGTCGTCCTCCGGGTGGATCCGCAGGATCTTGCCGTTGAGGCTGTTGGTGTTGCCCGAGGTCCGGCGCGCGTCCTGGAACCCGAACCCGGCGTACTCCTGCGTCCAGTTGTTGGCGGAGTACCCGTCGGACCCGCCGGACGAGGTGTTGTCGCCCGAGCCGACGTAGAGGTTCCCCGCGTCGTCGAACGCCATGCCGCCGCCGGCGTGGCAGCAGCTGTGGATCTGCGCCTCCCACTCGAGCAGGTCGACCCGGCTGTTCGGGTCGATGCGCGGACCGTCGGGGTCGTAGGTGAAGCGGGAGATCGTGCGCATGCCCACGCGGCGCTCGGTGTCGATCGACTCGTGGGGCATCCAGTAGACGTAGAGCCAGCTGTTGTCGGCGAAGTCGGGGTCGGGCACGATCCCGAGCAGCCCTTCCTCGTTCTTCACGAGCTCGCCGCCGCTGCCACGGTTACCCATGACGTCGAGCGTCGTCAGCAGCGACGCCTGCCCGGTGTCCGGGTCCCACTGGTGGATGGTGCCGCATCCCAGCCCGACGTCGGGGTCGTCCCACGACGGGACCGGCCCGGAGGGGCACGCCCCCCGGCCGACGTAGAACGCGGTGCCGTCGGCCGCCACGGTGAGCCCGTGCGGCTCGCCGACCTGGTCCAGCTCGCCCTCGGAGTTCTCCGCGGTGAGCCGGTCGATGCGGTAGTTCGAGGCGATCGTCGCCTGGCAGTCGCCGCGGACCACGCCGGTGGTCCACTGCAGGGCACCGAGCAGGTGGTCGCGGAACGCGTCGTCGGACCAGCTGTCGGCGGTGCCGCCCATGCCGGTGTAGAAGGACCGGCCGCCGTCGTAGTCGTGGCACCAGGACTGCGGCTGGAAGGGGGACGTCCCCGGGCCGGAGTCGGCACCCGGCTCGAGCTGGGCGACCGTGTGCACCTCGCCGGACGGGTCGTCCGCCCAGCTCAGCCACCGGTCCTCGCGGTCCCAGGTCAGGGGGAGGTCCTTCGTTGCGGGGTGCTGGCGGTCGACGAGGTCGACGGTGCGTTCCTCGACGGGCAGCTCCGGTGCGGGCTGGTCCACCGACTCGGCGTCGAGCAGCGCGATCTCGGCGAGCTGGAGGAGGTCGTCCCCCGCGGTCTCGCTGAACTCGAAGCGGTACCACCCGTAGGCGGTCCCGGACTCGGCGTCGAAGTCGCGGGCCTGGAAGCGCTGGGGGAAGTCCTGGTCGGTGCGCGAGTCCACGTCCTCCCACACCTCCCCGTCCTCGGAGCCCTGCAGCGTCCACGACTGCGGGTCACGGCCGTCGAAGTCGTTGGCCGACGTCAGGGTGTAGCGAGCGATCTCGGTGGGCTCCTCGAGCTCCAGCGTGACCGTCGCGCTCGGTTCGAACGCGAGCCACTTCGAGCCCGGGTCCCCGTCGACGAGGTTGCTCGCGCTCTCGTCCGGTGGGTTCTCCGCGGTCGCGGTCACTTCGGCGACATCCGCGGGGTCCGGCTGCGCACCCGCGATCCGGGCACCGACGAGGCCCGTGAACCACTGCGACGCCTCCTGCGCCCGGGCGGCGTCGCGCACACCCAGGTATCCGCCGCCGTCGCTCACGAAGCCCTGCAGCGCCGCCTCCTGCGCGGCGTCGAGCTCGACACCCTGCGAGGAGAGCTGGACGACGCCGCGGTACTCGGCGAGCGACGCGTCGGTGAAGACACCGGGGTCGGAGGACGTCTCCACGGTGAACCCGTTCGCGGCGCCGATCTCCGCCAGCGCGGCCGTCGCCGCGGTGACGGGGTCGTCCTGCGCGTCCGGCGCACCGTGGAAGACGAGGACGCGGGCGCCACCGGCGCCCGCCACCGCGGTGCGCGGCGCGCCGTGCGGCCCGGCGGTGACGTCGGGGGTCGCGGTGGCCGGCTGGGCCGCGGCGGGGACCGTGGTCATGCTGACGACGAGCGCTGCGCCCGCCAGGCCGACGGCCATGGTCGTGGGCGCTCCCGGCCGGGCCCGCCCTCTCGTTCTCGTTGCTCGTGCTGCTAGCACTCTCCAACTCCTTCGTCATCGGTGCGGTGCGTGCGCCCGGGGTGGACCCGGGTGTCGAGCGCCTCTCGGTACCCCCGGGTCAGGGGGCGGTGTCGGGCATGGCGTGCTCCTCGTGCGAGCCGTGGTCCTGGAAGCGGTCGATCGACGCCTGCGCACCGGGCGGCATGCTTCCGTCCGCGTTGCGCACGAGGAAGATGCCCGCCATGCCGCCGTCGGCGTGGAACTGGACGTGGCAGTGGTACATCCACGCCCCGGGTCCGACGCCGAGCCCGGCGACGACCTGGAAGCCGAACGAGTCCCCGGGATTGAGGTCACGGTTGTCGACGACCTGGCTCGGGTCGTCGCGGTTGGCCAGGAGGCCGGTGCGGTTGTTCACCCAGCGGTGGGCGTGCAGGTGGAAGGTGTGGAACGTGTTGCCGTGGCCGATGCAGATGAACTCGACCCGCTCGCCGAGGTTCGCCTCGAACATGGGGGTGTCCGGAGCCATCCGGTTGTTGATGAGCATGTCGTTGAAGACCACGGTGAACTGCCGCTCGGGGAGCACGTCACCGACGCGGCGGACGACGAGCGCGCCGTAGAGCCCGGCCGCGATCCCGGGGGTGCCGTGCGGGCCCCAGGCGTGGTCGTGGTAGTGCCAGTAGCCGGCGCTCCCGGGCATCCAGATGCCCCGGTCCCGCCGCGGGGCGACGGTCGACCAGACGTAGGTGCGCGTCTCGCCCGGTTCGTTGAAGGAGTCGTTGAAGGGGCTGCCGTCGCTGTCGACGTCGTAGTTGACACCGTGCGGGTGGATGGACAGCCGCTGGTCGGTGGTGTTGACGAGCGTGATCTCCAGCGTCTCGCCCTCCCACATCTCGAGGATCGGGCCGGGGACGGTGGCCTTGCCGGGCTCGAACCCGTAGCCCACGGTCTTCGCGTCGATCCGCTCGGCGTACAGGGTGATGCGCCGGACCTGGTCGGTCGTCGCGTCAGCGGCGGCTGCCGGGGCGGCGGTGACGAGCCCGTCCGCACCGAGCGCCACCGCGGTCACCGCGCCCGTGGCGACGGTGCCCGCCGCCCCGGTGAGCAGTGCCCGTCGTGACAGCGCCGTCAGACGTGGCTGGGTGGTCGGCTCACTCATCGGTCTCCCTCTCGACGGCAGGCCGTCGAGCCGGTCACGACGTCATCGCGTCGGGGCCGACCCGCGCTCCGTCACGCGATCGTCGGTCCAGGCGCCTGCCCACCGTGGCCGGCGCCCGTGGCCCCGCAGGTTTCCAGGGGCAATGAAAGACAGCACAACCCACCGGCGTCGAACTGTCAAGCGTTACGCAGAAGTATTATCAAACGCGGCAGAAGTAGCGTTGGATGAAGCACCTTTTGTCTTCGATGCGCCAGATGGACGAGCGCGAGAGGGCTGACCGGTTCGCCGGGGCCTAGGCTGCGGGCATGGACACCGAAGAGCGCCTTGCCGTCTTCCTCGACTACGAGAACCTCGCGCTCGGCGCCCGGGAGCACCTGGGCGGGATGCAGTTCGACTTCCAGCCGATCGCCGACGCCCTCGCGGTGCGCGGCCGGGTGGTCACGCGGCGCGCGTACGCGGACTGGTCGTACTTCGACGAGGACCGGCGGATGCTGACCCGGCACCAGGTCGAGCTCATCGAGATGCCCCAGCGCATGGGCGCGTCCCGCAAGAACGCCGCCGACATCAAGATGGTCGTCGACGCCATCGAGATGGCCTTCGAGCGGGAGTACATCTCGACGTTCGTCATGTGTACAGGCGACTCCGACTTCTCCCCGCTCGTGCACAAGCTCCGCGAGCTCGACAAGCGCGTCATCGGTGTCGGGGTCGAGAAGTCCACCTCGCGCCTGCTGCCGTCCGCCTGCGACGAGTTCCTCTTCTACGACCGGCTCGAGGGCGTCGAGGTGCCCGACGAGTCCGAGGCCCCGCAGAAGAAGAGCCCCGCCCGTCGCTCCGGCTCCGGCCGCTCGAGCAGCGCCCGCTCCACGACCGGGCGAGCCAAGGCCGGGGCAGTCGCGGAGGAGCTCCCGCCCGCCGAGGAGGCCACGCCGACCGCGACCTCGGCCACGGCGTCCGGGACGACGTCGGGCGGCAGGACCCGCCGCAAGAAGCCCGAGATCACGCTGCCCGAACCGGTCGACGTCCCGGACCGGGCCCCGGAGCCCGCCAACGACGAGGACGACGATGCCCCCACCGGCGAGCCGCCCACGATGGAGGTCAAGGTCGCCCAGACCCTCGCCGGGCTGCAGGGCTCGGCGTCCGGCTCGGTGACCGCCTCGCAGCTCAAGCGCACGCTGGTACGCAAGGAGCCCACGTTCAGCGAGTCCGACTACGGCTTCCGCACGTTCGGTGAGTTCCTGCGCTACCTCGCCGACCGGGACGTCATCGTGCTGAGCGACGGCCCGTCGTCCGGCGACCCGGTGGTCGAGCTCCCCGAGCAGCCCGACAGCGCCAAGGCGTTCGACCTGCTGCGCGCCGTCGTCCAGGAGGCGGGCGGCACCGCCGCGCTGTCCGGTCTCAAGAACCACGTGCGCAAGCGCCGCCCCGACTTCTCGGAGAAGGCGCTCGGCTACGGCGGCTTCCTCCAGTTCTGCAAGGCCGCCGCCGCGGCCGACGCCGTCCGCCTCGCGTGGGACGACGACGCCGAGGACTATCTCGTCAGCCTCGGCTGAGGGGACAATGGGCCGGTGACGTACCGCATCCTCAAGCTCGTGCTGTCGCTCCTGGTGTACGTGTTCCTGCGTCCCCAGGTCACCGGCCTGCACAACGTGCCCCGCCGCGGGCCCGTGATCATCGCGAGCAACCACCTGTCGTTCATCGACTCGATCATCCTGCCCCTGGTGGTCCCGCGGCACGTGACGTTCATCGCCAAGGCGGAGTATTGGACCGGGCGCGGGCTCAAGGGCCGGGTGTCCCGATGGTTCTTCACCACGATGGGGCACATCCCCGTCGACCGGGAGGACCCGCGCGCCGGACAGCGGTCCCTCGAGGACGCGCTGCAGGTGCTCCAGCGCGGCGACGCGTTCGGGATCTACCCGGAGGGGACGCGCTCGCGTGACGGCCGGCTGCAGAAGGGCCACACCGGCGTGGCGTGGCTCGCGCTCACCGGGGCGGCGCCCGTGGTGCCCGTCGCGCTGCGCGGCACGGACAAGGTCCAGCCCGTCGGTGCGCGCCTGCCGCGGCCGGTCCGCGGCATCCGCGTCGAGTTCGGCGTGCCGATCGACCCGTCGCGGCAGATCGCGGCGGGTACCAGGCCCGCCCAGGCGCGACGCCGGCTCACCGACCAGGTCATGAGCTCGATCCACGAGATGAGCGGTCAGGAGCTCGTCGCCTGACGGCACGCCGGGTCGGAGTGCCGGCCGTTCCCCCGGGCGGGGGAGGCGCCGCGACCTCCCGCTGGGCAGACTGGCGGGCATGGTGGTGAGCACGGCGAGCGGCCGACGGCGGCACACCGGCGTGCGGCGCGCCGTCGCGCCGCTCGTGGCCGGGTCCACGGTGCGTGCCGGGATCTACCTGGTCATCGGCGGCGTCCTCGCCGGGGCGTACCTGACGCTCGGCGCCGGGTTCGTGCAGATGTTCGCCTCCGCCGACGTCCCGCGGGCGGCCGCGGTGGTGCTGGCGCTCGTGACCCTGGCGATCGTCGCCGCCCCGCCGTTCCTCGCGCCGGTGCGCACCCTCCAGGTGCTCGCCGTGCGGACGTTCCTCGACGTGGACCCCCGTGACCTGCCCGAACCGTCCGGCTCGCCGAACGCTGCGACCCGGTGGCGCGGCGCCGCCTGGTTCGCGCTGCACCTCGCGCTCGGCGCCGCGGTCACGGTGGGCCTGCTGGTCGCGGTGCCGGTGGCCACCCAGCTCGTGCTGTCCGTCGGTGGCGTCGACCGCTCGTTCCTGCGGGGTGTCACGCCGCTGATCAGCGACAGCCCTGCCGCCTGGCTGACGCTCGCCGTCGTCCTGCTGCTCGCGCTGCCGTACCTCGTGGCGCTCGCCCGCCGGGTGCTGCGGCAGGCCGCCGTCCCCCTGCTCGGCCCGGACCAGTCGGCCCGCATCGCGGAGCTCGAGGCCGCCGCCCGCCGGTCCGCCGAGCGCGGCCGGCTCGCCCGCGAGCTGCACGACTCGGTGGGGCACGCCCTGACGATCACCACGCTGCAGGCTGCCGCGGCCGCGCGGCAGATCGACACCGACCCCGACGCCGCCCGCCGGGCGCTCGCCGCCGTGGAGGAGACCGGGCGCGCGGCGATGGCGGACCTCGACCACGTGCTCGGCCTGCTGCGTGGCACCTCGGGGGCGCCGGACGCTCCGGCCCGGGGCGGGACGCCGTCGCCACCGGCCGGCCCCGTGCGCGACCTGCGTCACGTGGGCGACCTGGTGGCGGACACCCGGCAGGCGGGCACGGAGGTCGCGTCGTCGGCCGACCCGGACGCGCTCGGGTCGCTCGTGCCGCCCGCCGTGTCGCGCGAGGCGTACCGCATCGTCCAGGAGGCCCTCACCAACGCCGTCCGGCACGCGCCCGGCGCCCCGGTGGACGTCCGCCTCGAGGTGCGGGGCCGCACGCTGGAGGTCGAGGTCACGAGCCCGCTGCCGGCGTCCGAGGGCTCGGCCGAGCCACGGCCTCCCGCGGGGACCGGCACTGTCCCGGACCGGGCGGCGGGCGGGCACGGCCTGGCCGGTATGGCCGACCGGGTGCGCCTCCTCGACGGCGAGCTGGTGGCCGGGCCCGACCCGGACGGTACGGCCCGGTGGGTCGTCCGGGCACGGCTGCCCCTGCGTGCGCGAGGATCGGGCGCATGAGCACCCCCGGCGGAGACACGCCCGTCCGCGTCGCGATCGTCGACGACGAACCGCTCGTGCGGGCGGGCCTCCGGGTCGTCCTCGACGCCGAGCCCGGTGTGACGGTGGTCGGCGAGGCGGAGGACGGCGCCGGTGTCCCGCAGCTCGTCGCCGACGCACGGCCCGACGTGCTCCTGATGGACGTCCGCATGCCGCGCGTCGACGGGATCGCCGCCACCCGCGCCGTCGTCGCCCGGGCGTCCCACGGACCTGCGCCCCGCGTGGTGATGCTCACGACGTTCGAGAACGACGACCACGTGCTCGACGCCCTGCAGGCCGGGGCCCAGGGGTTCCTGCTCAAGCGGGCCCGGCCGGCGGAGATCGCGCAGGCGGTCCGGCTCGTCGCGCGCGGCGACTCGCTGCTGTTCCCGGACGCCGTGCGCCGCCTCGCCGCCGGACGCCCGCCGTCGGGCGACGCCCTGGCGTCCGCGCGGCTCACCGACCGCGAGGGGCAGGTGCTGCGGCTCATGGCGGACGGGATGTCGAACGCGGAGATCGCCGGCGAGCTGTACCTCGGCGTCGAGACGGTGCGCACCCACGTGGGCAACGTGCTGGGCAAGCTCGGGGTCCGCGACCGGACGCAGGCCGTGGTGCGCGCCTACACGTCCGGGTTCGTCAGCGCCGGCTGACGTTCCCCCGCACGGGTGAGGGCGCTGGTCGCGGCGGGTGATCCGGCCGGCGTCGTCGGCGGCGAGGCTCGAGGCATGACCACACACCACACGACACAGCACTCGTCGTCGCCGACCGGTGGGACGCACCGCCGCCGGCCGTCCCACCGCGTGGAGAGCCTCGCCGTCCTCTGGTGGGTCGCCGGGCTCGTCGTCGCGCTCGTCCACCGGTGGGCCGTGGGCTCAGCCGCGGGGGCGACCGAGCCGCTCAACCACGGCCTGCTCCGCGACGTCCCGGTCGACACGCTGGCCACCGGCGTCGCGGTGTTCGCGGCCGTCGGTGCCGCGCTCGCGGCCTGGATGCGCTGGAGCCGGTCCACCGCGCGAGGACCGCGCGTCGTCGTCGCCGTCGGCACCGGCGTCGTGCTGCTCGCCGCCGTCCTGCTCGTCGACGCCACCGTCCTGGCCGGGCTCGGCTACCTGCCCGCGCTCCTCGTGACGTCGCTCTTCAGCGCCGAGGTGCGCGCCTCTCTCGACCACTACGTGGCACCGGACTTCCTGTTCCAGACGGCGGTGCTGTGCGGTGCGGTGCTCCTCGCCGTCGCCGCGGTGCGCTCCACCCGCCGCAGCAGGGGAGCGTGCGTGCGCTGCGGGCGTCGGCACGACGGCGTCGACGCGGCCTGGACGACTCCTGCCGCGGCGGCGCGCTGGGGCAGGGTGGCGGCGCTCGTGGCCGCGGCGGTCCCGGCCTTCTACGGCCTGACCCGCATCGCGTGGGCGCTGGGGATCCCGCTGGGCTACTCCCGCGACTCCGTCGAGTCGATGCGCGGGCTGGACTTCCTCGGCCCCGTCGGCCTCGGGACGTTCGCCCTGCTCGGCGCGGTGCTCACCCTCGGCCTCTACCAGCGGTGGGGCGACGTGTTCCCGCGCTGGATGCTCGGCCTCGCCGGCAAGCGGGTCCCGGTGGGCCTCGCGGTCGTCCCCGCGACCGTCGTCGCCGTCACCGTGCTGCCCGCCGGGACCTCGATGATCGCCCTCGGTCTCACCCAGGGGGTGCTCGGCCTCGGTGCCGAGACGTGGGGGGCCGTCGGACCGGCCTTCCTGTGGCCGCTGTGGTCGCTCGCGCTCGGTGCGGCGACCTACGCCTACTGGTTGCGCCGCCGCGGCATCTGCCCGGCGTGCGGGCGAGGGTGAGTCCTACCGACCTACGATGAGCCGGCAGGAGGGTGAGGAGGCCGCCGTTGGACGCGACGCCGGGCGAGATCTGGACGATCGGGCACTGGAGCTGCCCGCGTGAGGCCTTCCTCGAGACCTTGCGGGCCGCGCACGTCGAGCTGGTGGCCGACGTGCGACGGATGCCCGGGTCGCGCCGGAGCCCTCAGTTCGACGCCGAGGAGATGACCGGCTGGCTCGCGGACGCGGGCATCGGGTACCAGCACCTCACCGAGCTCGCCGGACGCCGGCCGAAGCAGCGCGACGTGGATCCGGACCTCAACGCCGGGTGGCAGAACGCGAGCTTCAAGAACTACGCGGACTACACGCTCACCGCGCCGTTCGAGACCGGCCTCGAACGGCTCGCCGCACAGGCCCGGGAACGGCCCGTCGCCGTCCTGTGCGGCGAGCCGATGCCCTGGCGCTGCCACCGGCTGCTCGTCGCGAACACGCTGGCGGCGCGCGGTTGGCGGGTGGTCCACCTCCTGCACGGTGGTCGCCCGCAGGCCCACGAGCTCGGGCGCTGGGGCGCGACGCCGGCTGTGGGCCCGGACGGCGTGGTGACCTACCCGCGGGAAGCGCAAGGACCCGCCTGACCGACGGTGCTCGCGGACCATGCGGCTGCGGCGGAGCACGTTTTCACCCGGCCCTCCCGGTCACGACGAGCACGTGGGGGCGCACCCTCAAGAGATGGAGACCACACCACCCCTGGCGGACCGCGTGTTCGAGACCGGGGTCGCGATGATGGAGGGCCTGGCCGTCTACCTCGGCGACCGGCTCGGCTGGTACCGCGAGCTGGCGGCGTCCGGCCCGCTCGTCCCGGCCGAGCTCGCGGCGAGGACGCACACGCACCACCGCTACGCCCTGGAGTGGTGCGAGCAGCAGGCCGCGGCCGGCTTCCTGACGGCGAACGACGCCACCGGGGACGGCGGGGAGCGACGCTACGGGCTCGACGCCGAGGGCGTCGCCGTCTTCACCGACATCCGGTCCACGGACTTCCTGGCGCCGTTCGTCCGGCTGGTGGCGGCGTCGGCGATCCAGCTGCCGGCGCTGCTGGAGGCATACCGCGAGGGGGGCGGCGTCTCCTGGCAGCAGCTCGGCGACGACGCACGCACCGGCCAGGCGGACATGAACCGGCCGTGGTTCGAGCAGGTGCTGCCCGGTGAGCTGGCCGGTGCACCGCACCTGCACGCGGCGCTCGGCCGCCCGGGTGCCGCCGTCGCGGACGTCGGCTGCGGGTTCGGCTGGTCGACGATCGCGCTGGCCCGCGCCTATCCCGAGGCGAGGGTGGTAGGCATCGACATCGACGGCCCGTCGGTGGAGCGCGCCCGCGCCCACGCCGCCGACGCGGGGATCGAGAACGTCGAGATGGTGCACAGCGCCGGCGAGGAGATCGAGGGCGGCCCGTACGACGTCGTGTTCCTCTTCGAGTGCCTGCACGACATGCCGTACCCCGTCGAGGTGCTCACCGCGGTGCGGCGGTCGCTCGCCGACGGCGGGACCGTCGTCGTCATGGACGAGGCCGCAGCCGACGAGCTCACCGCCCCCGCCGACCTCGTCCAGCGAGCGTTGTACGGGTTCAGCGTGCTGTGCTGCCTGCCGGACAGCCTCAGCCATCCCGACAGCGTCGGCACCGGCACCGTGATCCGGCGCGACGTCGTGGAGCGGTACGCCCGCGAGGCCGGGTTCGGGCGCGTCGACGAGCTGCCGATCGAGGACTTCGGGTTCTGGCGCTTCTACGAGCTGCGCTGAGCCGGGGCTGCGGGCCCGCGAAGCCCTATCGTGGCCAGATGCTCCCTGCGCCCACCGCACGCCTGCGCTTCCGTGAGATGACCGGCGACGACGTCGACGTGATGGCCGCGCTGCTCGGTGACCCGGTGGTGATGGCCTACTACCCGGCGCCGAAGTCGCGCGCCGACGCCCTGGCCTGGATCGCCTGGAACGAGGAGGGCTATGCCCGGCACGGGCACGGCCTCTGGATCGTGGAGACGGCGGACGGGGAGTTCGTGGGCGACTGCGGGCTGACGTGGCAGCAGGTGGGCGGCGAGGCGAGGCTCGAGGTCGGGTACCACGTGCGTGCCGACCTCCAGGGGCAGGGCTACGCCACCGAGGCGGCCGCGGCGTGCCGGGGCCTGGCCCGCGACTCCCTCCGTGCGGCCGAGCTCGTGGCGATCGTCCACCCGCACAACGCCGCGTCCCGGCGGGTGGCCGAGAAGATCGGCATGCGTCACCTCGCCGACGACCGCACCGGACCCCTCCCGGTGCGCACGGTGATGGGCATGGCGCTCTGAGCTTCGCGACTACTGCGGCCGGGTGCCCTCGGGTGCGCTCTGGTCGACGTCCGCCCACACCTCGGTCAGCTCCGCGACGAGGCCGTCGCGCACGGAGACGAAGCCGGCCACCTCGAAGTGCTGCCGCTCGCCCGCTGTGGTCCCGGTGACATGGGCACGCGAGGCCACGCGGCTGCCGTCGGCGACGACGTCGAGCAGCTCGAACCGCTCGAAGCCCGGGTACTCGGCGTTGAGGCGCACCCAGGTGTCCCGGTCGAAGGTCTCCCCGGTGTGGACGAGCCGGCAGGAGAAGTCCGGGTGGAGCAAGGCGGGCAGGTCCTCCCAGCGGTGACCGTCGATGGTGGCGGCGAGCTGTTCGACCAGTGCTCTCGGAGTCATGTGCCGAGGGTGCCAGGCACCCCCGACACCTCGGCACGGGCGCCGGGCGCCGCGCCAGGGCGTCAGGAGCCCGGTACCCCCAGCACCCCCGGCACCTCCGCCAGCCGCTCGGCCAGCTCGTGGCCGTCCACGCCCGAGACGGTCGGCACCGCGGCTCGTCCGCCGGCGCCCTCCAGCTGCGAGCCCTCCGGCCCTGCCGCCGCACCGCCGTCGGGCGGGTTGCCCGCGAGAACCTGCTCGGCCGGGCGGAGCCGACGGATCGCGACCGCCGCCACCTGGTCGGGCCGGCGCTCGACGGCGCGGGCATAGATGCCGCTGTCGTGCTGGCCGTCGTCGCCGACGAGCAGCCAGCGCACGTGGGGGAACCAGGACATGAGGAGCTCGAGACTGGCGTCCTTGTGCGCCTGCCCGCTGCGGAACCACCCGGTCATCGTGGGGCCCCAGTCGGTGAGGAGCAGCGGGCCCGGGGGATAGGCGTTACGGGCGAGGAAGGCCCGCAGCGTCGCCGCCGTGTTCCACGCGCCGGTCGAGAGGTAGACGAACGGGCTCTCCGGGTGCGCCTTGCCGAGCCGCCGGTAGAGCTCGGGCATCCCCGGCACCGCGCGGCGTTTGCTGGAGTGCCGCACGAACGTGTTCCACGCCGCGAGCAGCGGGCGGGGCACCGACGTGACCATCGTGGTGTCGTCGATGTCGCTGATCACGCCGAACCGCGTGTCCGCGTCGATGATCAGCAACGGGGCGTCGGCGCTGTCCTCCGGGGTCGGCGCGACCACCGGCTCGGCGGCGCGCTCCGCCGCCGTCGGCGCCCCCGCGTCGCTCAGCCGGGCGCGCTGCCAGCCCGGCGGCAGCGGAGGGTCTTCCGGCACGTCCACCTGGACGTCGACGTAGCCCGCCCGGTCGCTGTGCACGACCTGTTGCGCACCCCCGACCTGCACCAGGACGCGTCGGTGCGGGGCGGGCACCGTCAGGTAGTGCCGGAACCCCCGGCGCCCGGCACGGTAGGCGTTGTCCGCGGCCACCCGGCCGGGCGGCGCCAGCAGCACCCGCGCGAGGACCCGGACCCGACGCGGCGAGCCGTACCCGGAGTACGTCTCCATCCGTGGCCGCCAGCCGACGCGGCGCAGCAGCCAGCCCGCTGCCTCGTAGAAGCGGTCCTCGATCACGGCGGCCAGGTGCGGCCGCTGCGACGGGTGCGGGGTCTCGGTCATCATGCGCTTCATCCTCCGATCGCTGACAGGCCGAACGCGCTCGCGAACCCGAGCACCGTCACCAGCCCGGTGACGGGACCACCGAACTGGGACGCCTCGGGGATCATCGTGTCGACGAGCATCGTGAGCAGGGCACCCGCGGCGAAGGCCTGGACGACGGCGAGGATCTCCGGGGGAGCACCGGCCAGGGCCGCGTACCCGATCCCGGCGGCGACGGCCGAGACCAGCGTGGTGCTGCCCCACAGGGAGAGCAAACGGATGGTGGACATGCCGGCCTGGCGCAGGCCGACCGTCGCGGCCATCGCCTCGGGCAGGTTGGAGACGAACACCGCGACGAGCACCGCGATGCTGACGCCACCACCCCCGACCAGCGTGGAACCCAGCACCACCGACTCCGGGACGCCGTCGAGCACCGTGCCGAGCGCGATCGCCCCGCCCGCCCCGCCGCTCTGGGCACCGGTCGAGCGTTTGCGGTGGTCTCCCCCCGAGCGGTCGATCAGCAGGTCGCCCACGAAGAAGGTCAGGGCCCCCGCGGCGAGTCCCGCGAGCAGCAGCCAGCCGCCGGCGGACTCCGAGGCGTCCTCGACCAGGTCGTAGGCGACCGCGCTGATGAGCACGCCGGCGCCGAACGCCATGATCAGGCCCGTCAGCCGCCGGCTCGGCGTGCGCCAGAGGACCAGCAGCGCGCCCAGGACCAGCGACGAGCTGCCCACGAGTCCCCACCAGAAGCCTTCCACGCCGCTATCAGACCAGGTCGCGAGGCTGGGCGCACGGTGCGACGATCTCCGGCATGGATCTCTCCGCGCTCACCCGGCCCTCGCCGCGCACGTCCCTGCCGCGCACGCTGACGCGGATCGCCCTCGGTCTGGCGCTCGCGGGTGCGGGCATCACGCACCTCACGGTGGCGCGCGAGGAGTTCCAGGCGCAGGTGCCGGGCTGGTTCCCGGTCGACGAGGACGTGACGGTGCTGGCGTCCGGCGTGGTCGAGATCGTCATCGGCGGCTCGCTGGTGGCCCTGCCACGGTGGAAGGTGGCCGTCGGGTTGATCGCCGCGGCGTTCTTCGTGGTGATCTTCCCGGGCAACGTCGCCCAGTGGCTCGAGGGCAAGGACGGGTTCGGTCTCGACACCGATGCCAAGCGGCTCGCGCGGCTGCCCTTCCAGGCGGTCCTCGTCGCGCTCGCGCTGTGGTCGACGGGCGCGTGGTCGGCGCTGCGTGGCACCGACCGCGGAGACTCCCGCTCCGCCGGGTGAGTGGGGCGCGCCCTGCTTAGCATGCGGCGATGAGCCACAAGGACCTGCCCGACGGCGAACACCAGACTCCTGCGGGGGTCTCCGACACGACGGTCGAGGCGCTCGGCATGCTCAGCGAGGCGCTGGAGACGGTCGAGCGTGCCCGGGGCCACCTGTACACGTTCCACCAGCTCACGGGCGAGGCGGACCTGGCCCTCGGCGATGCCGTAGACAAGCTGCGCGAGGCCGGTCACGAGGACGTCGCGCGCCGGATCTCCGAGGACCTCGTCGGCCGCAACGTCATCGCCGGCCGGTGGACCTTCCAGATCGTCGAGGACTACGACGACGGCTACTGGCAGGCGTTCCGCGAGCACGAGCGCAGCGCCCGCGAGGAGCTCGCCGGCGGCGTGCGGCACCTCGCCGAGGCGCGCATGAAGCAGGACCGACGGACCCATGGGCGCCCCGGGCACGAGGCGGGCCCGGCGGACGCCGGGACCACGACGAAGGAGTCGACGCGATGACCAAGTACCTGATCTCGTTCCCCAGCGGCGAGATGGACCTGTCCGACGGCGGCCTGCAGGCCGCCGCGGACGCCGCGCACGCGGTGGTGGCCGAGGCGAAGGCCGCCGGCGTGTGGGTGTTCGGCGGAGGGATCGACGAGTCCGTGCCGCCGGTGAGGGTGGCCGCCGACGGGACCGTCACGAAGGGCACCTACCCCCAGACGCGGCACCTCGAGGGCGGCTACACGGTGCTGGAGCTGCCCACGTACGAGGCGGCGCTGGAGTGGGCCGCCAAGATCGCGGAGGCCTGCCGCTGCGCCCAGGAGGTGCGGGCGTTCGGCGACGACCCCGCCAGCTGACGGCTAGGCCTGGGGAGATCGACGACGGTTGCGGAACCACCGCCAGGCGGCGGCGGCGAACGGGAGGTAGCGCAGGATTCGTGCCATGACCTCACCCTCGGGCGGAGTCCGTCTCGTCGCCACCCGGTGCCGAGCGGCCGGTGCTACGCGGCCGAGGGCCGGGCGACCACGGGGCACGTGGCGAGGTGGTCGTCGACCAGCCCGCACGCCTGCATGGCCGCGTACGCCGTCGTCGGGCCGAAGAACCGGAAGCCCTCCTTCTTGAGGGCCTTGGCGAGCGCCTTCGACTCGTCGGTGGCCGCCGGCACGTCCTGCCAGGTGGCCACGCGCTCGGCGCGCGGCGGGGGAGCGAAGGACCAGAACAGCTCGTCGAGGGTGCGTCCGGAGTCGTGCAGGGCCAGGACCGCGCGCCCGTTCCCGATCGTGGCCTCGATCTTGGCGCGGTTGCGCACGATCCGGGCGTCGCCCAGGAGCCGCTCGACGTCGTCGGGCGTCATGGCCGCCACGTGCTCGGGCTCGAACCCGCCGAAGACCTCGCGGAACGCGTCGCGCTTGCGCAGGATCGTCAGCCAGGACAGGCCGGACTGGAACCCCTCGAGGGCGATCCGTTCGAGCAGCTCGGCCTCGCCGTGCACCGGGTGGCCCCACTCCGTGTCGTGGTACGCGGCGTAGAGCTCGTCGCCGTCGCCGAAGCAGCGCGCGGCGGGGGCCGGTGTCGTCTCCTGGGTCATGTCCACAGCCTGACGGAAGGGACCGACACCCGGCGCGAGCCGTCCACAGGCCGACAACACCCCCCTCCCGC
>NZ_JALKAT010000040.1:0-31145 GCF_023015685.1 Isoptericola sp. S6320L
CCCCCGGGGGGTGGCGCGCAGCCACCCGGTCCCGCGCGAGGATCGGCCCAGGCCTCCCTTCCCGACCACCGGAGCGACCATGGCGACCTCTCCTGCCGTCCCCACGTACGACGTGGAGCAGCTCGCCGACCTGCTGGTGCTCCTGCCCGACGTCGACTCCGTCGAACTCAAGCTGACCGTGCCCGACGACCGCCTGCGCTCGGTCGTCCAGACGCTGGGCATCGACCCGCTCGACGCCGTCGTGCGGCAGGTCGCCTTCGTCGACACGCCGTACCTGCGACTCTCCGAGGGGGGTGTCGTGGTGCGTGCGCGTCGGACGCAGCGCAAGCCGGGGGACGTCACGGTGAAGCTGCGGCCGATGCTGCCGGCGGACGCGCCGCCGGAGCTCCGCGACCACGACGGCTTCAAGGTCGAGCTGGACGCGTCGCCGCAGGGCTACACCTGCTCCTGCTCGCTCACGGCCACGGTTCCCGACGGCAGGGTCAGGAAGCTCTTGGCCGGTACGCGCACGCTGGACGAGCTGCTGGACGGTACCCAGCGGAAGCTGCTCATCGAGCGGATGCCGGACGGCGTCGGCATGGCTGACCTCACCGTCCTCGGACCGGTGAACCTGCTCAAGTGCCGTTTCACGCCGGCGGGCCACGGACGACGGCTCGTCGCCGAGCTCTGGGTGCTGCCCGACGGTTCCCGGATCCTCGAGCTGTCGACCAAGGCGACACCGGACGCGGCGTTCCAGGTCGCCGCCGAGACCAAGGTGCTCCTCGCGCGCAAGGGCGTCGACCTGGGCGCTCCCCAGGAGACCAAGACACGGTCGGCGCTCGCGGCACTGGTCGCGGAGCGGGGCGCCACGGGGGAGCGGCACCGGGCGTAGCGCTCCGGGGCCGTCTAGCGTGCGGTTCGTCGACTCCCGGCCGGCTGGTCGGCAGGAGTCGGGTCAGCGCGATGGCCACCCCGGCGAGCAGCGCCAGCACGGCGAGGCTCACGCGCAGGCCGTCGATCCGTGCCGACGCGTTCGCCTCCATCACGGCGTCGACCTGCTCCTCGGGGAGCCCGGCGTCGGTGAGCCCCGACTCGAGCTGCACGTCGGACAGGAAGGGGACCCCGGCGGCGAGCTGCACCGTGGCGGTCGCCGCGAGCTCGTCGGGCACGGCGGGGTTGTCGTCGATGCCGGCCAGGAAGCTGGTGGTGAGCGCGCCGATCAGCACCGATCCTGCCAGCGCCGTGCCGAGCGACGCGCCGAGGTTGGTCGACGTGTTCTGCAGACCTCCGACCTCACCGCTCAGCCGGTCGGGGACGGCCGAGACCGTGACGGCGCCGAGCTGGGAGGACAGGGCCCCCACGCCGAGGCCCGCGAGCAGCAGGGGCACCGAGACGATCTCCGGACCGGCCCCGATCTCCAGCGCCACGACGAGCGCGAGGATCCCGGCCAGCAGCGCGAGGAGCCCGGCGGTGACCACGCGTCGCGGAGAAGCACGTGGCCACAGCTTCGGGACGGCGATCGCGGCGAGCAGCAGGGTCACGGACAGGGGTAGCAGCCGGACCCCGGTCTCGAACGCGCTGAGCCCCAGGGCGACCGAGAGATAGAGCGGGATCGTGAAGAACAACCCGGCCTGGAGCAGGAACTGGAAGAGGAACATGACGAGGCCGCCGACCAGACGGGCGTCGTGCAGCAGGGTGACGTCCACGAGCGGCTCCTGGCCACGCCCGACCCGGCGCGCCTGCCACCAGAAGAACACCCGGATCACCAGCAGGCCGGCGATGATCAGCCACAGCGTCGCGGAGAGGCCCCCGATGGCGGGAGCGTCAGGCTTGGCGCGGATCCATCCCCACTCGCTCGACCGGAGCACGCCGAACACGGCCGCCCCGAGGCCCAGGGCCGAGAGCACGACCCCCACCAGGTCGATCCGTGACCGTGCGGCGGGCGCCGCGTCCTGGACCTTGCGCGACAGAGCGAGGATCGCGACGACGACCACCACCTCACCGGCGAACACCCACCGCCAGGTCCAGTACGTGGTCACCGCCCCGCCCACCAAGGGCCCCACCGCGACCGCGATGGCGCCCGCGGAGGCGACGAGCCCGTAGGCACGGGGCCGTCCGTCCGGCGCGAAGTTGGAGGCGACGAGGGCGACGATGGCGGGCATGATGAGCGCGGCACCGAGACCTTCGAGCACCGACCACCCCAGGATCAGCACGCCCAGGTTGGGCGCCAGGGCGGTCGTCAGGGAGCCGGCGCCGTAGACGACGCAGCCGATGGAGAAGGCCCGGCGTCGGCCGATCATCGTGCCGATCTTGCCGCCGGTGATCATCATCGTGGCCATGACCAGCGTGTAGAGGGTGATCGCGGTCTGCACCCCGGTCACGGTGGTTCCCACGTCCTCGGCGACCTGGGCGATCGAGACGTTCATGACCGAGCTGTCCAGCGTCATGAGGAACTGACCTGACCCGAGCGTGAGCAGCACGATCCCCGCGGCCCCGGCCGCACGCGTCGTCGTGGGCTCCGTCGGCATCGCGTCCGTCCTCTCGAGCCCCGATCAGGGGGCTCCTCGACCACCGTGCTCAGAGCCTCCCCCCGGAGGGGGTGGTCGGGCACCATCCGTCGCGGGGTGGTGCGGGCCCACCCGTACCCCGGGCAGCATCGTCGGAGCGGGTGCGTCGCACCGCGGTGAAGGAGGTGTGCCATGACCGAGGGGACCCCGGGGGATGCGGCCGTCGGGCATGTCGATGCCGATCTGCTCGAGTACCTCCTGGTCGTCGTTCCCGCGGTGGAGCGAGTCGCGGACGTCGCTGTGGCCTTGGCGGAGCTGGTCCGGTCGGAGACGATCCGGCTGATCGACGTGGTGCTGCTGCACCGAGCCAGGGGCCAGACGGCGGTGGCCGTGAGCGGGGGTCTCGATGCACCGGAGATCGCTCCTCTCGCCAGGAGCGCCGTACGGTCCGTGCGGCTCAGCGCGCACGACGTCGCCCTGGCGGCCGTGGTGGTGGAGCCGGACGTCAGCGCGCTCCTGCTCCTCGTCGAGGACCGGTGGGCGGGGTCGTTGTCGGCCGCGGCGCGCCAGGCCGGAGGCCGACTTCTCTGCGGCGAACGGGTCGGTCGAGACCGGTACGGGGCTGCCGTCGACCGGGCCGTCGACGGCGTCGACCGTCGCTGGATCCCGGACCTGCTGGTCCGCGGCCCCGCGAGCGGTGCGGACCCGGAGCTCGCCGTCGACCCGGCAGCGCAGCTGCACGCCCTCGCCGAGCTCGTGGACCGTGGCGTGCTGACGCTCCAGCAGTACGAGCTTCAGCGCCGCCGCGTGCTCGACGGCTGACCGCGGCGGGGGAGGCTCGCCAGCGTGCGCGCCACGGCGCTTGCCTCGGCGCGCGAACCGCAGTCGAGCTCGCGGTAGATGGTCTTCAGGTGGAACTTCAGCGTGTTCACGGAGATGTACAGCTCGTCGGCGATCTCCCGGAGGGTCAGCCGGCTCGGCAGCATGCGCAGGATCCCGATCTGGCGCTCGGTCAACGCCCTGGCCCGCTCGACGGCCGACGTGACCGACACGGTCGTCCCGTGCGCGGGGATGCGCCGGAGCCGGTCCAGCCAGGTCTGCGGCACGTGCCAGGAGAGTCGCTCGATCGACTCGACGACGTCGGGCCCCTCGGAGGCGACGGTCTGCACCAGCCCGTGCGAGGAAGCCCGGTCCACCGCTCGCAGCAGGTGGGCCTGGGCCGCTGCGGGGCTCGCGCCGGCCCGGCTCAGCAGGAGGTCGCGGACCACCTGGTGCCGGGTGCAGCGAGGCTCGACGTCGCGCAGCACGTCGGGGACCGCTCGGACGTCGCCCTCGGCAAGGAGGATCCACGACGTCGTCACGCCCGCCCAGAACGGGTCCTCGACCTGCAGGCCCCACTGCCGCGCCTCGTCGAGATGCCCTCCAGCGAGCGCGAGGAGCACCCCCGTCCTGGCCAGCCAGGAACGGCCTGCGGGTCCGCTGCACGCGGTCTCCGTGAGGCGGACGGCCTGGCCGAAGGCCCGTCCGGCCGCGTCGAGGTCCCCGCTGCCGAGAGACGAGCTCGCGAGCTCCAGACAGGCCAGGAGCCGGCAGTGCGGCACCGGTGCGCAGTCGTCTGCCGCCAGCCGTCGCAGCATCGGGAGCGCCACGGTCGTGTCGCCGATCTCACGAAGGGCCACGGCCTCGGCGGTCAGCAGCTCGGCACGGAGCACGGTGAGGTTCGACGCGTCGGAGGCGGTCCGTGTCCCGGCGACGAGCCGCAGGGCGTCGACGGGGTGCCCGGCGAGGGCGTCCCCCAGGGCCCGGGTGCCCTCGAGGGCGGCACGGCGCTCCGGGTCCGCGTTGATCGCGAACACCACCTTGCGCACCTCGGTGCTCGAGTCGTCCCACCGTTCCGCGAGGGCGATCTCCCGCGCGACCAGGTTCCAGCCGTACCTGACGACCGGGTCCAGCAGCCACGGGTCGCCGATCGTCGCGAGTGCCGCTCTGGCGAGCCGGGCCCCGTCTCGCCAGTCACCGCGGAGGCCGGCGGCGACGGCCCGCAGCATGTCCAGGCGGGCACGCAGGGCCGGGTCGAGGCCGGAGCGGACGTCCGTCCATCGGTCGAGGTCGTCGACGGTCTGGACGAAGAGGTCGGGGTCGACGTGCAGACGGCACCAGGCGAGGTCGACGGCAGCGGCGAGGTCCGAGGTGGTCACCCGCTGGGGCATCGCGGCGAGCATGTGCCGGATGGTGGCCTGGTGCCCGCTGTCGAAGAGCTGGGGCGCGCAGGCCGCGAGGAGCCGGAGTGCGTCGCGATGGTCGTCGGCGCGGAGCAGGTGATCGAGGGCGACCGTCGGCTGCCCGTCGCCTTCGAACCACCGGGCAGCCGTGCGGTGCAGCTCGCGGAGCCGCCCGGGCGACCGGCGGCGCAGGAGGGCGACGAGCGTCTCCCGGACGGCGGGGTGCAGCTCGTAGGTGCCCGACGGCTCGGCCCGGGTGAGGAAGAGCCCGCGCTCCTCGGCGACCGACAACAGGTCCGGCGCGTCGTCGCGTCCCGTGAGCACACGCGCGAGCCCCGGCCCTGCGTGCTCGACGACCGCGACCGAGACCAGCGCCTCCACCACGTCGGCACGCTCGCCGTGCAGTACCTCGCGCGAGACGTAGTCCTCCAGGTACCGGGCGCCGACGTCCGGATCCGCCGTGCCGAGGGACGAGCGGTCGGTCGCGCGTGCCGCCAGTCCTGCGAGCTGGACGCCGGTGGCCCAGCCCGCGGCATGCCGTGCGGTCTCCTGCAGCAGGAGCGCCGGCATCGTGGGGGCGAGCCGCGAGAGCATCTCGACCGCCTCGTCGTCCGAGAACCTCAGCTCGGGTTGTCCGGCCTCGCCGAGCAGACCTCGCGCCCGGAGCCGGTCGACCGGGAGCGGCGGTGTGCAGCGGCTCGCGATGACCAGGTGCAACCAGGCGGGAAGGTGCTCGACGAACGACGTCAGGGAGGCGGTCAGATGCTGCTGGTCCACCACCTCGAGACCGTCGAGCAGGAGCACGCGCGGACCGTAGGGGCGTGCGTCGAGGTCGTCGAGGAGCACCGACACGGCGTCGAGCAACGTCCGCCGCTGCATCAGCCCAGCCGCGGGCTCCGTGCAGCCGGGCGCGATGCCCTCGAGGGCAGCGAGCACACCCCACCAGAGCTGCACGGGGTCGTGGTCGGACTCGTCGACGGACAACCACCCGTGCGGCAGGTGCGTCCGACCGGCCCAGTCCCGCAGGAGCGACGTCTTGCCGTATCCGGCCGGCGCGACCACCAGGGCGAGCGGGGACTGCACCGCGGCGTCGAACCGCCGGACGAGGTGCGGTCGCGACACCAGGCGCGTCGGGTTGGCACCTGGCCGCAGCTTCGCTTGGCAGACGTGGCCCGGTGTGCCGGCGGACGGGGCAGCACCGACGCCGACCGCTGCTTCGGGCTCGCGCTCACGATCCATCGGGACTCCGCCCACGCTGTCCTGAAAGACGAGCCCGCCGCCGCCGGGACGAGCGGCTGGACCTGCGCCGTGCGTTCACCTGTTCTGGGTGATGTGACGGGTCGACCGCGTCGGTAGCGTCGGGGTGGCCCGAGCCGGAGGTCCCCGACGTCCGGCGAGCACCGTCGGGCGTGCCGAGCCACGAAGGAGCGGTCATGGGACCGACGACCAGCGGGCCACCCATCGTTCCCACCGACGTCGAGGCGCGCCTCGTGGAGCTGGAACGCGAGAACGCCGAGCTTCGTCGACGTCTCCAGCAGGTGCCGGAGCCCGCCGGCGTCGGTCCGCGGACGGACGGGCCGCGGACGACCCACCGGTGGCGCAGCTCGGCAGCCGTCGTCCTCGTCCTGCTGGCCACGCTGCTGGCACCCGTGGGCGTGGTCGCGGCCTGGGCGAAGGCCGAGCTGACGGACACGGACCGGTACGTCGCCACGGTGGCGCCGCTCGCGAGCGACCCGGTCGTGCAGTCGGCCGTGGCCGGCCGGCTGACGGCGGCCGTGATGTCGCGGATCGAGGTCGGCGAGCTGCTCGACGAGGTCGTGGCGGGCCTGGAGGAGGCCGAGGTGGCGCCCCGGGCCGTGACTGCTCTCGGTGCTCTCGAGGCGCCGTTGACAAGTGGTGTCGAGTCCTTCGTGCGCAGCGCTGCCGACCGCGTGGTGACCAGCGAGGCGTTCGTCTCGGCATGGGAGCAGGCGAACCGAGTGGCCCACGCCGAGCTGGTCGCCGTGATGGAGGGTGAGGGCGGCGAGCTGCTCCAGGTGGGCGAGGACGGCCAGCTCACGATCCAGCTCGCGGGCATGATCGAGCTGTTGAAGGAGCGACTCGTCGAGCGCGGGCTCGGTGTCGCGGCGAACATCCCCACCGTGGACGTGAGCTTCACGATCATGCAGACGACGCAGCTCGTCGAGGTCCAGAACCGATATGCGCAGCTCGTCACGGTGGGCACCTGGCTGCCGTGGGTCGCGCTGGGGCTGTTGGCGGCCGGTGTCCTGGTGTCCACGCACCGGATGCGTACCCTCCTGGTCGCCGGACTCGCGCTGACGGCGGCCATGGTGGCGCTCGGCATCGCCCTCGCGATCGCGCGCGGACTGTATCTCCAGGCCCTCAGCGGTGAGGTCCTGCGTCTCGACGCCGCGGAGCTCGTCTTCGACCAGGTCGCGACGTTCCTGCGAGCCACGGTGCGCACCGTCGGCGTGCTCGGGCTGGTCGTCGCGCTCGCGGCGTACCTGGGTGGAGGGAGCGCCTCGGCACGCAGCCTCCGGGCCGGTGCCGCGCGGAGCCTCGGCCGGGTCCAAACCTGGGGGGAGTCGCGGGGCTGGTCGACGGGGCCGGTGGGCCAGTGGGTGGACGAGCACCGCGGGTTCGCGCGCGGCGTCGTGATCGGGCTCGCCGCGCTGGTCCTGCTGCTGGCGGCGGACCCGACGGCGGGCCTGGTCATCGGCACCGCCGTCGCCGCCGGCGTCCTCGTCACGCTCGTGGAGCTCGTGGCGCGGGCCCCCGTCAGTCCAGCGCCTTCCGCTTGAGGGCGGCGAACTCCTCGTCGCTGATGACCCCGGCGTCGTAGAGGCCCTTGGCCTCGGTGATCTGCGAGGCGGCCGTGGAGCCCCCGGCGGTGGCGCGGATGTACGCGTCCGTCTCGGCCCGGGCGGCGCTCATCCTGGCCGACTGGCGCTCGGCCATGCCACGGCCGCGGGCGATGAGATAGACCAGCGCGGACAGGAAGGGCACGACGATCAGGGCGACCAGCCACAGCGCCTTCCACCAGCCGCTCAGGTCGCGGTCGCGGAACAGGTCAGCGATGACGTGGAACAGCACGATGAGGTACATGACGAACGCGAACCACCAGAGCATGAGCCAGAACCAGTCCCAGAAGCTGTCCACGGGATCGCCCTCCTTCGCCGCAAGGGGCCGTGACCGTCGCGGCCCTGACCGCAGGTTGCCTCGCGAGCCGCGGTGCGTCGTCATGCAGATCGTGTGAAACGCCGGCGACAGCCGGGGTTCACGCGATCAGGGGGATGCGGCGCGCCCCGATGGTCCGCCTGAATGGAGGTCCAGGTCTGTCGTCGACGAGGGAGTGCCGTGGACTACATGGATCGACTGCGGCGCTTCGCCGTGAACCCCCCGAGCCTCGAGCTCGACCTCGAGCGGGATCCGGAGGCTCTCGGGCCGAGGACGGCGTCCATCGCGCGGCTCGCGGCGCTCGTCGCCGTCGGCGGGGCCGTGCCCACCTACGGCAGCCTCGTCGACGAGGCCGTCAGCGCGGGTGCGACGCCGGCCGAGATCGTCGACGTGCTGACCGCGGTCGTGGCGGTCGTCGGTCTGCCGCGCATCGTCGCCGCCGCACCGAAGCTCGCGCTGGCGCTCGGGCAGGACCTGTTCGGCGATGACGGATCGGACGGGTCCGGGACGCCGCGCTGAGCTTCACGAGCCCAGCAGCCCCGTCTTCACGGCCCGGTCCACCGCCCCGCCGCGCGACGACACGCCGAGCTTGCGGTAGATCGACCCGATCTGGGAGCTGGCGGTGTTCCGGGTGACGTAGAGGCGCCCTGCGATCTCCTTGATCGTCAGATGTGTCTGCAGGTACGGCAGGAGGCGCAGCTCGGCGGGCGTGAGAGGTGCGCCCGTGCTGCCCCCGACGAGCAGGCTCGTCTCGACGCCTACCGCCGTCCGCAGCTCGCGTGCCTGCTCGACCAGCACACCCAGTGCGGGGCGCCGCAGGACGACGTCGTCCACCTCGCGCAACAGGTGCCGGACGGCGATCCGGTCGCCCGTCGACCAGCTCGCACGAGCGAGGTACAGGCGAACCCGTACCGCGATCGAGGGGAACGCGTAGGTGCAGCCGGCCCGGGCCCGCATGCCTTGCACCAGTCGCCGACGGGCCTCGTCCACGTCTCCGAGACGGAGTGCGAGGCGTGCACCGGCCGCCTGGGCGAGCGCGCTGGTCGGGTAGTCGCCCGTGCGGTGCTCGTGCACCGTCTCCAGGGCGAGCCGGACGTGCTCGGCGGCGTCGTCCCAGCGGTCGTGGTCCATGTCGAGCTGTGCGAGCAGCGCCGCGGCGTACACGAAGGCGTCCGCGTTCCCCTGGTTCGCCGTGCCGACGGCCTCCTCCAGGTGTCGCGTCGCACCGGCGACGTCCCCCACGAGCAGCAGGGCTTCTGCCGCCAGGGTCAGTGCCGTGGTGCGCCACACGCTCCACGCGGGTTCCGCGGCGAGGGCGAGGCGAGCGTCGTCGGACATCTGCTGCGGGCCGTCGGGGCATCGCAGCGCGCGGTACATGGCCCGGGCGGAGGCGAACGAGACCGGCCCGTCACCGAGCCGACCGTCGTACGACGCGGCGTCAGCCACTGCTGCCCACCGCTCCGCTTCCAGGGGGTGCCCCTCGAAGCCGGCCACGTACCCGGCGAGCAGGGCGAGCGGCGGGTAGCCGGCGACCTCGTCGTCGCCGAGGGTGCGCAGCCACCGTCCGACGGTGGCGATGCGTCCTGCCTGGAAGCTCGTCATGGCGATCCGTGCGACGAGGTGCACGCAGCGGTCCCGATCAGGCGTGGCGAGAAGGTGCTCCACGGCCTGCTCCGGCGAGCCGTGCGCCGCCAGCCAGCCGGCGGCGCGCACCCGGAGCGTGTCGGCGATCTCCGGCTCGGCGTCCATGAGCTCCGTCAGCAGGTACTCCCGGAAGAGCGCGTGGTAGCGGAACAGCTCGCGCCGGTCGTCGAGCGGGACGACGAACGCGTTCGCCGCCTCCAGCCGACGCAGCCGCCGCTGCGACGAGTGCTCCTCGAGCACGGCGTCGCACAGCGGCGCCGACAGCACGTCGAGCACGGCGGTGCGGCGCAGGAAGCGGCGCTCCGCCGGGGTGAGCCGGCGGAACACCTCCCTCTGCAGGTAGTCCGCGATGTAGGGTTCGGCACCCGTGACCGACAGGTCCCGCGGGTCGCGGTGGCGTGCGACGAGCGAGGTCAGGTATACGCCGGCAGGCCATCCCTCGGTGCGCTCCGTCACCGTGGCAGCGACCTCCCGAGAGACCGGAGCGCGAGCAGCCTCCCAGACCTGCATCGTCTGGGCGACGTCGAGCACCAGGTCCGCGGCCACGATCTCGACCGCGTCGTCCGCGGCCCGCAGGCGTGCGACGTGCGGCTGCTCGGACCGGCTCGCCGTGAGGAGCTGCGACCCGGGGGGTATCCCCGCGGCGACGACGCCGAGGACGTCGTGGCACGCGGGTGACCGGATCTCGTGCAGGTCGTCGAGCACGAACAGGATCGGCTCGCGGCCGGCACGCAGGGCCGACGCCAGCCGGGGGGCGGCCCTGCCCAGGAGGGACACGTCCGGGCCGGTCATCTCTGCCACCAGGTCGTCGTGGCCCGGACGGGACAGCGAGAAGCCGGAGGCGAGCACGCGCAGAAGACTCAGCGGGTCGTCGTCGAGCCGGTCCAAGGACACCCAGACGACGGGCCGCGGGTCGTGCGTCGCCCACTCGGTGAGGAGCGTGGACTTCCCGTACCCGGCCGGCGCCGTCACGCCGACGACCCGCCGGCCGCTCACCCTCGCATCGCTGATCAGAGCGGCTCGGCTCACCGTTCCCGGGCGCAGCCGGGGGACGGTGAACTTGGCCTCGTGGAGCGAGCGGTCGAGCTCCGCAGGACCCCGTGCCGTGCTCGGCTCGCGGTTCACTCTCCCCAGTGTAGGAACGACCGCACGCGCACGACAGGCGACGGGCCGTTCATCACCCGCGGCGACCTGCGTACGCCGGTTCCTGGATCGGGACCTTGGTGCCGATCGCTCGGGACCATCGGCCCTACCTGGCCGGCGCCCGCGCAGCCGATGGTGGAAGCGTGCCGCGGACGTGTCGCCGGCCGTCAGGTCGCACCGTCAGCCAGGTCAGGAGCCCGGCCGTCGGCACCGGCCGAGCGATGCGTCGAGCAAGGAGTCGATCATCATGTCTGCACTCGTGGTCTACGAGTCCGGCTTCGGCAACACCGCCCTCGTGGCACGTTCGGTCGGCGACGGGATCGGCACCCACATGCCGGTGCGGGTCGCGTCCGTCAGCGACCTCGAGGTCGGCGAGGCCGGCGAGGCGGACCTGGTCGTCATCGGCGGTCCGACGCACGCCTTCGGCATGAGCCGTCCGCAGACCCGGCAGGAGGGGCAGGTGCAGCGCGGCGACGAGCCGTCGGAGACGGCAGGGATCCGCGAGTGGATCGACGCGCTGCCGTCGGACCGCGGCGTCCACCTGTTCGCGACCTTCGACACCCGTGTCGAGCGTGTGCGCCACCTGCCGGGTTCCGCCGCGCACGCCGCGGCACGGGCGCTGCGGCACGACGGGCACCGCGTCGTGGACCGCGGTGCATCCTTCTACGTCGCCGGAGTCACCGGCCCGTTGGTCCCGCACGAACGAGAACGTGCGCGCGAGTGGGGCGAGCGCCTGGCGCGCCGGGCGCAGGAGATGCTGCTCACGGCGTGACCGCCGCTATCAGTCCTCCGCGACGTGCGGGCGCGTCGTGTGCGCGACGGCGACCACGCAGGGGGCGTCGCCCAGCAGCACGTCGGGCACCGACCCCAGCAGCCGGCCGACCGCCCGCAGGTGACGGTGACCGCCCAGGACGAGCAGGTCCGACGACGTCACGTCCTCCAGCAGCGCGGAGACCGGTCCACCGGACCGCGTCTCGAGCCGGCAGTCGACGTCGGGGTACTGCGTGCCCCAACGGTAGGCGAGGCCACGCAGCGCGGCCTGGACGTCCTCGTCCCGAGCAGACCCGGCCTCGCGGGCGACGCGGGACGACGGCTGGACGGCGTGCAGCAGCACGATCGGGCAGCGGCAGCTCTGCGCCTCGGCGAAGGCGAGGTCGAGCATCGCCGTGGGATCGTCGTCGAACCCGACCCCGACGACGACCCGGTTCGGGGGGCCTGCCCGTGCCCGCGTGGGGACGACGGCGACGGGGCCGTGCGCCCGGGAGGCCACCACGGACGACACCGAGCCCAGGAGGTGACGGGTGGCGGCGGCACCTCGACGCCCGACCACCACCAGATCGGCGTCGCGGGAGGAGGCGACGAGCGCCGACGTCGGGCCTCCTGCCGCCGGCACCGCGGTGACCGGTACCGAGCCCCGGGTGCGGGCGTCGACGCGGTCGACGGCGCGACGCAGGATCCGCTGCGACTCGTGCCAGATCTCGTCGGGCCGGTAGGCAGGGACGGGCGTGACCGGCCCGAGCGGCACGGGTTCGGCGTACGTGACCTGCAGCGCGGCGTGGTGGCGCTCGGCCGCGGCCAACGCCCAGTCGAAGGCGTGGTAGCTCCCCGGCGATCCGTCGACGCCGACGACGATCCCGCCTGGCCAGGTCTCGCCCATCGCCCTCAACTCCTTCTGCGGTTAGCACACCACGGTGCGGTGGTCCACCACAGATGCCAACGGCCCCCCGCCAGGTGACGAAGGTCCCTGGCGGTCCGGGGGAGCTCTCTGGACGGGTGGCGCCACCCGTCAGGGAGTCGGCTCGGCGCCACCGTTCGCGTCGTCGCCGCCTGTCGACCCGCCGCCTGCGCCGCCGCCTGTCGACCCGCCCCCTGCGCCGCCGCCCGTCGAGCCGCCGGGAGCGGTCGGTTCCGCCGTCGGCTCGGGCTCGTCGGTGGGAGCCGGTTCGGGCTCGTCGGTGGGTGCCGGCTCCGGCGTCGAGGTCGGCTCCGCCGTCGGGTCCGGGTCGCTGGTCGGGGTGGCGCTGGGCTCCTCGGAGGGTTCCTCCGTGGGCGACGGCGTGGGCGTGGCGTCGTCCGTGGGCGTCTCGGACGGCGTGGGGGTCGGGTCCGCCGACGGGGTCGAGCGGTCCGGCGGGTCGGCCGGCGGCAGCGGGGCCGTCGTCGTCGGCGTCTCGGACGGCGTGGGCGACGACGTCGGTGAGGGGCTGTGCGTGACCGGTGCGACCGGTCCCGGGGCGTCGGTGTCGCGCAACGCCCAGAACGCTGCCCCCGCGACGGCGGCCGCCAGGACGAGCGAGAGGGCGACGACCAGGATCGTGCGACGGCGGTTCGGGGCGTCGTTCTCGGCCTCTTCGGCCAGAGCGGCCTCGTCGGCCGCCCCGTCGGCCGCCCCGTCGGCCGCAACGCCCGCCGCGACGGCCGTTGCGGGCACTCCCGTGGGCGGCGTGGGCGGCACGTCGACCGCACCGAGCTGGCGGGTGCGTTCGATCTCGCCCTCGTCGCCCGTGGCAGCGGCAGCCGCTGCTGCCGCTGCGCCTGCTGCGCCTGCCGCGCCGACGACGGCCGTGCGGTGCGGGTCGTCCGCGGCGATCTGGCCCAGCGTCATCGTCTCGGCGGACCCTGTCGTGTCGGTCGCCGAGGCGGTACCGGCACCCAGCAGCGTCGCGGCCGCCGCGCGCATCGCCTCGGCGGAGTCGAACCGCTGCGCAGGGTCCTTGGCCATCGCCCGCGCCACGAACCGGTCCACCGTGACGGGGACCGCGGCCCGCCGCGCGGAGGGCGCCGGCACGGGTGCCCCGACGTGGGCCCGGAGCACGTCCTCGGGCCGGGGCCGCTCGAACGGCGCGTGCCCGGTGAGCGCGTAGTAGGTCAGCGCCCCGGCCGCGTACAGGTCGCTGCGCGCGTCGAGCGGTCGGCCGCGTGCCTGCTCGGGCGACATGCCCACCACCGAGCCGACGACCCGCTCCCCGTCACCGTCGCCGCCACCGGGAGCAGCGAGTCCCAGGTCGAGCAGACCGACCGTCAGGTCGCCGTCGACGTTCCGGTCGACCACGACGTTGCGCGGGCCGACGTCGCGGTGCACCAGGCCGGCGGCGTGCACCGCCCCGAGGGCGTCGAGCAGCCCGTCCACCAGGACGAGGGCCTCGCGCCACGGCAGGCCGTCGCCGGCCGTCAGCTCGGAGAGCGGCACGCCGGGAAGGCGGCGGGTCAGGAGCCAGGGCACGTTCGCGCCGGCGACCTCGTCCTCCCCGGTGTCGAGCACCTTGACCACACCCGGGTGGTCCACCAGGTCGGACGCCGCGATCTCCCGGGCCATGGCGGCGCGCGCGGCCTCGTCGTCGACCAGGTGCGGGTGGAGGACCTTGACCACGAGCGCCGGCTGGGCGTCCGTGCGGGCGTCCGTGCCGCCGTCGGCACCGGCCTCCGGGGCGTCCTCCGTCCGCGCCCGAGACGCCTCGTAGACGGTGTAGGTGCCACCCGTCCCCAGGATGTCGCCCAGGACGTACCGGCCGCCGAGCACCACCCGCCCGTCCGCCGGCCCCCCGGTCGGTCCCGTCGGGGTCGTGTCGCTCATCGTGGCCCGGGCGAGGCGTCGAGGACGGTGTCCGCGCATGCTGGCGCGGACGGTTCGGTGTTCTCGGTCATCTCAGTCATCAGCCCCCACAGGATATGGGGTGAGGGCCGGAGCCGGGGTCCGGAGGTTACGGAGCGGGCCGGCTGACCGGCGTCGCCGACGACGCCGTGCCGCGGTAGGTGAGGACGCGCAGCACCCGCTCCGCCGGTCCGCGGCGATCGTTCCGGGCGAGGCCGACGGCGACGACGACCGTCACCAGCCACGTCGCCACGGCGACGAGCGCTGCCTGCCACTGGTCCAGCACGCCACCCAGACCGAGTCCCCAGGCGCACAGCAGCGGAGCGAAGATCACCGACTGCAGCAGGTAGCTGGTCAGGGAGCGCTGCCCGACGGCGGTCAGTGCGCCGACGACGTGTCCCGGGGTGCCCTCGGTGGTGACGCGCAGCGCCAGCAGGGCGAACAGCGCCGCGTAGCCCAGCGCGGCGAACAGCCCCGTGACCAGGTGCAGCACGACGGGGGTCCACTCGGGCACGTCCCAGGTGCCGAGGTGGACGAGCAGCGACGGCACGGCCCCGAGCCAGCCGACCGCGATGCCGACGACGGCGGTCCGCGTCAGCGCCCGCCGGTGCGCGCCGGGTTCCTCCAGGACCCGCGCGCGAGCACTGGCGATACCGAGGAGCACCGCCACGGGCACCATCAGCCCGAAGACGCCCTGCGTGACCGTCAGAGGCAGCCAGAAGCCGAGGCGCGGCAGGATCGAGGCGAGGTAGGGCGTCACACCGGCGAGATCCGGGTTGGCGTCACCGGGGACGTCGGAGAGCTCCGGGGGCAGGGCGGCGCCCAGCGCGAGGGTGCCGAGGGCGACGAGCACCACGACGCCGGTCAGGGTCGCGGCCCAGATCAGCAGCGTCCGGGTGGCGCGTCCGAGGAAGAGCCAGACCACGAGGAGTCCGGCCAGGCCGTAGGCGCCCAGCACGTCGCCGAACCACAGCAGGGCCGCGTGGACGGCACCGAACACGAGGAGCCAGCCGTGGCGTCGTTGCAGCACGCGTCGCACGGCTGGCTCCTCGAGGCCGGCCGCACGCTGCCGCGCGAACGACTGCCAGATGCCGTAGCCGAAGAGGAACGCGAACAGGGGATAGCTGCGTCCGTCGACGGCGACGATCGCCACCGACTGCCAGACGCCGTCGAGCACCGTCGACGGCTCCCGGTGCGCACTGGTCAAGGACGTCTCGGTGCCGTAGAGGAACCAGGGGACGTTCGCCAGCGCGATGAGCAGGAGCATCAGGCCGCGGGCGAGGTCGGGGGCGAGGGCCCGGACGCCGGGCGGGGCGACGTCGGGTGCGGTCATGATGCTCCTTCAACTTCGGTGCCGCCCTGCTGGTGGGCGAGCACGCTGGGTGCCTGGCGGCCCACGATGGCGGGCGCCTCGTGGATCACGGTGTCGTCGGTGAGGGCGGCGACCATGAACAGCGCGAAGTCCAAGCGCCGGGTGAGGTTGCTGGCCAGCACGGGGTCGCCGACGTGCCGGCTCCATACGGGCAGGCCCTGGCTCGGGCCCTCCTCGAGGTCGCTGCCGCGCACCACCGTCCACCGGCGGTCGCTGGCGAAGATCCGCCGGCACGCCTCGACCTGGTCGTCGATCTCGACGGCACGCACGGCCTTCGCCAGCCACGCCACGAGGCGCACCGTCGCCAGGAACCGCCGGGTGTAGCGGTCCTGGTCGTCGCGCGCGACGTGCCACCCGCAGGAGAAGACCAGGCGTGCCCCGGGCTCGGCGTGGTCGAGCACCGCCTGCGCCGTGCCGGAGGAGTACTGCTGGACGCCCCACGGTGCCAGGACCGTCAGCACGCCGTCGCAACCGGCGACCGCTCGGCGGATGACGTCCGGGTCGTTCGTGGGGCCAGGCACGATCGTGATCCGGCCGGCGAACCGGTCCAGCTTCGGCACGCTGCGCTCGCGGCAGACGCCCACCACCTCGTACCCACGCTCCAGGGCGTGCTCAACCATGTACTGGCCGAGCTTGCCGGACGCGCCGACGATGCAGACCTTCGTCGTGCTGCTCATGGTGTTCCCCGTCGATCGGTCGAGCCTGGCTTACGGTGTAAGTACCGTAGGCTTACGATGTAAGTAGAGTCAAGGGGGAGATCGCATGGCAGCACGTCGGCGCGCCGAGGTCGGCAGCTCGCGGCGGTCGCCGCTCGACCGCTCGCGGATCGTGGCCGCAGCCGTGACGCTGGCCGACGGCGAGGGAGTCGCCGGGGTCACCATGCGCGCCGTCGCGGCCGGCCTGGGCGTCGAGGCGATGTCTCTCTACAACCACGTGCGCAACCGGGACGACCTCCTCGACGGCATGGTCGACCTCGTGTTCGCGGAGATCGAGCTGCCCACCGCCGGGGCCGGCTGGTACCAGGCGATGCGCAAGCGGGCCGAGTCCGCGCGTGCCGTGCTCCGCCGCCATCCGTGGGCGGTCGGCCTCCTCGACTCCCGGAGCGCCCCGGGCCCGGCGACGCTGCGCCACCACGACGCCGTCCTCGGCGTGCTGCGCGGAGCCGGATTCTCCGTCGCGGGCGCGGCACGCGCCTTCTCGGTCATCGACAGCTACCTCTACGGCTTCGTGCTGCAGGAGGTCAGCCTGCCGTTCCGCAGCAGCGAGGAGCTCGACGAGGTGGCCGGCGGCATCCTCGGCGGTCTCGACGCCGGCGCCTACCCGCACCTCGTGGAGATCGCCACCGAGCACGCCCTGCGGCCGGGGTACGACTACGCCGACGAGTTCGGCGCCGGCCTCGCGCTGATCCTGGGCGCGCTCGAGCCCGACGAGCGGGGTGAGGGCTGACTCGGCCGTCCCGAGATCCGAGACGATTGCATCCATCCTGTTCCGCAATGGTTAGGTAAGGCTAACCAACAACGCGGAGGTACGGGTGAGCGCCCCGAACGAGGAAGGGCCCTGGTTGCACGCCAGGGACGTGTCCATCACGTACGGCGGCGGTGACGTCGTCCACCAGGCCGAGATCGTCCTCAGCCCCGGCCGGGTGACCGCGCTGGTCGGCCCCAACGGCTCCGGCAAGTCGACGCTCCTGCGCGGGATCGCACGGCTGCAGAGGCTGCGGACGGGCGCGGTCGCGCTGCGGGACGGCCGCGACGCCGGAGACCTCGACGCCCGGTCGTTCGCCCGCGAGGTCGCGATGCTCTCCCAGAGCCGGCCGACGCCGGTGGGCGTCACCGTGCGCGACGCGGTCGAGTTCGGGCGCCACCCCCACCGGTCGCGCTGGCGCGGTCACGACCCGCAGGGCGCTGAGCGCGTCGAGCACGCGCTGCGTCTGACGCGGCTGACCGACCGAGCGTCGGACATGATCGACGAGCTCTCCGGCGGGCAGCTCCAGCGGGTGTGGATCGCCAGCGCGCTGGCGCAGGACACGGACGTCCTGCTCCTCGACGAGCCGACGAACCACCTCGACCTGCGCTACCAGGTCGAGGTGCTCGAGCTGGTCCGCGAGCTCGCCGACGACCACGGCATCGCCGTCGGCGCCGTGCTGCACGATCTCAACCAGGCCGCCGCGCTCGCCGACCGGGTGGTCGTGCTGAGCCGAGGCCGCGTCGTCGCCGACGGTGAACCTGCCCGGGCGATGCGCAGCGAGCTTCTCAGCGAGGTGTTCGAGATCGACGTCGTCGTCGACCACGACACCGACGACCGCGTGCCACGAGTGCACGTACCGCGGCAGCTGCTGCGACGACGGGCCGCGACGGCGAACGCCTGACCGGCCGACACGAAGGAGAGAGACGAATGAGAACTGCTCGTGCACTGGTGGCCGCGCTCGCCGTGGGCCTGACGCTCACAGCCTGCGGGACCACCGACGAAGCAGCCGACGCCCCGTCCGAGGCGGATGCCGCGGAGACGGTCGAGGCGCAACCGGTGACCGTCACCGACGCCCGCGGCCAGGAGGTGACGCTTCCCGACGGCCCCGCCGAGCGTGTCGTGGCCCTGGAGTGGAACCAGGCCGAGATGGTCACGACCCTCGGGGTCGACCTGGTCGGGATGTCCGACCCCGCCGGCTACGAGAGCTGGGTGGGGACCGGCGCCCCGCTCCGCACGGAGCCCGAGGACGTCGGCGTGCGTCAGGAGCCGAGTATCGAGGCCGTCGCGGACCTCGAGCCCGATCTGATCATCGGTGCATCGGGCTCCGTGCCCGAGGAGGCGATGGAGCAGATGGAGCGCATCGCACCCGTCGTGGTGATGGGCAGTGCCGACGTGGCAGACCCGCTTGGCGCGGTGCGGGACGAGTTCACCACCGTCGCGACGCTGCTCGGCAAGGAGACCCAGGCCGAGGAGGTGCTCGCCGAGCTCGACCAGACCCTGACGGACAACGCCGAGAAGATCGACGCGGCGGGTCTCGCTGGTGCGCCCGTCGTGCTGACCTCTCCGTACGCCGAGGGTGCCAACCTCACCATCCGGATGCACGGTCCGCGCACGGCTGTCCAGACCGTCGCGGCCGAGATGGGGCTCGCGGCCGCCTGGGAGGACCCGGGCGACGACGCGTTCGGCCTGTCGTACACCGACCTGGAGGGGCTGACGGAGCTCTCGGAGGACACCCGCTTCCTCTACTGGGGGAACGACGGTGACGAGCAGGACGTGGTCGAGGCCGAGATGGCCGGGAACCCGCTCTGGGACGGCCTGCCGTTCGTCGAGGACGGTCAGGTGCACCGCGCGGCCGTGGGGATCTGGGCCTACGGCGGCCCGGCCTCGATGATCGCGTGGAGCGACGACCTCGTGCAGACCCTGGGCGCCTGACCCATGACCCACGACGGCACCACCACCACGCTCGAACGCCCGCCCGCCGCACCCGCCGGTGTGCCCACGTCCCCCGAGCGGAGGCGCGGGGCACGCTGGGCGGCGCCCGCGGCCGTCGGGCTGATCGTCCTGTGGCTGGTGGTGGCCGTCGTGGTGCACCTGACCCAGGGGACCGCCGGCCTCACGCCCGCCGAGCTCTGGCAGGTCCTCACAGGCTCCGGCGACGACCAGGGGAGCCTCGTCGTCGCGCAGTCACGCGTCCCCCGGCTGCTGGCGGCGCTGGTCGTGGGGGCGGCGCTGGGTGCGGCGGGTGCCGCCATGCAGGGCGTCGCCCGCAACCCGCTGGCCTCGCCGGACACCACCGCGGTGAACGCCGGCGCCTATCTCGCGCTGACGGCCGTGGCGGTGGTCGGCGTCCCCCTGGGCGTCCTGTCCGGCGCCGCGGTGGCCTTCGTCGGTGGGCTCGCCGCCGCGGCCACGGTCATCGCGATCTCCGCCGGGTCCAGCGTCTCGGCGATCCGCCTGGTGCTGGCCGGGTCGGCGCTGACGCTCGGCATCTCGGCCGTGACGTCCGTGCTGCTGCTGCTCTTCCCGTGGGAGACCCAGGGGATGTTCGCCTGGGGGGCCGGGTCGCTCGCGCAGAACGGCTCGCGCACCATCATCCTGCTGGCCCCGGTGGTCGTGGTCGGCGTCGCCGTGCTCGTGCTGCTCGGCCGGCGTCTCGACCTCCTCCAGCTGGGGGACGACGCCGCCCGGTCGCTGGGCGTCGCCGTCGGACGGACCCGGCTCGGGCTCGTCGTGGTCTCAGTCCTGCTGGCGACGACGGCGGTGAGCGCCGCCGGGCCGATCGGGTTCGTCGGTCTGTGCGCGCCCGTGCTCGTGCGGCTGCTGTCCCGCACGGTCCCGCCGCTGCGCCGGCACCGGGTGCTGGTCCCCGTCAGTGCCGTCGCCGGGGTCGCCCTGGTGCTGTCTGCCGACGTCTTCGTCCGTGCCGTGTTCGGTGCGGTCTCGGGCGTCACCCTGCCGACCGGGGTGATCACCTCGATCATCGGCGCGGTCTTCCTCGTGGTGCTGGCCCAGCGGATGCGCAGCGGGCTGACCGGTGACGCGCTGGCCTCGCTGCGCGGCGGTGCTCGCAGCCGCCGCGCGTCGCGTGCCGTGCTGGTCGTCGTCGCCGTGGTGCTGGCGGGGGCGCTCATCGCCGGCGTGCTGCTCGGTGACCGCACCGTGCTGCTCGGCGACGTGCAGAACTGGCTGCGGGGCGTGGCCTCGGTGCGCATCGAGATCATCCTCGAGACGCGGGTGCCGCGGGTCCTGGCCGCCCTGCTGGCGGGGATGGCGCTCGCGCTGGCCGGGGCGCTGGTCCAGGCCGTCACCCGCAACCCGCTGGCCGATCCTGGCGTCCTGGGCATCTCGGCGTCGGCGGGGTTGGGTGCGGTCACGACGATCGTGACCTTCTCGACGGTCTCCTTCGCCCAGACGCTGCTCGGCGCGCTCGTCGGCGCCACGGTGGCGACCCTGGCCATCTTCGCCCTGGGGGCGCGCGGGAACGCCGACCAGGGGCGCATGGTGCTGGTCGGGGTGGGGGTCGGAGCCGCTGCGAGCGCCCTGACGACGCTGCTGCTCGTGCGCACCGACCCGTGGAACCAGAACGCGGCGATCACCTGGCTCGGCGGGTCGACCTACGGCGCGATGTTCCCCCAGCTGTTGCCGCTGCTCGTGGTCCTGGTCGTGGCGGGCGTCGTCCTGGTGCCGCTGCACCGCGACCTCGACCTGCTGCAGTGGGACGAGACGACGCCGCGGGTCCTGGGCGTGCGCGTGCCCCGGGTGCGCCGCGTCGTCGTGGCGTTGGCGGTGCTGCTGACCGCCGCGGCGACCGCGTGCGTGGGTGTCATCGCGTTCGTCGGCCTCGTCGCACCCCATGCGGCGCGCCTGCTCGTGGGCAAGCGGCACGCGCTGCTGCTGCCCTTGACGGTGCTGCTGGGCGGGGTGCTGGTGGTGTGCGCGGACGTGGTCGGCCGGGTGGTGATCGCGCCCGCGCAGATCCCGGCGGGATTGGTGTCCGCGGTGATCGGGACGCCGTACTTCGTGTGGCTGCTGTGGCGGATGCGCGCCCGGGCCTGACGCGCGTGTCGGTGCCGGCGGGCACGATGGGCGGGTGCACGTCGTCCTCGCCGCCCAGCCCGCGGACGCCGCCGTCCCGGGATCCGACGCGGCCGGGTCCGGCGGCCTCGTCCGGCTGACCCCGGTCGCCGACGACGGCGGGGCGGGGCCGGGTCCGGTGACGCCCGCCCCCCACGTGGTCGCCCGGGACGGGCTCGCTGCTGCCGTGCACGACCGCGAGGGCCGAGGGGCGGACCTCCCGCGGTGGACCTGGGACGACACCAACCGTTGGTACCCGGCGTTGCTGTCCGCGGGGGAGCGCGTCGAACGGGGTCGTGACCTGCGTCTCGCCCACCGGATCCTGCGCACGTCCAGCCTCGTGGCCGGGTCCGCGTTCGCCACGGCCGCGCCGAACGGGTGGGACACCCTGGGACACGCTCCCGTCGCCGGCGCACCGGCGCCGGGTGCGCTGCGTGCCCCGCAGGAGGAGTCGCTCTTCGATCTGGCTCCCACCGGGCCGAGGCGCGGGGCCGCGGCCGGGGTCCCGGCGTCGGACCGCTCGTCGACCGGGGAGCAGGCCCGCGGCCTCGATCCCGTGGCCGAGCTGGCGGCTCAGGAGGCCGCCGTCGCGGGGTCCTCCGCCCCCGGGCGGCTGCGGCTGCTGCTCGCCGCCGAGTCCGCCGGGGCGCTCGCCGCGGCGGAGATGCACCACGCCGGTCTGCCCTGGCGGGCGGACGTCCACGACGAGATCCTCACCGAGGTGCTCGGGCCGCGGCCCCCGGAGGGACGGCGGCCCGACAAGCTCGAGGCCCTGGCCGGACAGATCCGTGCCGCCCTGGACGCGCCGGCCACGCTCAACCCGGACTCCCACCCCGATCTCCTGCGCGCCATGGAGTACGCCGGCGTCGGCGCACGGAGCCTGCGCAAGTGGGAGCTCGAGAAGATCGACCATCCCGTCGTCGCGCCGCTGCTGGAGTACAAGAACCTGTACCGGCTGTACACCGCCAACGGCTGGTCGTGGCTCGACCACTGGGTACGCGACGGCCGGTTCCGCACCGACTACGTCGTCGGCGGCGTGGTGACCGGGCGCTGGTCGTCCACGGGCGGGGGAGCGCTGCAGCTGCCGCGGTCCGTGCGCCGGTCCGTGCAGGCCGACCCGGGGTGGATGCTGGTCGTCGCCGACGCGGCGCAGCTCGAGCCCCGGGTGCTCGCCGGCCTCGCCGCCGACGAGACCATGGCCGCCGCCGGCGCCGGCGGGGACATGTACGCCGGCATCGTCGCCACCGGCGCCGTGCCGACCCGCGAGCTCGCCAAGGTCGGCATGCTCGGCGCGATGTACGGAGGGACCACGGGCGCCAGCGGCCAGGTGCTGCCCCGGCTGTCTCGTGCGTTCCCGCGCGCGATGGGACTCGTCGAGGACGCCGCGCGCACGGGGGAGCGCGGCGGCGTCGTGAGCACCTGGCTCGGGCGCACCTCACCGCCGCCGGGGCAGGCATGGGACGCGGCGCAGTCCGGCGCGCTCGGCGACGGTGCCCCGGCCGACGCCGCCGGGCTGGCGCGCTCCTCCGCCCGGTCGTGGGGGAGGTTCACGCGCAACTTCGTGGTGCAGGGCACCGCCGCCGAGTGGGCCCTGTGCTGGATCGCGTCCATCCGGCGGCGCCTCTGGGAGCTGCCCGTCGTCGCCGAGCCGAACGCCGGACCGGCGCCCTTCGCCGACCGGGCGCACCTCGTGTTCTTCCTCCACGACGAGGTCGTGGTGCACGCCCCGGCGGCGCTCGCGGACGAGGTCGCCCGGCAGGTGCGGGAGGCCGCCGTCGAGGCGGGGCGGCTGCTGTTCGGCGACTTCCCGGTCTCGTTCCCGCTGACGGTCGCGACCGTCGCCTCGTACGCCGACGCCAAGTGACGTCGGTATCGTCGGGCGCATGAGCGCACCCACGCTGGCCGACGTCGTCACCGCCCTGGAGGACCTGTACCCGCCGTCGACGGCGGAGGGCTGGGACGCGGTCGGGCTGGTGGCCGGCGACCCGCAGCGACAGGTGCGCAAGGTGATGTTCGCCGTCGACCCCGTGTCCGCCGTCGTCGACGAGGCGATCGAGTGGGGCGCCGACCTGCTCGTCACCCACCACCCGCTGTTCCTCAAGCCGGTGACGTCCGTGGCCGCCACGACCTTCAAGGGGGCCGTGGTGCACCGGCTGCTGGCGGCAGGCTGTGCGCTGCACGTGGCGCACACCAACGCCGACTCGGCGCCGCGCGGCGTGGCCGACGCCCTCGCGGACCTGGTCGGGATCACCGACCGGCGACCGCTCGTGGCCCGCGACGACGACGGCGAGCGCGGTATCGGCCGTGTCGGCTCGCTGGAGGCGCCGACGACGCTGGGCGAGCTCGCGCGACGCGTCGCCGACGTGCTGCCCGCCACGGCGCAGGGCGTGCGGGTCGCGGGGGACCTCGACGCCGCGGTGACCACCGCCGCCGTCGTCGGGGGATCCGGCGACTCGCTGTTCGACGCGGTCCGCGCCGCCGCCGTCGACGTCTACGTCACCGCCGACCTGCGGCACCACCCGGCGTCCGAGCTGCGCGAGCGTGCCGCCTTCGAGGCAGGGCAGGACGTGCCGCCGGAGGGTGGGCGCCCGTTCCTCGTCGACGTCGCCCACTTCGCCTCCGAGTGGCCGTGGCTGGCCTACGCCGCCGCCGATCTCGCCGACCGCCTGGGAGGCGGTACGGTGACCACCAGAGTGAGCACCCTGGTGACGGACCCGTGGACGACCCGGGTCGCGAGCACGGGTCGCTGACCGTCATCTGAAGAGCTGCACGAGAGGACCCACCCATGGCTACCGCACCCGTCGAGGACCAGCGTCGCCTGCTCGAGGTCCAGGCCCTCGACACCAGGCTCCAGCAGCTCGCGCACCAGCGCGGCAACCACCCGGCGCTCGCCACGATCGCCGAGCTGGACGGGCGCATGCGTGACCTGCACGGCTCGCTGGTCGACTCGCGGACCGCCGTCGCGGACCTCGAGCGCGAGGTCACCAAGGCCGAGCGGGACGTCGAGCAGGTCCGTACCCGTGCGACCCGCGACCAGCAGAAGCTCGACTCCGGTGCCCTCGGCGCGAAGGACGCGACCGCCGTCATCAGCGAGCTCGAGTCGCTGGCCCGCCGGCAGAACGTCCTCGAGGAGGCCGAGCTCGAGCTCATGGAGCGTCTCGAGGCGCACCAGGAGGCCCTCGCCAAGGTCGAGGCGGCCCACGGTGAGCTCGTCGCCGCCCAGGACAAGGCCATCGCGGAGCGCGACGCCGCCTTCGCCGAGATCGACGGCACCGTCGCGGAGGTGGCCGCCCAGCGCGCCGCCGCCGCCGAGGGCCTGGACGCCCAGCTCGTGACCCTCTACGACCGGCTGCGCGGCCAGCTCGGCGGGTCGGGTGCCGCCGCGCTGAACGGCAACCGCTGCGAGGGGTGCCGTCTCGAGCTGAACCCCGGCGACCTGGCCGCGGCCAAGAACGCCCCGCCCGAGCAGGTCGTCCGGTGCGAGGAGTGCGGCCGGATCCTCGTCCGGGTTCCGCAGGCCTGATGCGGCGTCCGGCATCCGGCGCGCTCGCCCGGTACGACGGCGCGGTCCCGGCGTCCGTGGTGCTCGTGCGCCACGGGGTCACCCCGCTGACCGAGGTCGGGGCCCTGTCGGGCGGTGACGTGCCCGGGCCCTCGCTGACGACGGCCGGGCAGCGGCAGGCGGCCCAGGCGGCGGACGCCGTGTTCCGGATCGGCAAGGACCTGTGGCCGGACGTGCCCCGACCCGACGCGGTCTACGCCTCGCCCACGGTGCGGACCCAGGAGACGGCCACCGCGGTGGGCCGGCGGCTCGGCGCCACGGTCCGGACCGACGATCGCTTCGCCGAGATCCGCTTCGGCGCCTGGGAGGCGATGATCCCGGAGCAGGTGCACGACGGCTGGCCCGGCGACCTGGTCCGGTGGGTCACCGAGGGCACCTTCGCCCCACCTGGCGGGGAGTCCTACGCCGACCTCGCCACCCGTGTGCAGCCGGCCCTGGACGACGTCGTCGCCGGTGCCGAGGGCAGCACCTCGGTCGTCGTGGCGCACGCCGCGGTGATCCGGACGCTGGTGGGCCTCGCGCTCGACGCCCCGCCGAGCGCCTGGGGCCGCGTGCGCATCCCGCCGTGCTCGCTGTCGCTGCTGCGGATCTGGCCCGACGGCGCCCGCGAGGTCACCGCCGTCGGCTTCCCCGCCGCGGACTGACGGGTCGCACCGACCGGTCACGCACCGGCCGGTCAGGCGATGACGAGCTCGAGGGTCCGCGGTCCCCGGCGCGACGTCGGGTCGCCGAGCGTCGCCTCGATCATGCGGTAGCTCAGGCCGGTGCCGACCTCGGTCCCGATGACCTGGCCGTCGAGCTCGCGGGCGGCGGCGAGCAGCTCGTCCGCCGACGACGGCGCGTCGCCCGCGCGGCGCAGCAGGTGGCCGGTGAGCACGCCACGGGTGTGCTTGGCGTTGTGCGACACGACGGTGCGCTTGCCGGCAGCCTCGCGCACCACGCGGACCGCCACCCAGTCGGCGGCGTGCTCGCCGGTGGTCGCCGGCTTCCACGCGGCCAGGTAGGCGGCCGAGCGGCAGTCGACGACGACGTCCCCGGCCGCGCGCTTCTCCAGCGCCTGCGCCAGGTGCGGTCGCCACGCCGTGGCGAGCTTCCCGGCCCCCGGCAGGTCGACACCCATCGAGAGCCGGTAGGCCGGGATCCGGTCGGCCGGCGCGACGACGCCCCACAGCCCCGAGAAGATCCGTACCGACTCGTCGGCGAGCTGCGCCGTCGGGCCGGTCAGGTCGCCCAGGCCTGCCGCGGCGTAGAGGACGCCCGTGTACACGTCGGTGGCCGGCGCCGCCGGCGCGGTGCGCAGCGCGGTGTTCCGGGCGACCTCCTCGGTCAGCGTGGCGCCCACGTGCAGCACCTGCGTGGCGTCGTCACGGGCGCTGACGGACGCCAGGGCGTCCAGCACGGTCTCGCGCTGCGGGGCGAGCTCCGGCGCGGTGAGGCCTGCCGGGTCGACCGGGGTGCCGTCGTCGGGCGCGGGCGTCTTGCCCTCGGAGGGCGGCAGGCAGATCAGCACCCGGACACCCTATGGGAGCATCGGGGCCATGACGTCCGACGAGCGATGGCTCACGCGCGCGGTGGAGCTGGCGGTGGCCGCCGTACCGGCCGGGGACGGTCCGTTCGGGGCGGTCGTGGTGCGCGGCGGCGAGGTGGTGGCCGAGGGCACCAACCGGGTCACCGCGGAGCACGACCCGAGCGCGCACGCCGAGGTCGTGGCGCTCCGTGCCGCAGGCCGCGCCCTGCGCACCTTCGACCTGACCGGAGCCGTGCTGTACAGCTCGTGCGAGCCGTGCCCCATGTGCCTGGCGACCGCGCTGTGGGCCCGGGTGGATCGCGTCGTCTTCGCCGCCGACCGGCACGACGCCGCGGCGGCCGGGTTCGACGACCGGTTGTTCCACGACGTGCTGGCCGGACGTGCGCCCGCGCCCGTCCCCGTCGAGCAGCGGACCGTCGCCGCGGCGGCATCCCCGTTCGAGGCGTGGGTGGCGCACGACGGGCGCACTCCCTACTGACGCCTTCGGCTCCGTAGGATCGCGGCATGGCGCACGTGAAGATCTACGGCAACCGGTCGGTATGGGGCGAGCGGCGCACGGAGGTGTCCGACGCCGTCCACGCGGCCGTGGTGCGCTCCTGGGGGCTCCCGGAGGACAAGCGGTTCCACCGCTTCCTGCTCCTGGACGACGGCGACCTCGTCGCGCCGCGCTCGGCGGCGTACCTCGTGATCGAGATCCTCTGCTTCACCGGTCGCTCGGTGGCGGCGAAGAAGGCGCTGGTCCGGGCGATGTACGACGACGTCGCGCCCGCGCTGGGGCTGTCGCCCGACGACCTGGAGGTCGTCGTCGTGGAGAGTCCCCGGGAGAACTGGGGGATCCGCGGCCGCAGCGCGGACGAGCTGTCGCTCGGGTACCGGGTGGAGGTCTGACGGCGGGTATCCTTGCCGGGCGGACGAGTCGGTCGGACGGTCGCGTCGTCGCTGCTCCTCGGAGCGGTGGCGCCGAGGAACGTCCGGGCTCCGAAGGGCAAGGTGGTGGCTAACAGCCACCCGGGGTGACCCGCGGGACAGTGCCACAGAAAACAGACCGCCTGCACGCCTCGGCGAGCAGGTCAGGGTGAAACGGTGGTGTAAGAGACCACCAGCACGGCCGGTGACGGTCGTGGCTCGGTAAACCCCACCTGGAGCAAGGTCAGACAGACTGTGATCGAGGGCGGCCCGCCCGATTCTCTGCGGAGAAGCGCAGTCGGGTAGACCGCTGGAGGCCTGTGGCAACGCAGGTCCTAGATGGATGACCGTCGCCCGAGCCGGGGCAACCCGGCGCGGGAACAGAACCCGGCGTACAGACCGGCTCGTCCGCATCACACGGTCCGACCTGCGGCTTGATGCCACCGAGGGTGGCCCGGTCCGCAGAGAGTCCGTGAGAGTTCCTGCGTGCGCTCCCGGAGAGCCGTCGATCAGAGCCAGTCGAGGTACTGCTGGCGGGCCTTCATCGCGTGGATCACGAGCTCGGCGCCGGAGTCGAAGGCGAGGATGACGAGCTCCAGCACGCGTCCCGCCGGATCGACGCCCAGCAAGAGCCAGCGGCGAGGGTCGTCCTCGTCGTCGAGCGGCTCGCGCAGCAGTGCGTGCACGCCCGCGTACAGGACGACGTCGTCGGTGAGGCGGTCTCGCTTGTAGTGCTTACGGGCGGACTCGTGGACCTTCACACCACGTGGGCCCAGGCGCGGACCGCGGCGCGGATCGCCTCCGACTCGTTCGCCAGGCCTTCGTGCTCCGCGCGCTTCCGAAGGGCGTCCAGGGTTTGCTCGTCGAGGCGGACCGTGACGGGCTTGCCGGGGCCGTGTCCGACGGCGGGGCGGCCACGGCGACTCTTACGGAGAGCGGGCAGGTCGTATCCGGCCTCGGCCTCGTCAGCCCACGCCTGGATCTGCTCATCGGTGACCGGCTTGCCGTGGATGGTGCGCTTCTCATCCATAGGAATAACGTACACGAAAACACGGCCCATGGACCTGACGCCGGCCAGAGGTGGGAGTAGGCGTCGAGCGTCTCGCCGGCGGACTGGTGGCCGAGCCGTGCTTGCGCCACCTTCACGGAGGCGCCGTGGCGGATGAGCTGGCTCGCGGAGTAGTGCCGCAGGTCGTTAAAGACGACCGTGTGGCGCGGGCGCTCCCCAAGCGCCGCCCGGGCTGCCGCGAGCAGCTCGGCAGTAGCGCCGCTCCCTGGGATGAGCCCGGCGCCCCGGGCCTGCGCGACGAGCAGCCCGGCGCGTTGCGCCGTGACCCCGAGCGTGTGCGCCACCGTTCGTGTCCGGGACGGGGGCGCGGCGTCGAGCCAGATCTATGCGATCACGGCCACGTGGCGCGCCGTGTCCATGCGTCGTCGAACGCCGAGCGGCGCAGGGGGGAGCCGCAGTCGGTGTGGGTGAAGATCAGTCCGTCCGGACCGGGTAGGTAGGCCTCGAGGTGCTGGGTTAGCGCGTCGATGACGGTTCCCGGTAGCGGGACCTCGCGTGGGGATGCCTCGGTCGCTCTGCCGCGGACCGGTCCCGGCGGCCGTCATGATGATCGCCTGGTACCGGTCGGCGATGATGCTGAGAATGAGGTGGAACGTATCCAGCGAGAGTGGAGCAGGTGGGGTCTGCGGAACACTCGCCCGGCGCCGATAGCGCGAGGTGACCGCTCATGGCAGTTCCGTAGATGCGCCATCGGACGCGCTTCCGGTCCGGCCGACTCTGCTACGAGTCGTGACGGCGCGTCTCCACATATCGCCGCCGGTAGATGCGCTGGGCGAGCAAGGTCAGCGGGTACAGCGCCCGCCAGCGGCCTTGCCCCGGCCGCGTGAGGGAACGCACCGTCAGGGTCACGGCGCCGTCGGCGTCGAGCCCGACGATGAACGCCTCCTCGCCAATAACGGGAGGGCCCTCGAGCGTGGCGTAGGCGAGTGCGACCCGCCGGTGGGTGACGATCGTCTCGACAACCTCCACGGGCTCGCGCACCCGCAGCGGACCGACGCGTGCGACGAGCCAGTAGCGCTCCCCGGGGAGCGCGGAGCGTCCGGGTTCGAGCGGCGGGTCGACGCTGAATCCGCTGCGCGTCTTGATTCCCCACGAGAGCACAGCCGCCGAGGCCGACTGCCAGACGTCGGTTCCTGAGCCCAGATGGACCGTGCGCTCGTCCACGCGCCAGCCTGAGGGCGGCCGCCATGTGTCCCTGTCGGGAGTCGTGCCACCGCCGACGCCGTCACTGAGCTCCCGCTGGCGCAGTTCGTGCGCTTCGAGCGTCACGAGCTTCCCGGCATCTCCGCCAGCTCGCGCGATGGCGGATCGAACCGTGCGCTCCTCGATCGAGGTGAGCGCGAACGCGGTGCTGGAGCCGGTGTCGTCAGCGTTCCAGATGGGTGTCCCGCGGGCGCTCAGCCCGGTGCACCCGATGCTGAACGGGGAGAGCGCCAACGCGATGTCGAAGTCCTCTGCGACGCGCGGGTCCAGGCTGAGTGAGATTCCGGAGCGACGTCTCGCGGCCAGACGGCTCTCGGCCAGGCGGACGACAACGCGAACGTTCGGCGGCCAGTCCTCGTCCGAGAGGACGTCGATCTCGACGCTGGCAAGGCGGCTGCGCTGTGCCATCAAGGCACCCCGGATCGCTGCGTCGACAGTTACCCGCTCGGCGCCGTCGTCCACGCAGAGCCAGCGCGCACCGGTGTCGTCTGCCGCCGTCGCTCCCACGCCGCACATCCTGCCGCACCGCCGGACCGGTCATACCCTCCTGTCATGGGAGAGCTCGTCATCCGCCCCGCCGACGAGGTGCCGTTCGACGACCTCCAGGCGGTGCTCGGCAGCTCCGCCGCGGGGCGGTGCCAGTGCCAGCGGCAGGTGCTCGGCGATGCCGTGTGGTGGCACATGCCGGTCGAGGAGCGCAGGATGCGTCTCGCCGAGCAGACCTCCGACCCGGAGTCGTCCACGACGAGCGGCCTGGTCGCCTTCGAGGACAGTGAGCCGATCGGGTGGGTCGCCGTGGCGCCCCGCCCGACGTACCGCCGCTACTACGGCCGCAGCCCGGTGGTCTGGTCAGGTCGCCAGGAGGACCGGGGCGATCCCACCGTCTGGGCCGTCGCCTGCTTCGTGGTGCGCGCCGGGCACCGGGGCCAGGGCCTGATGTACGAGCTGGCGCGGGCCGCCGTGGACTTCGCACGGTCCCGGGGTGCCACGGCGCTGGAGGGATACCCGGTCGTGGCTCCGGGCGGCGGCGAGATCGTCTGGGACGAAGCCAGCGTCGGGACGCCGCAGGTCTTCGCGGCGGCGGGTATGGAGCAGGTCACCGCTCCCACGGTGCGCCGTCGGGTGATGCGGATCGATTGGTGAGCAGATGACGTCCACGTGGCGGACATGCTTGTCGAAGCGTGAAAGTTTGGTCAAGAAGTGATCTGTATCAGGGTTCACGTCAAGGCCCCGCTGGTGTAGGTTGGCGCCATCGCGACAACGAGGTCGCGTGTCCTGAAACGCCGGTTGCCACGCCGTGGCACGCAGGGGGCGTGGACTCCAGGGACGAAGGTGTGACAGTGACCCTCACCAGTGAGGTTCAGACCGGCGGGATCGCTCTGACCGAGCGCCCGACGGCGAGTGTGGTGACGATGTGGGGCGAGGTCGACATCGCCCTGCGCAACCAAGCCTCGGCCGCGCTGGCCGGGGCGTTCCAGCGAGACCTGCCCGTCGTCGTGGACGCCTCCCGGGTGACGTTCATCGACTCCGCGGGCATCGCCTTCCTCGTCCAGCTCTGCCGCATCGGGCAGGACGAAGGGCTCCAGGTCACGTTGCACGATCCGCCGACCACCATCCGGGACGCGCTGCGCACGCTCGAGCTCGACTCGCTCGTCGCACGCTGATCCGCACTGATCCGGACGCACGGCTGCCGGCCACCC
>NZ_JALKAT010000041.1:0-29069 GCF_023015685.1 Isoptericola sp. S6320L
CCCACAGCGGAGGTGGGGTTACCGGTTGAGTCCTGGCGGGGTGCGCGGGGACCTGCCTGGGGTGGCGTCGGCGAGGCCGTCGAGCAGCGCGTCGTACGCCGGCTTCTTGACGAACTCCTCGGTCATGACCGTCGCGTACCCCTCGGGGAACACGTCCGGCACCCAGGACCGGCCGTCGTCGAAGCCCCAGACCGTGAAGCTCGAGCAGCTGGCGACGTTCAGGCAGGCCTGCAGCATCTTGTCGTACCGCTCGGCCTGCACGGTGATCTGCTCCTCGGTGGGCTCACCGTCCTCGCCGAGCGGCATCCGGACGTCGGCCTCGGTGACGGCCACCTGCAGCCCGAGGTCCGCGAACCGCTCGAAGTTCGCCTGCATCGACTCGTCGAACCCGTACTGGAGGCTCAGGTGCCCCTGGGCACCGAACCCGTGCAGCGGCGCGCCGTCGGCGAGCAGCTCCTGGGCCAGCTCGTAGTAGGCGTCGGTCTTGGCGTTGATGCCCTCGGCGTTGTAGTCGTTGAGGAAGAGCACCGCTTCGGGGTCGGCCTCGTGCGCCCACCGGAAGACGTCACCGAGGAGGTCGACCGGGTCGTCCGAGCAGGCCTTGAGGAAGGGGTTGGCCTCGGTGCGGAGCTGCACACCGCCGGCGTCCCAGTCGTCCTGGATGATCTCGTTGGCCACGTCCCACTCGTAGATCTCGCCGGCATAGCGGCCGACGACGGTGCGGACGTGGTCCTCCAGGACGTCGCGCGCCTCCGCGCAGGTCCAGGTGGCGCTCGCCTCGGTCACCCACTCGGGGTTCTGGCTGTGCCAGAGCAGCGTGTGCCCGCGGACCTCCTGACCGTGGGCCCGGGCGAAGTCCACGACGGCGTCCGCACCGGAGAAGTCGTAGACGTCCGGCTCGGGGTGGATCTCGGCCCACTTCATGTCGTTCTCGGGGGTGAGCGAGTCGAACTCGGCGGCGAGGATGCGCTGGAACTCGGTGAGGTCCTTCCGGTCGTGGTCGAGAAGGTCGCGCTGACCCCAGACGGCACTGCCGATCTTGAGGTCGCGGGGCGCCTCGGAGCGCAGGGTGGGCTCCGGGGGGTCGGCCTGGGCCGCGGGGACAGTCAGGGCCAGGGCGGTGACCGCCGACGCCGCGACGGCGGTCAGACGCTTCGTGCTCGGGGAATGGGACATCGTTGTTCCTTCCGGTCGGGGTCCGGCGGTTCACGGGCCGTCGGACCGGACACAAAGATAACGTTGTCGATAACGGTTTCACAATGGCGGACCGGCTCGACGGTCGTCCGAGGTCGGTCGCCGGGCGCCGGCGGAACCCTCACAATGGGATCCCGTGACCGACAGCGACCTGCCCGCGCCCGCCACGGCGTCCGACGCGCTCTTCGACGTCCCGCCCGAGGCACGCCGCCCCGCCGCCCGGGTCGTGCTGCTCACCGGGCCCTCGGGCAGCGGCAAGTCCGCACTCACCCGCCGCCTGGGCCTGCCCGTGGTGATGCTCGACGACTTCTACCACGACGCCGACCACCCCGGGATGCCGCGCGCCTACGGGATCGTCGACTGGGACGACCCCGCCAGCTGGGACCGCGAGGGCGCCCTGGACGCGCTGCGCACGCTCGCCACCACCGGGCGCGCGGAGGTGCCGGTCTACGACATCCCCACCTCGCGCCGCACCGGGACCGCCGTGGTCGAGACGGGCGGGGAGCCGCTGCTCCTCGCCGAGGGCGTCTTCGCGGCGGAGCTCGTCGCGGCGTGCCGGGCCGAGGGGCTGCTCGCCGACGCCATCTGCCTGGCCCGCCCGCGACTCGTCAGCTTCTGGTTCCGCCTGCTGCGCGACGTCGCCGAGGCGCGCAAGCCGCTGCCCACCCTGCTGCGCCGCGGCTGGGGCCTGCTGCGCGCGGAGCCGGCCCAGGTGCGCCGCTGGACGGAGCTCGGCTGCCGCCCCCTCGCCCCCGCGCAGGCGGAGCGGGAGATCCGCGCGGCCGCCTGACGCGCCACGAGCGCCCCGAGGGTGCGACACGTCCCCGAAAGTGTCATGAAGACGTAACACGGAGGTCACTCGCACCACATCACCCGGCTCCACTCTGGTCACAGGAGGTGGTCGCCGTGTTCGAGCACAGTTCGCTGCGTGTCCTGTCCCTCTACGAGGGTTTCTTCTCCGGCGGCGCCCGGGTGCTGCACTCGACGGTGGTGGCGGGCCTGCACGCCCACGGCCACCAGCAGCACTCGGCGCTGAGCCTGTACAGCGCGGTCCGTCGCGAGACGATGCTGCAACGCATGGAGGACGACCCCCGCTTCCGGAACCTGCGCGCCGCCGGGGTCCGGGTCGCCACCCTGGGCCGTTCCACGGACGACGACCACGACCCGCGTCGCTTCACCGACGCGGAGATGGAGATCGTGGCCCGCGAGGTGACCGGCGTCGACCTCGTGATGTCGCTCAAGGAGCAACCGTTGCGCCTGGTCAACGAGGGCGCGTTCCCGCAGCGCCCCGTGGTGGCGTGCCTGCACCGCTCCGACCCGGAGCACTCCGGCGCGGCGCTGGACGACCTGCGCACCGCCGCCGCGAGCGGGCTGCTCGCCGCCGCCGTGTGCTGCGCGGAGTCGACGCGGGACGCCTACGCCGCCGCCGGCGTCCCGGAGCACCTGCTGCGCGTGGTGCCCAACGGCATCGACCTCACCCGGTTCCACCCGCTGCGCCGCGCGCGCCGGGCGGCGATGCGCGGCGCGGCGGGCATCCCCGCCGACGCCACGCTGGTGGCCTACGCCGCCCGCTACGACGCCATGAAGAACCCGCGGCTGTTCATCGCGGCCGCACGCGAGTTCCTCGAGCGGGACGACGACGGGCACGTCCTGATGTGCGGCGCCGGGATGACGCTGGACAACCCGGGCCTCGTCGCGGACCTGGACGAGTCGTTCGCCGACCGCCCCGACCTGCTGGCGCGGGTGCACCCGCTCGGCGTGCGGCGCGACATGGAGCACGTCTACGCGATGGCCGACGTCGTGGCGCTCACGTCCGCGTACGGGGAGGCCGCCCCGCTGTGCCTCATCGAGGGCGCGATGTGCGGCGCCGTCCCCGTGACGACACCGGTCGGGGACAGCGCCCGCCTGGTCGCGGGCATCGGGTTCGTCACCGGGTTCGACGCCGCCGAGATCGCCGAGACGTGGATCGAGGCGGCGGCCCGCCGCGGCGAGCTCCGCGGTGCGCTGACGGCTGCCCGCCAGCGGTTCAGCCACGTGCGGATGCTGTCCGGCTACGCCCGGGTGCTCGAGCAGGCGGTCCGCGGCACGGGGTTGCGCGTCGCGGCCTGAGGCCTCAGCGCGCGGTCGACTCCCGCAGCACGACCTCGTGCCCGACGACGGCACCCGCCTCGGCGCCCTCCTCCGCGACGGCGGCGGCGACGGCCAGGCGGCCCATCTCCTCCAGCGGGATGGAGACGGTGGTGACCGAGGGCACGTGGTCGCGCAGCGTGGGGATGTCGTCGAACCCGGCGACCCGGACGTCGTCAGGCACCGCCACGTCGAGGTCGCGCAGACGGGCGATGAGACCAATGGCCATGACGTCGGTGACGGCGAACACGCAGGGTGCGTCCAGCCCGGCGGCGGCCGCCTCGCGGGCGATCTCGGCGACACGGTCACCGGCCGCGTACCCGCCGTCGCGGGAGAACTGCTGCTCGATGACCTCGAGCACCTCTCCCCCGCCGGCGGCGACGGCGTCGGTGAACGCCCCGGCTCGTTCCTGCGCGGTGACGACGCGCTCGGGTGCGCTGAGCAGCACGAACCGCCGGTGCCCCTGCTCGTGCAGGGCCGCGGCGAGGTCGGCGGCCCCGGCGGCGTTCGGCGGGCGCACGACGCGCGCCGGCCCGAGCGGCTGCCCGACGACGACGGCGCGGCCGCCGCCGGCCTCGAACGCCTCGAGCTCCGTGGCCACCGGCGCGTCCTCCTCGGGCGACCACCGGGTCCCGGCGACCACGATGGCGTCGACGCGGTGCGCGGCGAAGGCTGCCACGGCGTCGCGCTCGGCGTCGGGGTCCCGTTCGGTGGAGGCGAGGAGCACCATGCGGCCGTGCTCGCGGGCCGCGGCCTGGGCGCCGGCGGCGATGGACGAGAAGTACGGGTCGGAGATGTCCTGGACCACGAGCCCGAGCAGCCCGGTGCGCGACCGGGCCAGCGCCTGCGCCTGGGCGTTGACCACGTAGCCGAGGTCTGCCGCGGCGGCGCGCACCCGTTCGACGAGCTCGGGCCCGGGCTGCCGCGAGGACCCGTTGAGGACCCGCGAGGCGGTGGCCAGGGAGACCCCGGCATGGTTCGCGACGTCCTGCAGCCGTGGTCGGGCCACGGGCACCTCCTCGTCCGGCACGGTCCCGGCGGGCGCTCGGTCCCCGCGCCGGGTGGCGGCTGCTTGACGCACCGCCGCTGACACCCTACCGTGGGACCGGAAAGCGCATTCCGGCCACCTGGCCACCGCGCGAGCACGCCGACGAGCACCACCCCGGTGCCCCGACGAAGGAGTCCCCGAGTGAGCACCACCCGCACCCTGCGCATCGCCATGAACGGCGTGACCGGACGCATGGGCTACCGCCAGCACCTGCTGCGCTCCATCCTGCCGATCCGTGAGCAGGGTGGCGTCGAGCTGCCCGACGGCTCCCGCGTGCAGGTCGAGCCCGTCCTCGTCGGCCGCAACGAGGCCAAGCTCCGCGAGCTCGCCGCCCAGCACGACATCGCCGAGTACACGACCGACCTCGACGGCATGATCCACGCCGACGAGACAGACATCGTGTTCGACGCCGCGATGACCAACCTGCGCGCCGAGACCCTCGCCAAGGCGATGAAGGCCGGCAAGCACGTCTACACGGAGAAGCCGACCGCGGAGACCCTCGCCGAGGCGATCGACCTCGCGAAGCTGCGCGACGAGACCGGCGTGACTGCCGGCGTCGTGCACGACAAGCTGTACCTGCCCGGCCTCGTCAAGCTCCGCCGCCTCGTCGACGAGGGCTTCTTCGGCCGCATCCTGTCCCTGCGCGGCGAGTTCGGCTACTGGGTCTTCGAGGGCGAGCACCAGCCCGCCCAGCGGCCCTCGTGGAACTACCGCAAGGAGGACGGCGGTGGCATGACCACCGACATGTTCTGCCACTGGAACTACGTCCTCGAGGGCATCCTCGGCTCGGTCAAGACCGTCAACGCCCAGACCGTCACGCACATCCCCACCCGCTGGGACGAGCAGGGCAAGCCCTACGACGCCACCGCCGACGACGCCGCGTACGGCATCTTCGAGATCGAGACCCCCGGCGGTGACCCCGTCGTGGCGCAGATCAACTCCTCCTGGGCGGTGCGCGTCCACCGCGACGAGCTCGTCGAGTTCCAGGTCGACGGCACCCACGGCTCCGCCGTCGCCGGGCTGTTCTCCTGCGTCGCCCAGCAGCGCGCCCACACCCCCAAGCCGGTGTGGAACCCCGACCTGCCCACCACCGAGAAGTTCCGCGAGCAGTGGGCCGACGTCCCCGCCAACGCCGAGGTCGAGAACGGCTTCAAGGCGCAGTGGGAGGAGTTCCTGCGCGACGTCGTCGCCGGGCGCGAGCACCGCTTCGACCTGCTCTCCGCCGCCCGCGGCGTCCAGCTCGCCGAGCTGGGCCTGCAGTCGTCGGCCGAGGGCCGCCGGCTCGACGTCCCGGAGATCTCGCTGTGAGCGCCGCGACCACCCTGTCCGCCGCGCCCGCGCTGACCGGCTCGGGCGTCACGGTGCGGCTGCCGCGGTTCGACGCCGGCGGTCGCCTCGTCGGCACCGAGGTGCGCGAGCTCAACGCCCCCGGCCCGTGGCAGGTGCCCGACGGGCCGATCCGCTCCCGGGTCGCCTTCGCGGCCGCGCACGTGGTCCCGCAGGTCGGGGCCGAGAACGTGCCCGGCGCCCCGGCCGTCGTCGACTGGGACGCCACGCTCGCCTACCGGCACCAGATCTGGCGGCACGGCCTCGGCGTGGCGGACGCCATGGACACCGCCCAGCGCGGCATGGGGCTCGACTGGGCCGCCACCCAGGAGCTCGTCCGCCGCTCCGCCGCCGAGGCCGCCTCCGTGGGCGGCGCGATCGCCTGCGGTGCCGGCACGGACCAGCTCGACCCGGCCGAGGTCGCGCGGTGGGAGGCCGGTGACCCGGCGGCCCTCGACGCGGTCACCGCGGCCTACCGCGAGCAGGTGCGGGTCGTCCAGGAGTCCGGGGCGCAGGTCATCGTCATGGCGTCCCGCGCCCTGGCGAAGGTCGCCCGCTCCGCCGACGACTACGCCCGCGTCTACGACGCCGTGCTCGCCGAGACCGACCGCCCGGTGATCCTGCACTGGCTGGGCACGATGTTCGACCCCGCCCTGGCCGGCTACTGGGGATCGGAGTCGGTGGACACCGCGACCGCCACGTTCCTCGACCTCATCCGGGCCCACCAGGACAAGGTCGACGGCGTCAAGGTGTCGCTGCTGGACGCCCGGCACGAGGTCGGCCTGCGCCGCGCGCTGGCCGACCTCGAGGGCTCCCCCGTGCGGCTCTACACCGGGGACGACTTCAACTACCCGGAGCTCATCGCAGGTGATGAGCAGGGGTACTCCGACGCCCTGCTCGGCATCTTCGCGGCGATCTACCCGGCGGCGTCCACGGCGCTGCAGGCGTTCGACGAGGGAGCAGCAGCCGGCGACGCCGAGTCTGCTCGGCAGGGCGCGGCGCGGGGGCACGCGATCCTCGCCTCCACCGAGAAGCTGGGCCGGCACATCTTCGCCGCGCCCACCTACTACTACAAGACCGGCGTGGCGTTCCTGTCCTGGCTGAACGGGTTCCAGCCCGGGTTCCAGCTCGTCGGCGGGCTGCACTCCGGACGCTCGCTGGCGCACCTGGTCGAGCTCGCCCGCCTCGCGGACGACTGCGGCATGCTGCTCGCGCCCGACACGGCCGCCCGGCGCCTGCAGGCGCTGCTGACGGTGAACGGGGCGGACTCATGAGCGACCTCTCCCGCTGCTCGCTCAACACCGCGACCGTCAAGCACGCCTCCCTGACGGAGGCCGTCGAGGCGGCCGCCGGGGCCGGGCTCGGCGCCGTCGGGCTGTGGCGCCACCAGGTGCAGGAGGCCGGTGCCGCGACCGCGCGCAAGATCGTCGAGGACGCCGGGCTGCGGGTCTCGTCACTGTGCCGCGGAGGATTTCTCACCGCGACGTCGGACGAGGGCGTCCGCGAGGCGGTGGCCGACAACGAGCGGGCGCTGATCGAGGCGGCCGAGGTCGGCACGTCGGAGCTCGTCTTCGTCGTCGGCGGGCTGCCCGGGTCCGCGCCCGAGGCGCCCCCGGCGCCCGGCACGGACCGGGACCTGGTCGCCACGCGGCGTCGCGTCGCGGACCGGCTGGCCGACCTCGCACCGATCGCGGAGCGGCACGGCGTGCGGATCGTGCTGGAGCCCCTGCACCCGATGTTCGTCGCCGACCGTGCCGTGGTCTCGACGCTCGGGCAGGCGCTGGACCTCGCGGCGCCGTTCGACGCCGGGACCGTGGGCGTGGTCGTGGACACGTACCACGTGTGGTGGGACCCGGAGCTCCAGGCTTCGATCCTCCGCGCCGGCCGTGAGGGACGCATCGCCGGCTACCAGGTGTGCGACTGGAACCTGCCGTTCGCCGCCACGGCCCTGAACTCGCGCGGCCACGTCGGTGACGGGTACGTCGACTTCGCCAGCATCTCGCGCTGGGTCGCCGAGGCCGGGTACACCGGCGACGTGGAGACGGAGATCTTCAACGCCGAGATCTGGGCCGCACCGCCCGCCGAGACGGCCGCCACCGTCGGCGCACGGTTCGCGGAGCACGTCCTGCCCCACCTCTGAGTCCTGCCCCGGGAGCCGGCCAGGAACTCCTGGCCGGCTCGCGGTAAAGTCGGCTGCTGAGCATGCTGCCCGCTCCACGGCAGCACCGATCCACAGCACCGAGCAACAAGGAGCACCCGTGACCCACGGCGATGTCCGCGTGGAGGACGACGGCTACCTCTGGGTGCTGCGCGGAGAGGTCGACGCCGCCGTCCAGTCCCGGCTGGAGGACGATCTCAAGCAGGTGGCGCGGTCGGCGGAGCGGCCGATCGTCATCGACCTGTCGAAGGTGACGTTCATGGACTCGGGCGGGCTGCGGCTGCTCTACCACGCCGTGGAGGGCAGCCCGGAGCCGCCCCTCCTGCGCGGCGTCCCCGGACGCACCCTCGACCTGCTCGAGCTCTCCGGCGTCATCTCGCTGTTCAGGATCGAGCAGCAGGGAGCCGGGTCCGCCTCGACCGCACAGGCCGCCCGGTGACGCTGGTCGAGGCCCTGCCCGAGGCGACGTTGACCGAGGTCGCCGCGTGGACCGTGCGCGACCTCGACCACGTCTCGGACGTCCGGGCCGGCCTCCAGGAGACGCTGGTCGCGTTGACCGCTGCGGCGGGCGCCGACCCGCAGAGTGGCGCGGGAGGCCCCGCGCTGGACCGCATCGTGCTGGTGGCGTCCGAGCTGGTCACCAACGCCGTGCGCTACGGCAGCCAGCCCGTCACGCTGCGCCTGCTCCAGCACGGAGCGACCCTCGCCGTCGACGTCGTGGACCACCGCCCGGACCTGCCCCCGGTACCGGGCACGGGTGGTTCCGGTGAAGGTGGTCTCGGCCTCCTCCTCGCCGCTCGTGCGGCCGCGGGGATCGGCTGGTTCCGGAGCCAGGGCGCCAAGCACGTCTGGGCGCAGTTCGCCTGAGGCCCGCGGCCGCGGCTCAGGCCTGCCGGCGGACCACCATGAGCGTCGCGTCGTCGGCCGACCGCTCGTCGCGCGTGGCCCGCACGACGTCGTCGACGTCGGTGCGGGGCCCGGTGCCGAAGGCGGCGGCGAGGCGCGCCAGACCGTCGCCGACGGACTCGTCGCGGCGCTCGACCAGGCCGTCGCTGTAGAGCACCAGCGCGCCGCCGCGCGGCACCTCGACCCGGTGCGCCGGCGGCACGTCGCCCGCCAGGCCGAGCGGCGGCGCACCGGCCCGGGGCGCCCAGCGCACGCTGCCGTCGGGGGACACGACGAGCAGCGGCGGATGGCCGAGCGAGACGTTCTCGACGCTGCCGGTCGCGGGGTCGACGAGCGCCACGGTCAACGTGGCGAGCTCACCCGGCAGGGTCCAGCGCATGACGTCGAAGAGCAGCCTCGCAGCCTCGTGGGCGGAGTCGCTGCCGACCAGCGAGGTCCGCAGCGCGGTACGCAGCTGGCCCATGGTCGCGGCCGCCTGCAGCCCGTGCCCGGTGACGTCGCCGACGACCAGGGCCAGGTGCCCGGAGGGCAGGACGAGCGCGTCGTACCAGTCACCGCCCACCAGGCCGGTGCCGGCCGCCTCGTACCGGGCCTCGATCTCCCACCCGTCGACCTGCGCGAGCTCCTGGGGCAGGAGGCTGCGCTGCAGCTCCTCGGTCGCGCGGACCTCCTTGCGGCCACGGAGGTAGAGGGCTTCCAGCAGGTGCCCGCGGAGCGCCACGGCGCTCTCGACCTGGTCGGGGAGCCAGGGCAGGCTGTGGCGGTCGACCACCTCGCGCCACCGTTCCTGCGAGGAGCGGAGCATCGTGCGGATCGGGTCGTCGGCGCGCACCGGCCGGCTCGTGGTGGGATCGCTGCCCCAGTCGACGCGGCGCTGCACCTCGTCGCGCAGCCAGACGACCACCTGACCCTCGGGCAGGGCGATGCCCATGGCGCCCGCGACGTCGGGGGCGGCGGCAGCCACGTCGGGCGCGGTCTCGCCCAGGCAGTCGGTCGCCACGACCTCCTCGCCCGCACCCGCGACCCACGCGATGAGCGCACGCCGGCCGGCGTCGTCGGGGACGTGCCCGACGCTCGTCACGCGCCCCTCGGCACTGACGATCGCGCCGTCGGCCCGCACGAGCCGCCGGGTCCAGCCGGACCGGGTGATCGCCGTGCCCAGCGGGACGGTCTCGTCGCGCGAGTCGGCGGCGAGGTGCGCCAGCACACGGTCCTGCCGGCGCGTCTCCGCGTCCCTGTCGGTCCCGAGCCGGGCGGCACGCAGCGCCGACAGGTTGCCCGTCAGCACCTCCACCGCGACCCGGACGTCGTAGGGCACCTGCCGCGGACCGCCGTAGTGGTGGCAGTAGATCACGCCCCACAGCTCACCGCCGTGGAAGAGGCCGACGCCCAGCGCGGCACGGGCGCCACGCGAGCGGTGCCGCTCGAGGTACGCCGGCGGCGCGGCACGCAGGGTGGCGGTGCCGAGGTCCGGCCACGGGACGGGCCCGCCGTCGTCGTGGGCGAGCACCCGCACCCCGCCCGCCTCGACGTCGTCGACGAGGTGCACCCGCACGCGGGAGTGCAGCTCGCGCGTCTCCGGCGGCAGTTCCGACGCCGGGAAGTGGAGTCCCGTCCACGGCACCAGCCCGCAGGCGCGCGCCTCGGCGACGACCTCCGCGTTCCCCTGGGCGTCGAGCAGGTGCAGCGAGGCACGGTCGAAGCCCGTGAGGGACCGCACGGCCCCGAGCGCGACGTCGTAGAGCTCGTCGAGCGAGTCGGCCAGCTCGAGGTCGGCGAGCGCCGTCCGCAGCGGTCCGTAGCCGCTCGCCGCGCCGCGGACGCCGGAGGGCCGCGCCGGCTCCATCTCGACCACCACGAGGGGCGGGGTGGGGCCGGGGTCGCGGCGCGGTCCGTGGAGGATCGCCTCGTACGCACCCCCGCCGCGGTCGTCGGGCAGCTCGAGCGCCACGGGGTTCACGGTCGCCAGGTCGGTGCCGGCGACGACAGGCGCGAGGACCTGCCCGGCCGGCTGCGGACCGAGGACCTCGGAGAGCGGCCGGCCGAGGACCTCGGCGGGGCACCGTCCGACGATCTCCGTGTTGGCCGAGGTGTGCAGCACGACGCCGTCGCTGACGCGGACCGCCAGCAGCATGCCCCGCGGCTGCACCGTCACGCTCCCGGGAAGGCGCGTCGCGCTCGTCGCCGCCTCGTCCGAGGCAGGCACCGGGACGGCAGACGCCGCAGCGGACCTCGTCACGCACACCCTCCCGGCGCTCGTTGCTTGGAGCACCAAGGGTAGCGTCCGGCCGGCTCGTCGCCGCACCCGGGAACCGGGGCGGCGCGTCGATCGTCGTACACAATGGCCCGCCGGCCGTTCCCCTTTCGTCCGGCGGGCCACCACGCGTCCCCCACAGGAGAGCACCGATGAGCACGAGCTCCAGCCCGACCCCCGTCCTGCGCGCCGACGGCCTCGCCGCCGGGTACGGAGGGGCCGACGTCGTGCACGGCATCGATCTCGAGCTCACGCCCGGCGACGCCCCGGTCGGCATCGTCGGTCCGTCGGGTGCCGGCAAGTCCACCATCGTCCGCGCGCTGGTCGGCCAGGTGCGGCCCTCCGCCGGCCGCGTCACCTGGTCCGGGCGTACCGTCAGCCGGATCGGCCTGCGGGACAAGAAGGTGTTCCGCGCCCAGGTCCGCCGGGTGGCCCAGGAGGGCATCGCCGGCGTCGACCCCCGCACCTCCGTCGACCGCGTGATCGGCAAGGCGTTGAGCGACGCCCGCAAGGCCGGTCGCGCGAGCGGCCGATCGGTGGAGGAGCTGCTCACCGACGTCGCGCTCGAGCCCCGCTTCGCGCCACGCCAGGTCGGCACCCTCTCGGGCGGCGAGAAGCAGCGGGTGGCGCTCGCCGCGGCGCTGGCCACCCGGCCGGGCGCCCTCCTGCTCGACGAGCCGCTGACCGCCGTCGACCCCGCGATGCGTGGCGAGGTGGTCCGCCGCCTGGGTGCCGCCGCCACCGAGGCAGGCACCGCGGTGCTGCTCGTCTCCCACGACCTGGAGCTCGTGGAGCGGCTGTGCCCGACGGTCCACGTGCTGGCGGAGGGGACGTTCGTCGCCTCCGGGTCGTTGTCCGCCGTGCTCGCCGAGGCCTCGCACCCGTCCGTCCGCGAGCTCGCCGAGGCCGCACCCCGAGCCGTCCAACGCTTCCGCTGAGGAGGCGCCGCCGTCGTGTGCACGACGGGCACGGCCGGGTCGCCAGGGGTAATGTCGTCGCGGACCCCGGCCCCGAGTGCGGCGCGTGACGAGGAGTAGCGATGCTCACCCCAGAGTGCGGCGCGACCATGGTGACGCCATGAGCGAGGACGCCGCCACGTCGCTCCGGTCGAGGCTGGTGGGCACCTGGACCGTCGTCACCGTCGACGAGCTCTCCACCGCCCGCTCCCGCCTCCAGGAGACGCTCTGCACCGAGACTCCCACGCCCTGCGCGGAGACGGAGCCGACCCGCTCGCTGCTGCAGGACATCGTGCTCGTGGCGAGCGAGCTGACGGCCAACGCCCTGGAGCACGCCGGCGGCCCGGCCCGGCTGGACGTGGTCTCGGACGGCGTCGCCGTCACGGTCTCGGTCATGGACCGCTCGCCCGACAACCCTCCGGTGCTCACGACCGACCGTGAGCTGGGTGAGGGCGGCTTCGGTCTCCAGCTCACCCTGCGCATCGCCGACGACGTCGGCTGGTACCGCACGCCCGACGGCGCGAAGCACGTCTGGGCCCGGTTCGTCGTGACGGACCCGTCGCCGGACGGCCCGCAGCCCTAGTCGCGCTTCCCCTGCATGCGTGCGCTCAGACGGAGGAGGCGTCGAAGCCGGTCGTCCGGACGGGCCGAGCCGGGACTCCGGCCACGATGGTGTCCGCCGGGACATCTCTGGTGACCACTGCGCCGGCTCCGACGATCGCGCCGTCACCGATGGTCACCCCGGGCACGACGGTGACCGAGGCGCCGAGCCACACTCTGCGCCCGATCGTGACGGGCGCCGGCGTCATGTCGGCTCGCCGTGCAGGGTCGACGGCGTGGTTGAGAGTGACGATGGTGCTGCCGTGGCCGATGAGTGTGCCGTCGCCGATGGTGATGCCCCCGGCGTCCTGGAACCGGCAGCCCATGTTCACGAAGACGCCGGCGCCAAGCGTGAGGTTCTTGCCGAACTCGCAGTAGAACGGCGGGAAGAGGGTCACCGACTCCTCGAGCGTCTGCCCGGTCAGCCGGGTGAGGAGAGCGCGCACCTCTTCCGGCGTCCGGTAGCCGCTGTTGAGCTCTGCGACTACGTGCAGCGCCTCCTGGGCGGCGCGGTGCATGAAGGCGTGCTCGTCCGAGCCGGCCTGGATGACGGACCCGCGGCCGACGTGCTGGAGGAAGTCCTGCAGCTCCATCACCGCTCCTGTCCTGCCGAGCCTGCGTGGGGTCGACGCTCACCGGTGCTGGGCCCGGTGACGGCTTGGTCAGCAGCCCAGGAGGCGAGCAGGCGCAGGCGCTCGGACGACGGCGAGCCGGGCTCGGCCGTATAGACCATCAGCACCTGGCCGGGCTCGGCGGTGATGGCGAGCTCCTCGTACGCCAGTGTGAGCTCGCCGACCACGGGGTGGTGGAATCGCTTGGTGCCGGACCCGTGGCTGCGCACGTCGTGCGCGCCCCACAGCCGGCGAAACGTCTCGCTGCGGGTCGAGAGCTCCCCGACGAGATCTTGGAGGCCCTTGTCGTGCGGGTCACGGCCCGCTTCAGCACGCATGATCGCCACGCACATCTCGGCGAACAGGTCCCAGTCCGGGTAGAACTCCCGGGCCGCGGGGTCGAGGAACTGGAATCGCGCGAGGTTCGGCGTGCGGCCGCCGTCGCCGATGACCGGGGAGTAGAACGCGCGGCCGAGCGCGTTGGTCGCGAGCAGGTCCTGGCGCTGGTCACGGACGAAGGCGACGCCGTCGGTGATCGCCGCCAGCGCCCACTGCAGGCTCGCGCGCGGTGGTGCGGCCCGGGTCGCGCGCCGACGCGCACGGCCGGACGAGGGCACGCCGTCTGCGGCACGGGCGAGGTCGAACAGGTGCGCGCGCTCGGTGTCGTCGAGCTGCAGCGCCCGCGCGACGGCGTCGAGCACGGACGTCGACGCGCCGCCGATCGCCCCGCGCTCGAGCTTGGCGTAGTACTCGACGCTCACGCCGGCGAGGGCGGCGACCTCGCTACGCCGCAGACCCGGCACGCGACGGTTCGCCCCACTGACGACACCCACAGACTCGGGGGTGACCTTGGCGCGCCGGGAGACGAGGAACTCGCGCACGTCCGCTCGGTTGTCCATGCTTCGACCGTAGGCCCCACGCGGCCGGCGAGGAACGCCACGTCGCGGGGTGTACTGCCGGTACACCCCACGACAGGCACTTCCACACGTCGAGGATCGGGCACACGGTGGGACCACCCATCCCGAGAAGGAGAACCTCATGCGCGGCGTGATCATGCACGGCCCCGGCGACGTCCGGATCGAGGACCGCGACGACCCGACGATCGTCGACCCGACCGATGCGGTCATCCGACTGGCCGCAACCTGTATCTGCGGCTCCGACCTGTGGCCCTACCGCGGTGCCGACCCCGTGGACCACGCGACGATGGGCCACGAGTACGTCGGTGTCGTGGAGGAGGTCGGCGCCGAGGTCACCACCGTCAAGCCCGGCGACTTCGTCGTGGGTTCGTTCGTCATCTCCGACGGCACCTGCGAGATCTGCCGCGCCGGCTTCCCGTCCAGCTGCGTGCACCGACTCTTCGTCGACGCTGCGATCGGTACCCAGGCGGAGAGGGCCCGCATCCCGTTCGCCGACGGCACGCTCGTCGCGACCCCCGGTCAGCCCGAACCCGACCTGGTCCCGCACCTGCTCGCCGCCTCCGACGTCCTGGGCACCGGCTGGTTCGCTGCCGTCGCCGCACAAGCCGGGCCGGGCAGGACTGTCGCCGTCGTCGGCGACGGCGCCGTCGGAATCATGGGTGTCCTTGCGGCCAAGCAGCTCGGCGCGGAGCGGATCATCGCCATGTCCCGGCACAAGGACCGCCAGGACCTCGCCCGCCACTTCGGCGCCACAGACATCGTCGAGGAGCGTGGGGACGCCGGCGTGGCCCGGGTCAAGGAGCTCACCGGCGGCCTCGGCGCCCACTCGGTCATCGAGGCCGTCGGCACCCAGGAGTCGATGGTCCAGGCCATCAGCTCCGCTCGACCGGGCGGGAACGTCGGCTTCGTCGGCGTCACGCACGACGTCCAGCTGCCCGGCGAGCTGCTCTTCTTCTCCCAGGTGCAGATCCTCGGTGGCCCCGCCCCGGTCCGCCGGTTCCTGCCCGAGCTCATCCAGCTCATCTGGGACCGCACGATCGACCCGGGCAAGGTCTTCGACCTCACACTCCCGCTCGAGCAGGCCGCCGAGGGGTACAAGGCCATGGACGAGCGCCGCGCCACCAAGGTGCTGCTCACCGTGTGATGACCGTTCGGCTGCCTGCCCCGTCCGCAGAGGCAGGCAGCCGTTCGACCCCGAAGGACCGGGACCTGGTCCTGTACTACGGCGCCGTCGGCTACACCGACACGAGAGGACGACACACATGAGGTTCACCCGAAGCGGCGGCCGGACCGGCGCCGGGCCGCACGAGTGGTTCACCGGCACGGTCTACATCGACGGAGTTCGCGACCCTGATGACCAGTCCGCCGTGGGGTGCGCCCACGTGCGGTTCTCCCCCGGTGCCCGGACGGCATGGCACCACCACCCCAAGGGGCAGACGCTCTACGTGACCGACGGCATCGGCTACGTCGCCACTCGCGGCGGCGAGGTCCGTGAGATCCGGCCCGGCGACGTCGTATACATCGAACCCGGGGAGGAACACTGGCACGGCGCCGCACCCGACCGATTCATGGCCCACGTCGCGATCCAGGAGGCTGACGAGCACGGCCAGGTCGTGACCTGGCTCGAGCACGTCCCCGACGGTGACTACCAACGACGCTGATTCCCCACCGTCCTGAGGGCGGCAGCCGACCTCGCACGGTGCCTTGCGATCTTTCCCAGGAACGACCGATCCTGGACCAGGACAGAACCCGCTTCGTTCAAGCGCGGTCGTAGGTGACGACGCGGACGCCGGAGGCGAGCAGGGTCTCGTCGACCGGCCGGAACAGATGGGACTGGAACGGGCCGTCGAAGAGCGGGACGCCGGAGCCGATCACGGACCGGTTCTGCTTGATCACGAGCCGGTCGATCTCCGGCAGCAGCGAGTGGGCGAGCCTGCCGCCGCCCACCAGCCACAGATCCAGCCCGCTCTCAGCCTTGAGCGCCCGCACGCGGCCCAGGGCGTCGCCGCGGACCAGCTCGACGGCCGGGTCCGGGCTGGTCGTCATGCTCGTGGAGAAGACGAGGTGCCGCAGGTGGGGGTAGGCGTCGGTGAGGCCGGCGGCCAGCCCGACCTCGTACGAGGCGCGACCCTCGAGGACGGTGTCGAACGACCGCCCGGGACCGTCGATCCCCATGGCCTCGCGGGCCGGGCCGGGCAAGGTCTCGGGGAAGTGCTCGACGATGAACTGCACGACGTCGGGCGTGACCGGGAGGTAGTCCGCCCCGCTCGGGTCGCCGCCGTCGGGTCCGGCGATGTAGCCGTCGAGGGTCGCGGCCACGTAGTACACGAGGTGGCGCATGGGTTCCTTCCACAAGCCGGGCCGTTCCCGGCGGGCGTCTCAGCCTAGGGCGCTGAGAACGCAGGCATCACTCGCCCGCGGGGACGGACGACGGCGCGTACGTGGTGGGGTCGGAGCTCGCGACGACGACCTCGCGCAGCTCGGCGAGCCCGACGGACCCGGGCTCGCCGAGCACGCCCACGGCCCGCGCCTGCACGAGCACGTTGCCGAGCGCCGCGGCCTCCACCGCTCCGGTCACGACGGGCAGCCCGGTCGCCTCGGCGGTCAGGCGGCACAACAGCTCGTTGCGTACCCCGCCCCCGACGACGTGCACCGCCGTGACGTCGACGCCCGCCAGCTCACCGGCCGTGCGGACCACCCGCGCGTACGCGGCCGCCAGCGAGTCGAGCACCGCACGCACCAGGGCCGCCCGGCTCGCGGGGACCTCCTGGCCGGCGGCGCGGGCCGCCTCGCGGAACCGGGCCGGCATGTCGCCCGGTGCGAGGAACACGTCGGCGTCGACGTCGACGACGCAGCGCCCGCCCGGCTCACCGGCCGCGGCCGCCAGCAGCTCACCGAGGTCGACGTCCTCGCCACTGCGCCGCCACTCCCGCACGCACTCGTCGAGCACCCACAGGCCCATGACGTTGCGCAGGTAGCGCACCGTCCCGTCGAGGCCCAGCTCGTTGGTGAAGTTCGCCGTCCGGCTGGCCTCGCTCAGCACCGGGGCGTCCAGCTCGAGACCGACCAGCGACCACGTGCCCGACGAGATGTACGCCGCCCCGGGCACCAGCGGGACCGCCGCCACCGCCGAGGCCGTGTCGTGCGACGCGACCGCCACGACCGGGACGGGGCCGAGGCCGGACTGCTCCGCCAGAGCGGGCAGGAGCGGCCCCACCACGGTGCCCGGCTCGACCAGGTCCGGCAGGAGGTCCTCCAGGCCGGCGAGCCCGGGCACCTCCTCGCCGAGCCGGACGAGCATCTCGCGGGACCAGCGGCGTGCGCGGGCGTCGAGCAGCCCGGTGGTCGAGGCGTTGGTGACCTCGGCGACCTTCCGGCCGGTGAGCCAGCAGGTGATGAGGTCCGGCACGAGCAGCAGGCTGCGCGCCGTGCCCCAGCCGGCCTCGTGCGCACCGGCCGCGAGCTGGAACACCGTGGTGAACGGCAGGTGCTGCAGCCCGTTGACCGCGTACTGGTCCGCGGCCGGGATACCGGCGTAGACCCGCTCGGCCGCGCCCAGGATCCGCGGGTCCCGGTAGCTGCGCGGCGCACCGAGCAGGACGCCGTCGGCGTCGAGCAGCCCGTAGTCCACGGCCCACGAGTCGACGCCGATGCCCTGCACGACCGCGCCCCGAGCGGCCGCCTCCCGGCCGGCCTCGCGCAGCCCGGCGAGGATGCCCCGCCAGAGGGCGAGCACGTCCCACCGCAGGTCGGCGGACTCACCGCCCGCCCGGGGCACCGGGACGGGCTCGTGGGGGAACCGCCCCGTCTCGACCAGCTCGACCCGGCGGGGCTCGCCGTGCACGACGCCGAGCATCACCCGGCCGCTGGTGGCCCCGAGGTCGACGGCCACGAACGCGGGGACCCTCTGTGGACCGCCTGTGTCGCCGTCGGGCCCCGGGGCCCCCGTGCCCGTGCCCGTGCCCGTGCCGTCCATGCTGCTCACCGGAGGAACGCCTGCGCCACGCCCGCGTCGACGGGCACGTGCAGGCCGGTGGTGTGGGAGAAGTCGGCCGTGCAGAGCGCGAACGCCGCGTTGGCGATGTTCTCCGGCAGCACCTCGCGCTTGAGCAGGGTGCGCTGGGCGTAGAAGGCGCCCAGGTCCTCCTCCTCGATCCCGTAGGTCTTGGCACGGTTGGCACCCCAGCCGGAGGCGAAGATGCCGGAGCCGCGCACGACGCCGTCGGGGTTGATGCCGTTGACCTTGATGCCGTGCTCGCCGAGCTCGGCCGCGAGCAGGCGCACCTGGTGGGCCTGGTCGGCCTTGGTGGCCGAGTAGGCGATGTTGTTCGGCCCGGCGAACACCGAGTTCTTGGACGAGATGTAGATGACGTCGCCGCCGAGCTGCTGGTCCACGAGGATGCGCGCGGCGTTCTTCGCCACGAGGAACGAGCCCTTGGCCATGACGTCGTGCTGCAGGTCCCAGTCGGCCTCGGTGGTCTCGAACAGCGACTTGGACAGCGACAGCCCGGCGTTGTTCACCACGATGTCGACGCCGCCGAACGCGAGGACGGCCTCGTTCAGGGCGGCCTGGACGGCGGCCTCGTCGGCGACGTTCGCCGCCACGCCGATCGCGACGTCGCTGCTGCCGATCGCTGTGTTGATCTCAGAAGCCACGCCGCGGGACTTTTCCAGGTCGAGGTCCGCGACGACGACGCAGGCGCCCTCGGCGGCGAGCCGCTCGGCGATGGCCTTGCCGATGCCGGACGCGGCGCCGGTGATGAAAGCGATACGGGTCGCGAGCGGCTTCGGCTTCGGCTTGCGCTGCAGCTTGGCCTCCTCCAGGGCCCAGTACTCGATGCGGAACTTCTCGGACTCGTCGATCGGCGCGTAGGTGGAGAGGGCCTCGGCGCCGCGCATCACGTTGATGGCGTTGACGTAGAACTCGCCGGCCACGCGGGCGGTCTGCTTGTCCGCGCCGTAGGAGAACATGCCCACACCCGGCACCAGGACGATCAGCGGGTCGGCCCCGCGGATCGCCGGCGGCTCCTCGCCGCGGGCGCGCGCCTCGGCGGCGCCCCGCTCGTAGTAGGCGGTGTAGTCGGCGCGGTAGGCCTCGTGGAGCTGCGGCAGCCGCTCGACGATCTCCTCGACGGACGACGTCGCGGGCAGGTCGACGACCAGCGGCTTGACCTTGGTCCGCAGGAAGTGGTCCGGGCAGGACGTGCCCAGGGCGGCGAGCTCGGGGTGCCGCTCGGCGGCGAGGAAGTCGAGGACGACGTCGGCGTCGGTGAAGTGGCCGACCTGCGGCTTGTCCTGCGAGGCGACGGCGCGCAGGTGCGGGGCGAGCGCGGCCGCCTTGGCGCGGCGCTCGTCCGCGGGCAGGGCGCCGTAGCCGTCCAGGGCGGGGCCGAAGGGCTCGGGCGCCCCGTGCTCGGCGATGTACGCGGCGGCGGTGTCGATGATCCACAGCGAGTTCTGCTCGCACTCCTCGGCGGAGGCACCCCACGCCGTGATGCCGTGGCCGCCCAGGACGGTGCCGATCGCGTCGGGGTGCTGCGCCTTGATCTCGGCGATGTCGAGCCCGAGCTGGAAGCCGGGCCGGCGCCACGGCACCCACACGACCTTGTCGCCGAAGATCTTCTGCGTCAGCTCCGGGCCGTCCTCGGCGGTGGCGATCGCGATGCCGGAGTCGGGGTGCAGGTGGTCCACGTGGGCGGCGTCGACCAGGCCGTGCATGGCGGTGTCGATGCTCGGCGCGGCGCCGCCCTTGCCGTGCAGGCAGTAGTCGAACGCGGCGACCATCTCGTCCTCGCGCTCGACGCCCGGGTAGACGTCCACCAGGGCGCGCATGCGGTCCAGGCGCAGCACCGCCAGGCCCTGCTCGGTGAGGGTGCCCAGGTCGCCGCCGGAGCCCTTGACCCACAGCAGCTCGACGGCCTGCCCGGTCACCGGGTCGGTCTCGGTGCCCTTCGCGGAGGTGTTGCCCCCGGCGTAGTTGGTGTTCTTCGGGTCGGCGCCCAGGCGGTTGGACCGCTCGACCAGAGCGGCAACGGTCTCGTTGGTCATCGAAAGCTCCATCAGTCGTTCGCTGTCAGGCGGGTGGTTCGTGGGCGGTGCCGACGAGGCCGTCGACGGTGAGCCAGGCGGCGATGCGCGCCAGGCTCCGGGCGCATCCCGGGTCGTCGGGCTGGTTGAGGTGTCCGTGGAACGTGCCGTCCTCGCGCACGAGAGACACGTCGGTCCCGGCCGCGGCCAGCTCGGCCGCGTAGGCCTCCCCCGACGACCGCAGCGCGTCGTGGTCGGAGTTGACGATCAGCGTGGGCGGCAGACCGCGCAGGTCCGTCCCGCCGGGGAACGCGTACGGCGACTCGGACCCGCGATCGTGCCCGAGGTAGTTGTCGTTCATCGCGCGGACCACCTCCGGCGGGAAGTCACGCCCCTCCGGCAGCGCGGCCACCTTCTCGGCGAGCTCGGGGCTCGCGGCCGGCAGCCCGTCGTGCACCACGGGGTAGGCGAGCACCGTGCTGCGCGGGGTCCGCTGGGCGGGGGCCGACGGCGGCACCTGCGTCCCGGCGTCGGACTCCGCTCCCCCGTCGGCTGCAACGTCGTCGCGCAGACGCAGCGAGGCTCCGGCCGCCAGGTTGCCACCGGCACTGGCGCCGCCCAGGGACCAGGAGCCCGCCGGGGCCCCGAGGTCGGCGGCGACCGCCCAGCGGAAGGCATGGACCACCTCGTCGTGCGCGACCGGGAACCGCACACCGCCCGGCTCGGCGAGCGCCTCGAGGTCCTCCCGGTCCATGGGCGGGCAGAGCCGGTAGTCCACGCTCACCACGACGACGCCCTGCGCCGCGAGGGTGCGCGCGACGAGGTCCGCCTCGGGCATGTCGAGGTCCCCGTGCATGAACCCGCCGCCGTGGGCCCAGACGAGCCCCGCGACGGGAGTGACGCCGTCGGCCACCGCGTAGACCCGCACGCGCAGGTCACCGTGCGGGCCGTCGAGCACGTGCTCCGTGACCTCGCCCGTGCTCGTCGTGGTCGTGCTCACGCGCCCCACCCGGCCTGCTGGCCGCCCACGCGCTCGGCGGCGATCTTCGGCAGGTAGCCGGACTGCGCGAACGCGGCCATCGGGTCCTCGGGCAGGCCGCGCGCCGCGCGGTACTCGGCGAGCGCGGGGCGCACGTCGGTGTAGAACGCGTCCATGTAGATCGCGTTGGCGCCGAGCACGTCGCCCGACTCCTGCGCCTTGGCGAGCGCGTCGCGGTCGACGAGCAGGGCTCGTGCCGTCATCTCCTGGACGTTGAGCACCGACCGGATCTGGCCGGGCACCTTGTCCTCGACGTTGTGGCACTGGTCGAGCATGAGTGCCACCTGCGAGCCCTCGTCGAGGCCGCCGCCGCGGATGACCTCGGCCATGATGCGGAAGAGCTGGAACGGGTCGGCCGCACCCACGATGAGGTCGTCGTCCGCGTAGAACCGCGAGTTGAAGTCGAAGGACCCGAGCTTCCCCAGGCGCAGGAGCTGCGCGACGATGAACTCGATGTTGGTGCCCGGCGCGTGGTGGCCGGTGTCGAGGCAGACGAACGCCTTGTCGCCCAGCGCCGCCACCTGCGCGTACGAGGTGCCCCAGTCCGGCACGTCCATGTGGTAGAAGGCCGGCTCGAAGAACTTGTACTCGAGCACCATGCGCTGGGAGTCGCCGAGCCGGGCGTAGATCTCGGTCAGGGCCTCGTGCAGGAGGTCCTGGCGGGTCCGGATGTCGGCCTGGCCGGGGTAGTTCGTGCCGTCGGCCAACCAGATCTTCAGGTCCTGCGACCCGGTGGCGTCCATGATCTCGATGCACTCGAGGTGGTGGTCGATCGCCTGGCGGCGCACGCCCGGATCCGTGTGCGTCAGGGAGCCGAGCTTGTAGGCGTCGTCCTGGAAGGTGTTGGAGTTGATCGTGCCCAGGGCCACGCCCTGGTCGTGCGCGTAGCGCTGCAGCGCCGCGTAGTCGTCGACCTTGTCCCACGGGATGTGCAGGGCCACCGTCGGCGCGAGGCCGGTGAGCCGGTGGACCTGCGCGGCGTCGGCGATCTTCTCCTCGGGGTTGCGCGGGGTGCCCGGCGTGGAGAAGACCTTGAAGCGGGTCCCGGAGTTGCCGTAGGCCCAGGAGGGGACCTCGATGGCGAGGCGGTCCAGGACCGGGGTGATGTCGTCGAAGCTGGGCATGGTCGTCCTTTTCAGTTCTCGGTGGTGCTGCTCGCCGCGAGCTGCGTCTCGAGGTGGAAGATCGGGGTGAGCTCGGTCATGGTCTCGTCGGGGCCGGCGCCGTCGAAGAACTCGGCCATCTCGGCCTGCCAGCGCGCGTTGACCTCGTGCAGGCCCATGTCCGCCCGGGCGGCGTCCGGGTCGTCGCTCTCGAAGTAGCCGACCACCGTGCCGTCCGGGGCCGTGAAGATCGAGTAGTTGCGCCAACCGGTGGCGTGCAGGGCGCGCAGCATCGCCGGCCAGACCGCGGCGTGACGCCGCGAGTACTCGTCGAGCCGGTCCGGGCGCACCCGGAACCGGAACATCACGCGGCGCGTGCCGCTGTCCGTGCGAACCACCGTCGGTCCTCCTTCGCATCGTCCTCGACGCGGTCGATGAATCGATTCAAGGCCGTCAACGTACCCGTTGCCTCGGGCCGGGCGCAAGGCCGGGCCGGTGACGCGTCGCCACGCCCGCGCCCGCGCGGTCGGCAACCGGTTTCCACCCTACCTGCGCGCCCTTCGTCCGCTCCCCGCACGAACCGTTACGATCCCGGTAGCGGTCCACCGACCGCCGCACCCGGACCCGGGACCTGTCGACGAGGAGAGGGAACCCCATGCCGCCCCGCACGCAGCACCGCCGCACGTCCATCTCGGACGTCGCGCGGCACGCCGGCGTCTCCGTCGGCACGGTGTCGAACGTGCTCAACCGGCCCGACCGCGTCTCCCCCGGCACCCGCAAGCGCGTCGAGGCAGCCATCGCCGAGCTGTCGTTCGTGCGCAACGGCTCGGCGCGCCAGCTCCGCGCCGGGCGCATCACGACCGTCGGCGCGATCGTGCTGGACATCTCCAACCCGTTCTTCACCGACGTCACGCGCGGGATCGAGGAACGGCTCACCGCCGACGACTACACGCTGATGGTGGCCAGCTCGGACCGCGACCCGGAGCGCGAGGCCCGGTACCTGCGCCTGTTCGAGGAGCACGGCGTGCGCGGCGTGATGGTCGTCCCGACGGCCGACAGCATCGAGCACCTGCTCGCCGTGCGGGAACGCGGGATCGGCGTCGTCCTGCTGGACCACCCCTCTCCGGTGGAGTCCGTGTCCTCCGTGGCGGTGGACGACGTCAACGGCGGTGCCATGGCGACCCGCCACCTGCTCGACCAGGGGCACACCCGCCTCGCCTTCCTCAACGGGGCACACTCGATCCGCCAGTGCGCCGACCGCCTCGAGGGCGTGCGCCTGGCGCTCGCCGAGGCGGGGCGCGATCCCGACGAGGCACTGGTCGAGGTCACCGTCAGCCTCGACGCGGACGGCGGCGAGGCCGGCATCCGCGCCCTCCTGGACGCTCCGGACCGCCCGACCGCCGTGTTCTGCGTCAACGACCTCGTGGCGCTCGGCGCCCTGCGCACGCTGCGCCGGGCCGGGCTGTCGGTGCCCGACGACGTCGCCCTCGTCGGGTACGACGACGTCACCTTCGCGGCGGAGCTCGCCACCCCGCTCACCTCCGTGCGCCAGCCGCGGCACGAGCTGGGGACGCGGGCGGCGGACCTCATGCTGCGCGGCGGCGACGCCTCGGCCGAGCACGTGGTGTTCCAGCCCGAGCTCGTGGTCCGCGAGTCCTCGACGTCCGCGCCGGCGTAGGACGTCCGCGGCCCACGCCCGGCGTCGCGGTTCGATTTTGAATCGATTTATGGCAGACTTCCGCCATGCGACGACGCACCACCCCCGACTCTTTCGACGCCACCGCCGTGCGGCCGTGGAACGCGCAGCTCGACGGCCTCGGCTTCGGCGGCGACTACAACCCCGAGCAGTGGCCCGCCGAGGTCCGTGACGAGGACGTGCGCCTCATGCGCGAGGCCGGGGTGAACCTCCTGAGCGTCGCGATCTTCTCCTGGGCGACGCTCGAGCCCCGCGAGGGCGAGCTCGACTGGACGTGGCTCGACGAGACGATGGACTCGCTGCACGCCGCCGGGATCCAGGTGGCGCTCGCCACGGCCACCGCCTCCCCGCCGCCGTGGCTCACCCGCCGGCACCCCGAGATCCTGCCGCGCCTCGCCGACGGCACCGTGCTGCACCAGGGCGGCCGGCAGTCCTACGCCGTCACGCACCCCGTCCACCGCGACTACGCCCTGCGGATGACCGCCCGGATGGCCGAGCGCTACGGCGACCACCCGGCGCTGGCCCTGTGGCACGTCGACAACGAGATCGGCTGCCACGTCCCGCGGGACTACTCGGACGCCGCCGCGCAGGCCTTCCGGGAGTGGCTGCGTGCGCGCTACGGCACCGTCGAGGCGCTCAACGAGGCCTGGGCCACCGCCTTCTGGTCGCAGCGGTACGGCGGGTTCGACGACGTGCTGCCGCCGCTGACCGTCCCCGCGTTCATCAACCCCGGCCAGCAGCTCGACTTCGACCGCTTCAGCTCCGACGCGCTGCTCGACTACTACCGGGACCTGCGGGACACCCTGCGCGAGCTCACCCCGCACGTGCCCACGACGACGAACCTCATGACCACGTCGGCGACCAAGGGCATGGACTACTTCTCGTGGGCGGACGACCTCGACGTGGTCGCCAACGACCACTACACGATCGCCGCGGACCCCGAGCGGCACGTCGAGCTCGCCCTGTCGGCGGACCTCGCGCGCGGCGTGGCCCACGGCGACCCGTGGATCCTCATGGAGCACTCGACGTCGGCCGTCAACTGGCAGCAGCGCAACCGCACCAAGGCGCCCGGCGAGATGCTGCGCAACTCGCTGCAGCACGTGGCCCGCGGGGCCGACTCCGTGATGTTCTTCCAGTGGCGGCAGTCCCGGGCCGGGGCCGAGAAGTTCCACTCGGCGATGGTGCCGCACGCCGGCACCGACACGGACGTCTGGCGCGGCACGGTCGAGCTCGGGCGCACGCTGCGTGCGCTGGGCGAGGTGCGCGGCTCCCGCGTCGCGGCGCGCGCGGCCCTCGTCGTGGACTATCCCGCGTGGTGGGCGGCCGAGCTGGACTCCCACCCCACCCAGGACCTGCGCTACATGGACGAGGTGCGCTCCTGGTACACGGCGCTGTGGGAGCAGGGGGTCACCGTCGACACGGTCACCCCGGACGCCGACCTGGACGGCTACGACCTCGTCGTCGTCCCCACGCTGTACCTCGTGGACGACGCGGGTGCGGCGAACCTCGCCCGCGCCGCCGAGCGGGGCGCGACGGTGGCGATCACGTTCTTCTCCGGCATCGTCGACACCCACGACCACGTGCGCCTCGGCGGCTACCCCGGCGCCTTCCGCGACCTCCTCGGTCTGCGCACCGAGGAGTTCTACCCCCTGCAGGCCGACGAGACGGTGCGGGTGACGGGCAAGGCCGTCGGGGGCGACGCCACCGCCGACCTCTGGACCGAGAAGACGCACGCGCACGACGGCACGGAGGTCGTGGCGGCCTACGACGACGGCGCGCTGGCAGGACACCCGGCCGTCACCCGGCGCGCCGTGGGGCCGGGCGCCGCCTGGTACGTGGGCACCCGCCTGGACCGGGCGGGGCGCGACGCGCTCGTCGGCCGCCTCGTGGAGGAGTCCGGCGTCGCGCCCGACGTCGTCGCCCCGGCCGGGGTCGAGGTCGTGCGGCGGCGCTCCGCCGACGGCGCCACCACGTGGCTGTTCGCGCTGAACCACACGGGCGTGGACGCCACGCTCGCCGGCGTCGCCGGGACCGAGCTGATCGACGGCGCCGCCGTGGCCGGCGAGCTCGCCGTGCCGGCCGGCGCGGTCCGCGTGGTCCGCCAGGGGTGAGCGCGGCGGCTCAGGGCGCCAGCGGCCAGGTGCGCAGCCGTCCGCACATGCCGTAGCGGCGGGGGCCACCGGTCGCGTCGGCGACCGCCACGCGGCCCTCGTCCAGCGTGACCGCCGAGGCGTCGGCCAGCGCCTCGAGCGCCGCGTCGGTCTGGCCCGCCGCGTGGCCGACCGACGCCTCCCAGGTCTCGCGCCACGCCGCCGTCCGCGGGGCCACGAGGCGCGCCGCGGCGTCGTGCAGCGGCTCCAGCGCGGCGGGGCCGTGCTGCCCGACGGCGTCCCGCAGCGCGGCGTAGCCCTCGAGCGCCAGGTCCCGCCGCGCCCGGGCGGCCGCCGCCACGTCGGTGTCGGTGGCCCCGTCCTCGCCGCGGGGCAGCGCCGCGGCACGGGCGTACCGGTCGGCGTCCGCGAGCACGTCGGCCGGGAAGGTGATGACGGCGTCGCCGGACTCCGGCAGCCCGGCGTTCGACATCACGACGAGCACCTCGAGGCCCCCTCCGTTCACCGCCCGGTGCACGACGCCCGGGCCGAACCAGACGATCCGCCCCGGCGTCAGGTCGTGCACCGCGAACCCTTCGGGCCCCAGCGTCTCGACCCGGCCGTGGCCGGACAACGTCACGTACGCCTCGGTCGACGTGGTGTGCAGGTGCGGCGACCCGCTGCCCTCCGGGGCGTCGGGCGCCGGCCAGTCGTAGACCCGCAGGTGGCTGACCGACGTCCCGCCGGGAAAGACGGGCAGCCCCGTCACGACCGCACCGGGGCGGGCGGCTGCGACGGATCGACGTGGCCGGGCTCGAGCACCCCGCCCTCACCGGCGAGCACCTGCCGGCCGAGCCGGGCGAGCTCGACGCCCCGCGCGCCGTCGGACTCGCCGTCGGCGATCACGACGGCGTAGGTGAAGACCAGCGTCTCGCCGGACGCGAACGGCACCTCCGCGCTGAAGAACGGCGCGGGGCACACGCAGGCGAACGGCTCCGACCGCACGAACCACTGCGGCGTGCCGCCGGGGTTGGTCCCCGGGTCGACCATGAGCACCGTGGAGGCCCGCGAGCCGCCCTGCTGCCCGGGGCCGGCCGGGGGCGCGGCGCCGTCGTGCCGCCCGACGAACCCGAGCCACTCGGCCCGCAGGCCGCGCGCGTCCTCCGCGTCCGCGACCACACCGGTCCCGTCGCTCGCCGGCAGCAGCACCTGCCCGCCGGTGAACGAGCGCGGACCGCGCCAGAACAGACCGCCGTAGCCGGCGTTCTCCCGGCCGTTGGTCGTCGGGCTCCCGATGTCGAGCGGACCGTCGGAGACGTTGGTCATCGTGGAGGTGAAGGTGAGCACCCAGACGTCCGGCGCGGCCGCCGGCAGCAGGACCTGCACGCTGCGCTCCTCGCGGACCACGACGTCGCCCGGGACGTCAGAGCCGTCCCGTCCGGTCGTCGCCGGGGTGCGCCAGGACAGCTCCTCGACGAACCCGCAGGGACCGACGGCGGTGAACTGCTCGTGCTCCATCGAGCCGTCGTTGTGCAGGTCGACGTAGCCCCGCTCGGCGTGGACGTAGTTGGGCCCGCCCCAGAAGTTCCAGGGGCCGACGTGCGGGAGCGACCACGCGATGCCCTTGTGCCACACGTGGTCCCACGGGCGGTACGCGGAGACCACCGCGCCGCCTCGGGTCCGCAACGGGTGCAGGTAGGGACGCGGGCTCTCGTAGGGGACGTCGTCGGGCCGGTACACGTACGCGAAGAGGTCGACGTCGTCGCGCGAGCCGGTCATCGCGCTGCCGTCGCTGTCCAGGGTGACGCTCATGGGGTGGCCTCCTGAGCCGGGACGTCCTTGACCGGGGGCCACGGTGCCCCCGTGCCACCCATGCTGTCGTAGAACGGGTCACCGGCGGAAATCTGCCCACGGACCACCGTCTCGCCCGTGAACGCGGAGCGGTAGATCGCGGCGGCGAGCTCCAGGGTGCCGCGGGCGTCCGCGACGGTGATGGGCGGCGCCTCCCCGGCGACCAGCGCGCGGTAGGTCGGCACGAGCTGGGCGAGGTGGCCCGAGCGGCCCTCGTCGACGCGCTCCTGCGCCGCTGCGCCGTCGTCGGACCATGCCCGCAGCACGTCCTCGTGACCGGGGGCCGCCGTGACCCGCCAGGCGTCGTCGTCGTAGCCGTAGAGGTGCTCGAGCTCGACCGTCGCGCGCTCGGTGTCGACACGCAGCGCGGAGGTCTGGCGCGGGGAGAGCAGCGAGTTGGTGATGCTGGCCATCGCCCCCGAGGCGAAGCGGACCATCGCCATCGACACGTCCTCGGTGTCGACGTCGCGGGCCAGGCGGCCCGCCATGGCACGCACCTCGGTCCACTCCCCGAGGACGGACAGGAGCAGGTCGAACTGGTGGATGCCGTGGCCCATCGTGGGCCCGCCGCCCTCGGTGTCGAACCGGCCGCGCCACGGCACGTCGAAGTACTCCGGCGGCCGGAACCAGAGGGTGTCGCACGTGGCGACGAGCGGACGGCCGAGCACGCCGTCCGCCAGCAGGCGCCGCAGCCGGAGCGCCCCGGCGCCGAACCGGTGCTGGACGATCTGGGTGAACCGGGCCCCGCCGGTGGCGGCCCGCTCGGCCTCGGCCATGGCGTCGATCTCGGCCAGCGAGAGCACGGCGGGCTTCTCGACGACGACGTGCACCCCGGCCGCCAGGGCCGCGCGAGCCTGCTCCAGGTGGAGGGAGGGCGGGGTGCAGACGTGCAGGACGTCGACCTCGCCGGAGGCGAGCAGCTCGTGCAGGTCGGTACCGTGCCGGGCGATGCCGTGCCGCGCGGCGAACTCCTCGGCGCGCGCGGCGTCGACGTCGACGACCCCGCTCAGCTCGACGCCCTCAAGGCCGTCGTGCTGTGCGACCGCGCGCACCGCCTCGGCGTGGGCGTGGGCGATCGCGCCGGCTCCCAGGATGCTGACCTTCATCGTTCCACTCTCTCAGTCGTCGTCGTGAAGGAGTTGTCAGAACGAGCGCGGGGTAGACCC
>NZ_JALKAT010000042.1:0-28581 GCF_023015685.1 Isoptericola sp. S6320L
CCGGAGGAACCGGCGCTGACCCGGAGCGAGCCTGCGAGCACAGGGCCAGCGCGACCGGAGGAACCGGCGCTGACCCGGAGCGAGCCTGCGAGCACCGTCTAGCTGCGGAAGTGGTCCCACCCCTGCGGCACGTCGGGCTCCTCGCCGTCGATCAGCACCTGCGGCCCGTCGCCGACGGGCGCCCGCACCTCCCCGATCTCCCGGAACCCTGCGGGCAGCCCGTGGTCGGCGACCTCGGCGGGGAAGGTGGCGAGCAGGCCGTGGTCCTCTCCCCCGGACAGCACCCAGCGGCGTGCCTGCTGCCAGCCGTCGACGTCCTCGGACACGACCGCGAGCTCGACCGCGGCGGGGAGCAGGGCGCTGACGTCGCCGGACAGCCGGCCGCCGGACAGGTCGATGGTCACACCGCTGGCCCGCGCGAGCCGGCCGGCGTCGCGCAGCAGCCCGTCGGAGACGTCCAGCATGGCGCTGGCGGCCGCCGCGGCGGCCGCCGGACCGCCGGGCAGCGGCGGCTCGGGTCGCAGGTAGGCCGCGACGAACGGCGCGACCGGGCCGCGAGCGCCCGGGACCCCGTGACGGCTCGAGGCCGCGCCGGAGGAGAGCAGCGCCAGACCGGCGGCGGACCTGCCGAGGACTCCGGCGTGCGCGAGGACGTCGCCGGGCTGCGCGCCAGAGCGCAGCACGGGCGCGCGCCCGTCCAGGTCCCCGTGGACGGTGACGGCGACGACGATCTCGTCACCCCCGGACAGGTCGCCCCCGACGACGGTGGCACCGGCAGGGGTGGCCGCGTCGGCCAGGCCCCGGGCGAACCCGGTGACCCAGTCGACGGGCAGGTCGCCGGGCACGACGAGGGAGACGACGAGCGAGGTCGGACGGGCGCCCATCGCGGCGATGTCCGCGAGGTTCTGCGCCGCAGCACGACGCCCGACGTCGAACCCGGTGGACCAGGATCGACGGAAGTGGCGACCTTCGACGAGCACGTCGGTCGAGACGACGACCCGACCGTCCGGGGCCCGCACGACCGCGGCGTCGTCGCCCGGTCCGACGTCGACGGCGTCGCCGGTCGGCAGGAGCGGGAAGATGCGGGCCAGGAGCTCTGACTCGTCGAGGTCGCGCACTCGCACGGTGGGGTCGGTCACGACGGAACCCTAACCGTCCGTGGGACCGCCGCGGGCGGGTACGGTGGGCGCGTGCCCGTCCGTCGCCTCCGCGCGCTGCTCTGCCTGCCCGCCCTCGCGCTGCTCGCCGCCTGTGCACCCACCATCGGGGTGGAGGCCGGCGAGGACGCGACGAACCCGGACTGCGCACCGGTGATGCTCGCGCTGCCGGACGTCGTCGCCGGCGACCTGGAGAAGGTCCGCACGAACGCGCAGGCGACCGCCGCCTGGGGTGAGCCGGGGGCCGCTGTGACGTTGCGCTGCGGCGTGACGCCGCCCGGACCGTCCGCCGACTGCCAGCGCATCGAGTCCGCGACCGGCACGGTGGACTGGATCGTCGCGAGCAGCGACGACGGCACCTGGCGCTTCACGACCTACGGTCGGGAGCCGGCCATCGAGGTGACCGTGCCGCCCGCGGTGACCGAGGACCACTCGACGTCGTTCATCGCCGACCTGACCCAGGCTGTCGACCTGGTGCCCGCCACCCGGCAGTGCACCTGAGGACCACCCTCCTGAGGTGGCACCGCCCGGCCGAGGTGGTCACGGCACCACGAGCTCTCCCACGGGTCCCGGCGCGTAGGCGACCTCCCAGACGAAGCCGTCCGGGTCGGTGAAGTAGCCGGAGTACCCGCCCCAGTCGCGCTCGGTGGCGTCGCCGATGGTCGGGGCGCCGGCACGGCGCGCGTCGTCCAGGACGGCGTCCACCTGGTGCGGCTCGCCCACGTTGTGCGCGAGCGTCACCGGCGGCGTCCCGCCCCGGACGACGGGACCGATCTCCTCGAGTGCCGCTGCCTCGTCCCACAGGGACAACAGGAGGTGCGGCCCCACCTGCAGCATGAGGACCTCGTCGGGGACGTCCACGAAGCTCTCCCACCCCAGACCGTCGAGGTAGAAGCGGCGGGTGGCCCCCAGGTCCGCGACCACGAGCGTGACGAGGCTCAGTCTCTGATCCATGGCCTCACGGTGCCATCAGCCCCCGACACGCCGGTGAGAACACGGATCACCGGAGCCCGGTGGGGCGCTCCAGGGCGAGCTGGATCAGCTCGTCGACGAGCTCCGGGTAGCTCACGCCGGACGCCTCCCACATGCGCGGGTACATCGAGAACGGGGTGAAGCCGGGCATCGTGTTGATCTCGTTGACGATCACCTGCTCGTCCGGCGTCACGAAGACGTCCACCCGCGACAGGCCCTCGGCCTCGACGGCCTCGAACGTGCGGACGGCGAGGTCGCGGATCGTGTCGACGACGGCGTCCGGCAGCTTCGCGGGGCAGTCGAGCTGCACGTGGGCCTCGTCGAGGTACTTGGCCTCGAAGTCGTAGAACGCGTGCGTGCCGTCGACGGCGATCTCGCCGGGCAGCGAGGCGCGGGCCGGCGCCCCGGCCCGACCGCCCAGCACCGCACACTCGATCTCGCGCCCCTCGATGCCGGCCTCGACGACGACCTTGGGATCGTGCTCGCGGGCCGCCTCGACCGCGGCCGGGAGGTCGGCGAGGTCGTCGACGCGGGTGATCCCGAGCGACGACCCGGCGCGAGCGGGCTTGACGAACAGCGGCAGCCCGAGCCGCTCGACGCGTGCCACGCAGCCTGCGGGGTCGGCCACCCATGCGTGGGGTCGGATCACCTCGTAGGGACCCACGGGCAGGCCGTGGCCGGCGAGCACCAGCTTCATGAAGTGCTTGTCCATGCCCACGGCGGAGGCCAGCACGCCCGCGCCGACGTAGCGCACGTCGGCGAGCTCGAGCAGGCCCTGGACCGTGCCGTCCTCGCCGAACGGCCCGTGCAGCAGCGGGAAGACGACGTCGACCGCGCCGAGCAGGCTCGGTACCTGGCCGGGCTCCAGCACGCGGAGCGTGCCCTCGCCGGAGGTGAGGGACAGCACGACCTCCGCGCCGTCGTCGGACGTCACCTCGGGCAGCCGCCCGTCGGTGATCTGCCAGCGTTCGGCGCGGTCCTCGGCGACGACCCAGCGACCGGCTCGCGTGATCCCCACGGGGACGACGTCGTACCGGTCACGGTCGATCGCGCCGAGCACCCCGGCCGCCGTCGACGCGGACACGGCGTGCTCGCCGGAACGGCCGCCGAACAGCAGGGCGACGCGCGGCTTGCGCGCGGGGGCGGGAGGCTGGGTCTCGGACATCGGCCCGACCCTACCGGACCCGTCCCCTGCTCCCGCCCCCGTGCACCGGCACGTTCACGCGGCCTTCAGGTCCTTGCGCAGGATCTTGCCGGCGGCAGACTTCGGGATCGCGTGCGTGAACTCCACGAGCCGGATCTTCTTGTACGGAGCCACCTTGGCGGCCACGTACTCCATGACGTCCTCCGCGGACAGGTCGGCACCGTCGGCGCGGACGACGAACGCCTTGGGCAGCTCCTCGCCCTCGCCGTCCGGCACGCCGACGACGGCGGCGTCGGCGATCTGCGGGTGCGCCACGAGGAGCGCCTCGAGCTCCGCGGGCGGCACCTGGTAGCCCTTGTACTTGATGAGCTCCTTGAGCCGGTCCACCACGTAGAACACCCCGTCGGCATCGACGGTGACGATGTCGCCGGTGTGCAGGAACCCGTCGGGGGTGATGGTGTCCCGCGTCTCCTGCTCGTTGCCCAGGTAACCGACCATGACGTTGGGCCCGGCGCACAGCAGCTCGCCGGGTGCGCTCATCCCCTCGGCCGGCTGCTCGATCTCCTCGCCGGTCGCGGGGTCGACGACCTTGGCCTGCATGTTGGCCACGAGCAGCCCGATGGAACCGGGCGAGATGTCGGTCCGGTCGGCGGGGATGGTGTGCGAGACCGGCGACATCTCGCTCATGCCGTAGCCCTGCATGACCCGGGCGTGCGGCAGCCGCTGCGCGACGACGGCCGCGAGCTGCTCGTCGAAGGGTGCCGCTCCCGACATCATGAGCCGGACGCTGGACAGGTCCGCCTCGAGCGCGAGCGGGTGCTTGGCGACCGCGAGCGCGATCGGCGGGGCGACGAAGAGCACGGTGGCCCGGTGCTCGGCGATGATCCGCAGGTACTCGGGCAGGTCGAACCGCGGCATGGTGACCACGGACGACCGCTGGTAGATGGCGCCGTTCATGAGCACGGTCATGCCGTAGATGTGGAAGAAGGGCAGGACCGCCGGGATGACGTCGTCGGCGTAGAGCGGGATGTAGGGCTCCGCCTGCAGCACGTTGGCCACGAGGTTGCGGTGGGTGAGCATGACGCCCTTGGGCAGTCCGGTGGTGCCGGAGGAGTACGGCAGCACGGCCAGGTGCGTGGCGGGGTCGAAGGACACGTCGGGCGCGGGCGCCCCGGACGTGAGCAGGTCGCGCAGGCTCGGGTGCCCCGGCGCCCCGTCGAGCACGATGACGTCCTCGGCGTCGAACCCGGCGGCCTCGGCACCCTCCGCGGCCTGCGCCAGCAGCGGCGAGACGGTGAGGAGCGCCTTGGCACCGGAGGCGACGAGCTGCTTGCCGACCTCGGGACCGGACGCGAGGGCGTTGATGGTGGTGACCGTGACACCGGCGCGCAGCAGGCCGTGGAAGACGCTGACGAACGCGGGGACGTTCGGGCTGTGCAACGCCACCACGTCGCCGGGCTCGAGACCACGGGCCGCGATCCCGCCGGCGACCGCGTCGATGTGGGCGCGCAGGGTGCCGTAGGTGGTCTTCTCACCGGTGGGGCCGTTGACGAGGGCGGTTCTCTCGAGGTCCTCACCGGTCAGGTCGGCGAACAGGAAGTCGTACAGGCTGACGTCGGGAATCTCCACGTCTGCCTGAGGGCTGCGGATGACCAACGGTGGCTCCTCTCGTCGTTGCGGTCCTCGTCGACCGCTCTGGCAGCAGCGTAGCGGACAAGACCGACCGGACGGTATGCCAGCTGCCGACCGGTTGCCCACGGGTGGTGGTTGAATCGACGGATGGCCGCCGACCCCGCATCCTTCACCGACCGCCAGGTCCTCTCCGACGAGCTGCTCGCGACGATCCGCGGGCGCGCCGCGATCCACGACCGGGAGAACTCGTTCTTCACCGAGGACCTGGCCGACCTCGCAGCCACCGGCTACCTGCGGGCCATGGTGCCCGCCGACCTGGGCGGCCACGGCCTCACCCTGCGCGAGACGATCCGCGAGCAGGCGCGGCTCGCCGGCGCGGCACCCGCCACCGCGCTCGCGGTGAACATGCACCACGTCTGGGTGGGGGTGGCCCGGTACCTGCACGAGCGCGGCGACGGCTCGCTCGACTGGCTGCTCGCCGAGGCGGCCCGCGGCGAGGTCTTCGGGTTCGGCTACTCCGAGGCCGGCAACGACCTCGTCCTGCTCGGCTCACGCACCGAGGCGCGGCCCGACGGCGAGGGCGGCTACCGCTTCCACGGCCGGAAGATCTTCACCTCCAACTCCCCCGGCTGGACCCGGCTCGGCGTGATGGGGCTGGACGACACGGATCCGGACGACCCGCGGATCGTCCACGCCTTCATCACCCGCGACGGCGGTGGGTTCCAGATCCTCGACGACTGGGACACGCTCGGGATGCGCGCCTCGCAGTCGTGCACGACGGTGCTCGACGGCGCGCACGCCCCGGCCGACCGGGTGATGCGCCGGCTGGTGCCCGGCCCCAGCCTCGACCCGTACGTGCTCGGCATCTTCACCAGCTTCGAGCTCCTGCTGGCGGGCGTGTACACGGGGATCGCGGACCGGGCGCTGCACCTCGCCGTCGAGGCCGCCGGTCGCCGCACCTCGATGAAGACGGGCAAGGCGTACTCGCAGGACCCGGACATCCGGTGGCGCATCGCGTCGGCGGCGCTGGCTCTCGACGGGATCTGGCCGCAGCTCGACCAGGTGGCCGGCGAGATCGACGCCCTGGTCGACCGAGGCGCCGGGTACTTCCGCGCGACGGCGGGGCTCAAGGTCCGGGCCACGGAGACGGCGCGGTACGTGGTGGACGAGGCGATCCGCTGCTCGGGCGGCTCGACGTACTTCAACCGCTCCGAGCTCGGTCGGCTCTACCGCGACGTGCTGGCCGGGATCTTCCACCCCAGCGACGACGAGTCCGCCCACGCCCAGGTGGCCCAGTCGCTGCTCGGCCCCGTCGACGCGGGCTGAGGCCCGGCGCCCGCCAGCGACCGACGCTCGGCCCGTGGACGGTGACGGACGTCACGCGACGTCTCGTAGGATCCCCGCATGACCCTCAGCCGCGGCACCGTCGCCCGCTACGCCGTCGGATCCGTCGGCACGGGTGGCTTCGGCACCCTGCCCGGCCTCGTCCTGGTCTACTACCTCACGGACACGCTCGGGGTGGCGGCTCTGATGGCCGGCCTCATCGTCACGATCGCCAAGGTGTGGGACGTGGTCATCGACCCGGTGATCGGGGCGGCCAGCAACCACGACCGTGCCCGCCACGGCTCCCGGCGCCGGCTCATGGCGGCGGGCGGGCTCCTGCTGCCCGTCTTCTTCGTCCTGACCTTCGCCGTGCCGGCGGCGTGGAGCCCGGCGGCCGGCGCGGCCTGGGTGCTGCTGGCGTTCCTCTGCGCGGCGACCGCCTTCTCGCTGTTCCAGGTACCGTACATCGCCCTGCCGGCCGAGCTCACCGACGACTACGACGAGCGCACCCGCCTGCTCACGGCCCGCGTGGTCGTCCTGACGGTCGCCATCCTCGCGTTCGGCGGCGGGGCGCCGGCCCTCCGCTCGGTGGTGCCGGACGAGCACACCGGCTACCTCGTCATGGCCGCCGTCGCCGGGCTCGTGCTCGGCGTCTCGCTGCTCGTCTCGGCCGGCGTGGAGCACGGTGCCCGACGGCGGCACGCCCGGTCGCGCGTGAGCCCTGCGGCCGCGAGCGCCGCACCCGCGACCGGGGCGCCGTCGTCGTCCCGGTGGCGCAGCGTCGGTGGCGCGTACCGCGACGGCTTGGCGGTGCTGAGCACGAACCTGCCGTTCCGCATGCTGCTGACCGCGTTCGTGCTGCAGGCGCTCGCGACGGGCACGATGCTCGCCGGTGCGCAGTACGTCGCCCGCTGGGTGCTGGGCGACGAGGCGGCGGTGACGCTGCTGTTCGCCGCGCTGGTCGGCCCGGCCGTCGTCTTCGCACCGGTGTGGGGCGCTGTCGCGCGCCGGGTCGGCAAGGAACGAGCCTTCCGGATGGCCTCGACGCTCTTCGCGCTGGCGGCGTTCTCCCTGCTGGGCATGGCGTGGGCGCCCGGGGCGTGGGTGTACGCGGTCGTCGCCGTCGCAGGCGCCGCCTACGCGGGCCTGCAGTCCCTGCCGATGGCGATGCTGCCCGACGTGGTGGCGCACGACGCCCGCACCCGCGGACCGGGTCGGGCCGGCACGTTCTCCGGCGTGTGGACCGCCGGGGAGACCACGGGCTTCGCGCTCGGGACGGCCGTGCTGGCGCTGACCCTCGCCGTGACCGGTTACGTCACCTCGCAGGCCGAGCAGCTCGTGGTGCAACCGGACAGCGCCGTCCTGGGTATCGTGCTCGCGTTCTCCGTGCTGCCCGCCGCCCTGGTGGCGGTCAGCCTGGTCACCCTGCGTCGCTACCCGCTGCGCCGGGCCGACATCCACGCCGCGGGACCCGCGGCCGTCCACGAGGAGCCCGCATGAGGTTCGCCGCATCGCCCGACGACGTCCTGGCCCGGCTCGCGACCCTGCGCGAGCACGACGCCCCCACGCACGGCGGCCACGTGCTGAGCTACGTGTACGACTCGGGCGAGCCGGAGCTCGACGAGCTCGCCGCCGCGGCGATCCGCGCCATGCAGCCGGTCAACGGCCTCGACCCCACCACGTTCGGGTCCGTGGCCGCGCTGGAGCGCGACCTCGTGGCGTTCACGCGTGAGCTGCTCGGCGGTGACGGTGCGGACGGCGGCGAGCCCGTGGTCGGCACGGTCACCTCGGGCGGCACCGAGAGCTGTCTGCTGGCGGTCAAGGCCGCGCGGGACGCGTGGCTCGCCGCCCACGGAGCCGTGCCCGGTACTGCGCGCCCCCGCCTCGTGGCGCCCGTGACGGTGCATGCCGCCTTCCAGAAGGCCGCCCACTACTTCGGCCTCGAGCTCGACCTGGTCCCGGTCCGCCCCGGCGGCGCGGTGGCGGCGGACGCCGTCGCCGAGCGGCTCGCCGACCGTCCCGAGGACGTCGCGCTCGTCGTCGTCTCCGCGCCGTCCTACCCGCACGCCGCGCTGGACCCGGTCGCCGAGGTCGCCGCGGTCGCCGCCGCCCACGGCGTACCCGTCCACGTCGACGCGTGCATCGGAGGCATGGCCCTGCCGTTCTGGCCCGACCTGCCCGACTGGGACCTGCGCGTGCCCGGCGTGACGAGCCTGAGCGTCGACCTGCACAAGTACGGCTACGCGCCCAAGGGTGTCTCGGTGCTGCTGCACCGCGGGCGGGAGCGCCAGCGCGAGCAGTACTTCGCCACCACCCGCTGGCCCGGGTACCCGGTGGTCAACCCGACGCTCCTCGGGTCCCGCTCCGGCGGTCCGCTCGCCGCGGCGTGGGCGATCACCAGCGCCCTGGGGACCGACGGACTCGGCGACCTCGCCGAGCGGGCCCGCCGGGCCACGGACGAGCTGCGCGCCGCCGTCGGGCGGATCGAGGGGCTGCGGGTGGTCGGCGAGCCGGTCGGGCCGCTGTTCGCGGTCGCGGAGGACGACGCGGTGCCCGCGGCCCGCCGCGTGGACCCGCACGTCTGGGCCGACGCCGTGGCCACCCGCGGCTGGGTGCTCCAGGCCCAGCCCGCGCACCGTCAGGCGGACGGGACGGTGCTGCCGCACACCACCCACCTGACGGTCACCCCCGTCACGGCCCGCGTGCTGGGCGAGCTGGTCCCGGCGCTCGTGGCGGCGGCCGACGAGGTGCGGGGCGTCCCGCGGCCGGGTTCCTCGCCGCTGCTGGGCGGCCTGGCGGGGCTCGGCACCCTCGACTCCGACACCGCGGCCGACCTGCTCCGGACCATGGGGCTCGACGCGTCGCGCATCGGCGACGATGGTCCCGGCGTCGGGCCGATGGCCCCTCTGCTCGCTGCGGTCGAGGCCCTGCCCGCGCCGGTCGCCGAGCGGCTGCTGACCGAGCTGCTCGGGCGGCTGGTCGAGCCGCGCTGACCGGACCGACGCGGGATCGACGGCGCACGCACCGTCCGCGCGCCCACGTACCCTGACGCCATGACGCACGAGCACGCCGAGACCGTTGCCCCGCACTCCCCCGCCACCGTGGCGGTGACCGCCGGACGGCCCCCGCGGGTGCAGGGCGGCCCGGTCAACGCGCCGGTCGTCCTCAGCTCCACCTACGTCTCCCAGGGCGTCCCGGGGAGCGAACAGCTCTACACCCGCGGCGGCGCGGAGACGTGGGAGCCGTTCGAGTCGGCGCTCGCCGCGCTGGAGGGCGCTGCGCACGGCGTCGTCCTCGGCTCGGGGATGGCCGCCGTCGCCGCGGCCCTCGGTGACCTGCCGCCGTCCGGCGTCGTCGTCGTACCGCGGCACGCCTACCAGGTGACGCTGGGCTACCTCGACGACCTGACGCGTCGGCACGGCCTCGAGGTGCGGCGCGTCGACGTCGCGGACACCGACGCGGTGGTCGCCGCGCTCGACGGCGCCGACCTGCTCATGGCCGAGTCCCCCACGAACCCGATGCTGGAGGTCGCCGACCTGCCCGCGATCCTCGCCGCCGCCAGGGAGCGGGGCGTGCCGTCCGTCGTCGACAACACCTTCGCCACGCCCCTCGGGCAGCGTCCGCTGGACCTGGGTGCCGACGTCGTCGTGCACTCGGTGACCAAGTACCTGGCCGGCCACTCCGACGTCGTCCTCGGTGCCGTCGTGACGAACGACGACGAGGCCGCCGCGCGGATCCGGGCCTACCGCACGCTGCACGGTGCGATCGCCGGGCCGATGGAGGTGTTCCTCGCGCTGCGCGGCCTGCGCACCCTGCACCTGCGCGTGGAGCGCGCGAACGCCAACGCCGCCGAGCTCGCGCGGCGCCTCGCCGACCACCCGGCCGTCGCCGAGGTCCGTCACCCCTCGCTGCCGTCCGACCCGGGGCACCAGCGGGCCTCGGCGCAGATGACGTCGTTCGGCGCCATCATCGGCCTGCGGCCGGTCGGTGGACGGGAGGCCGCCGACGCCGTCGTCGCCGCGGTCCGGCTCTGGGTGCCGGCGACCTCGCTCGGCGGGGTGGAGTCCACCCTCGAACGCCGCCGCCGCTTCACGACCGAGTCCGTGACGGTGCCCGAGGACCTGATCCGCATGTCGGTCGGGGTCGAGGACGTCGAGGACCTGTGGGCTGACCTGGCCCGCGCGCTGGACGGCCTGCCCGCCTAGGGTGAGGGCCGGGGGCCGTTCCGGGCTCCCCGGACCCCTGGAGGACCTCATGCGCGCGACGCAGCACCGCCGAGCAGGACGGGGGGCGGCCGCCGCGGTCGCCCTCGCGCTGACGGTCGCCGGCTGCGGCGGCGGGGCCGACCTGCCGGGCTACGGGGGCGGCGGTGGCGCCGCGACGGAGACCACGACGCCGTCGGAGAGCACGCCGGAACCGTCGGACGACGCTGGCACGGCGACCCCCGAGGCATCACCCGACGCGTCGCCCGAGGACGGCGGCGGGACCTTCGAGGGCGGCACCGCCGTCGCGACGGGCGAACCCGGGGGCGACCAGCTGCTCACCGTCACCGACGTCGCCGTGGAGCCGCAGGACGGGTTCGACCGGGTCACCTTCACCCTCGACGGCAGCGGCACACCCGGCTGGCGGGTCGAGTACGTCGACGAGGCGCTCGACCCGGGCAAGGGCGACCCCGTCGAGGTCGACGGCGACGCGGTGCTGCAGGTGGTGATCCTCGGTACGGCGATGCCGATGGACTCCGGCGTCGAGGAGTACGACGGCACGCCGGTCGAGCCCGACGACGCGGAGTCCGTCGAGGAGGTCGTCTACCGCTTCGTCTTCGAGGGGCAGACGACGGCCTTCGTCGGGGTCGACGGCGAGCCGAAGCCGTTCGCCGTGTCCGTCGAGGAGGACCCGACGCGCCTCGTGGTCGACGTCGGCCACTGACGGCCGGCCACGGAGACCAGCCACCGGGACCGGCCAGGTCAGTCCGCCGCGCTCTCGGCCTTCTGCGGGCGCGACAGGAGGGCGCGGGCCATGTCGTCCACGGACATCCCCTCGTAGAGCACCGCGACCACACCGGCGGTGATCGGCATGTCCACCCCGTGCTTCTGCGCCAGCTCCAGCACCGACCGGGACGACTTCACGCCCTCCGCCGTGGTGCCGGTAGCGACCAGCGCGTCGTCGAGGGTCATGCCCTGCCCGATGTGCTTGCCGAGGGTGTGGTTCCGGGACAGCGGTGAGGCGCACGTCGCCACCAGGTCGCCCATGCCGGCGAGGCCCGCGAACGTCTCCGGCTGCGCGCCCAGCGCCCGGCCGAGGCGGGTGATCTCGACGAGGCCACGCGTGATGACCGTCCCCGAGGTGTTCCAGCCGAACCCGCGACCCTGGCCCATCCCCACGGCCAGCGCGATGATGTTCTTCACCGCGCCGCACAGCTCGACGCCGACGACGTCCGAGTTCGTGTACGGGCGGAAGTAGGAGTTGGAGCACGCCTCCGCGGCGAGGCGCGCGTTGGCCTCGTCGGGGCAGGCCACGACCGTCGCCGTGGGCTGGCGGGTGGCGATCTCCTTGGCCAGGTTGGGGCCCGAGACGACGACGACCCGGTCGAGCGAGATGTCCAGCGCCTCGGCGATGACCTGGCTCATGCGCTTGTCCGTGCTGAGCTCGATGCCCTTCATGAGCGAGACCACCACGGCGTCGGGCTCCACGTGCTCGCGCAGACCCTCCAGGGTCCGGCGCGCCACCTGGGATGGGATGGCGACCACGACGACGCGGGCGCCCGACAGCGCCGCGGCGGCGTCCGTCGTCGCACGCATCGCGGGCAGCTCGACGCCCGGCAGGTACTTGGCGTTGCGGCGCTCGTCCGCCACCTCGCGGGCCACGGCCTCGTCGCGACCCCACAGCGTGACGTCGCACCCGGCGTCGGCCATGACCATCGCGAAGGTGGTCCCCCAGGACCCCGAACCGAGGACGGCGGCCTGCAGGGCGCTCACGGGCGCTCCACCGGTGGGTAGGTCATCTTCTTCACCTCGTAGTCAGGGTGCTTGCGCAGGTCGAACCGGTGGGCCGGCGGCTGCTCGTCGCGCAGGTCGGCGAGCAGCACGGTGATCGCGTCCATGACGCGGTTCATCACCTCGCGCAGCGTGGCCGCGTCCTGCGGGCGCTCGTACAGGTCGGACAGGTCCACGGGCGGACCCGCGACGACCTGCACCCGCTTGCGGGGGAACAGCCTGGGCAGCTTGCCGTAGCGCGGCAGGATGTCGACGGCTCCCCACTGGGCGACGGGCACCACGGGCAGCCGGGTGGTCAGGGCGATGCGGGCCAGGCCGGTCTTGGGCTCCATCGGCCAGCAGTCGGGGTCCCGCGTGAGCGTGCCCTCGGGAAAGACCGCCACGCAGGCACCGTCCCCGAGCTCGTCCCCGGCGCGCTGCAGCGAGCGCGCCGCGGCGGCGCTCCCCCGGTCCACCGGGATCATGTTGGTGCCCCGCAGCACGGAGCCGACCACCGGTGCGGTGAACAGGCTGCGCTTGGCCAGCACGCGCGGCTCGAAGCCCTGGTCGAACAGGTAGTGCACGAACGTCAGGGCGTCGAGCTCGGTGACGTGGTTGGCCGCGGCGATGAAGCCGCCCTCGGCCGGGAGGTTCTCGCTGCCGCTCCACTCGTAGCGGCACATCGAGAACATCAGGGGTCGGACGATCTTCGCGATGACGCGATAGAGGCGCGACTCAGGTCTGGCGGGGGGCACGGCCACAGAGCCTACCTGCCCGACGGCGGCACGGGACGCAGCGCGTCCGGCTCCCGCCGGGCAGGTCGCACCCGACCTCAGCCGCGCGAGACGTCGGCGCCGAGGGCGACGAGCTTGTCCTGGAACGACTCGTACCCACGGTCGATCAGCGAGATACCCCGCACCGTGGAGGTGCCCTTGGCCGCCAGCGCCGCGATCAGGTGCGAGAACCCACCCCGCAGATCCGGCACCTCGATGTCCGCCGCCGCCAACGGCGTCGGACCCGAGACCACCGCCGAGTGATGGAAGTTGCGCTGCCCGAACCGGCAGTCACCCCCACCCAGGCACTCCTTGTACACCTGGATCGTCGCACCCATCTGTCGCAACGCCTCGGTGAACCCGAAACGGTTCTCGTACACCGTCTCGTGCACGATCGACAGCCCCGTGGCCTGCGTCAGGGCGACCACCAGCGGCTGCTGCCAGTCCGTCATGAACCCGGGGTGCACGTCCGTCTCCAGCACGATCGGACGCAGATCCCCACCCGGGTGCCAGAACCGGATCCCGTCGTCCTGCACGTCGAACTGGCCACCCACCTTGCGGAACGTGTTCAGGAACGTCATCATCTCCGGCTGCGTGGCGCCCTTGATCGTCACGTCACCGCCGGTCGCCAGCGCCGCCGACGCCCACGACGCCGCCTCGATCCGGTCACCCAACGCCGTGTGGTTGTACCCCTCGAGACGGTCCACACCCTCGATCCGGATCACCCGGTCGGTGTCCACCGAGATGATCGCGCCCATCTTCTGCAGCACCGCGATCAGGTCCATGATCTCCGGCTCCGTCGCCGCCCCCGACAGCTCCGTGATGCCCTCGGCGCGCACCGCCGTCAGCAACAGCTGCTCCGTGGCCCCGACCGACGGGTACGGCAACGAGATCTTCGTGCCCTGCAACCGCCGCGGAGCCCGCAGGTGGATCCCGTTCGGGCGCTTGTCCACCACCGCACCGAACTGCCGCAGGATGTCCAGGTGGTAGTCGATCGGCCGATCCCCGATCCGGCAGCCGCCCAGGTCCGGGATGAACGCCTCACCCAACCGGTGCAGCAACGGACCGCAGAACAGGATGGGGATCCGCGACGAGCCCGCGTGCGCGTCGATGTCCGCCACGTGCGCCGACTCCACGTTCGACGGGTCCAGGTCCAGGATCCCCGCGTCCGGGTCGTACTTCACGTTCACCCCGTGCAGGTCCAACAACCCCGAGACCACGCCCACGTCACGGATCTGCGGCACGTTGCGCAGCACGCTCGCCGACTCGCCCAGCAACGACGCCACCATCGCCTTGGACACGAAGTTCTTCGCGCCTCGCACCGAGATGGTGCCCTGCAACGGCGTCCCACCGTTCACGTACAGCAGATCAGTCATAGCTCGTCGTCGTCCTGTCCTCGCGGAATTCGCAGCACGGTGGTGCTGCTCTCGGTGCGGGCCCGCCCCGGCTCGCGTGGCGCGTGGTGCGCAGCCCGACCGATCCTGCCCCCGCAGGCCCGGTGGTGCCAACATCCGGCGCACCCACCGTATTCACGTTCACCACACCTTCACGCGGTACACGCCGACTCGCGCGGGGGCGCGCTGGTCTTCACCGGATCGCGACGTACCGGGGTCGCGGCCGTCAGGCGCGCTCCGGGCGCGCCGGGTCGCGACCGCCGGCGTCCAGGCGGAAGGGCGGGTAGACGTCCGTCATGAGCGCGGCGTAGACGGTGACCCGCAGCACCCAGCGGTGCATGCCGAGGACGAAGTCGAACACGCCGTGCGGGTACGTGCCACGGAACAGCAGGACCACCGCGGCGACGAGGACCAGGAAGCCGATGAGACCGGGGGTGGACGGCCCGTCCTGGACGACGACGCCCTCGGAGGTGATCGTCGTCGTCGACGTGCTGGTGCCGACGAACAGGGCGACGACGACGTAGTGCGGCAGCGCGAGCAGCCACCACTTCACGAGGACGAGGCCACGCGAGAGCCGACCCGGCTCCTCGACCTCGAGCCGCGCCGGGTAGTCGGGGACGTCGGCGAGCGTGAACGGCGGGTACCGGTCGGTCCCGAGCACTCCGTAGGAGTAGTACGCCACCCGCCAGCTCCAGCGCAGGACGCCCACGTTGAACCGGAAGATCCCCGAGGGGTAGTGCGCGGTGAAGAGGATGCCGAAGAACGCGACGAGACTGAGCACCGCGAAGGCGATCCAGAGCCCGACGAGCACCACGACGTGCGGCAGGACCAGGATCCACTTGACCAGCCACAGCCACCGGGACAGCGGCTCCGGTGGGTCGGCGTCGACCCGGACGATGTTGCGGACGAGGCCGAACCCGGCCGGTGGCTGGACTGCCATGTCTCGCTCCTTCTGCTCGTGATCGCGTCCCGCGCCCGGTCAACGGGCCGGGCTCCGCGTCCTGCTGCCCCGGGCGAGCCTGACCAGCGCCACGACGATCGCGACCACGCTCCCGACCATCCCGGCGACGAGCAGCACCCGGAACACGGTGTCCCAGGGAAAGGTCTGGCCGGTGAACTCGAAGGGGAAGACGTTCCACACGGCGATGGTCGCGACCAGTCCGACCGCGGCCGTCACGACGTCACCCAGCGCGCGCAGCCACGGGGGGTCCGCGACCAGGTACCCGAGGTTGGCGACGATGCCGACGACGATCGCGGCGTCGACCTCGCCGAGCACCTCGGCCGTCTCCGGCGTCAGGAACGGGACGGACTCCCATCCCGGCCACCCGTGCACGAGGACGAGGAGGAGCACGTTGACGAGCACGCCGACGACGTAGCCGACGCGCCGCGCAGCCGCGGTGGTCCCTGGCCCGGTGGGGCTGTCGCTCGACGGAGCGTCCATGAGACGTCGACCTCTGGTGGTCACGTGCACGGTGGTGTCAGGGGAGCGACACCCGGCCGGCCTTCATCTTGGCGAGCGAGTACTTCTCGAACGCCACCTTGAACGCGTGGTTCTGCGGTCCCGGGACCATGACCGCCGCCTTGCGCGGGGGCAGCATGTGGTCGGCGACCATCGCGACGCCGTTGTTGCCCGCGTCCATGACGCACAACGCCGGGATCTTGGCGAACTCCTTGGCGACCGTCGGCTCCTCGCCGCGGACCTGCGAGACGATGTTCTTGGCCGCGACGTGGGCCTGCTGCTCGCTGGGGAAGCCGGTCTTCGGGATGCCCGTGGCGACCTGTGTGGTCCACGGCACGGGGACGGCCGCGGCGATGCCGACGGCGTACACGTCGTCCCAGCCCTCGGACTGGTAGGTGGGCCGCACGGGGACGTACCCTCCGGCGTCCACGAGGTCCGGGGTCTTGGCGAGGAAGTCCTGGCCACGGAACGGCGGCACGATCATCGCGAACCGGTAGTCCAGCTCGCGTCCGTCGTCGAGCACGACGGCGTCGGGCCGGATCTCCGACATCGACTGGTTCGCCTCGACGGTGATGCCCTCCTTCTTCGCGAACATCTTCATCAAGGTCCTGGCGCCGGGCATGCCGTCGATCCCGAAGTGGCCTGCGTAGGGCTCGGAGGTGACGTAGGTGAGCTTGACCTTCCCGTGCAGGCCGGCCCGGCGCAGCTGGTACGAGGTGTTGAACAGGAACTCGTAGGCCGCGCCGAAGCAGCTGGCGCGCTGGGTCGCACCGATGACGACGTCACCCGGGTCGTCGAGGAACCGGCGCCAGGCGTCGTAGGTGCGTTCGGCGTCCGGGAGCGTGGTGATGGTGGGCGTCTCGGGCATCCCGGGGACGACGTCGAGGTCGTTCCGGTAGCCGGTGGCGATCACGAGGTAGTCGTAGTCGAGATCCCCCTCGGTGGTCTCGACCCGGTGGGCCTCGGGGTCGACGTAGGTGGCGGCGCCGTGCACGAAGGTCGCACCACGCTTCTCGAGCGTGGGAGCGACCGGGAACGAGACGTCGGTACGCCCCCGGCGGCCGAACGGCAGCCAGATGAGCGACGGGTTGAAGACGAACTTGTCCGACGGCGCCACGACGGTGACGTCGGCGTCCCGGCCGAGGTGCGACCTGATGGAGAGAGCGGCGGTCAACCCGGCGAAGTTGCTGCCGAGGACCAGGACACGAGCGGACATCACGGGCTCCTTCGCCGGACGGTCCCCCCGGTACTTTCACGTTAGCACCGGGCGACCGCACCGGCGCGAGGTCGCGCGGGTCGTCACCGGGTCCCGACGTACCGCGACACGAGCTCGGCACCGATCCGGGCGAGCTCGGCGCGAACCTCCGGCGGCCCCTCCACCACGATCCCGTCGCCCCAGCCCGCGAGGTGGCGAGCGACGTCGAGCGGCGTCGGCGCGCCGACGCGGACGCGGGCCACGCCGTCGTCGGCCATACCGTCGCCCGCCACGACCTCGACCTCGACGTGCCGCCCGAACTGGGCGCGCAGGACCCCGACGTGTCGCTCCGGTACCCGGACCGTGGCCCAGACCGTCGAGCGCAGCGCCTCGACCTCCTCGACGACCTGTGCCCACACCGCGGCGAGGTCAAGGTCGGCCGGGACCTCGGCGGGCTCGCCGGTGACCTCCGCCTCGGCGATGCGGTCGACCCGGTAGGTGCGCGGCCCGCGCTCCGTCCCGGCGACGAGGTACCAGGTGCCGTCCTTGTCCACGACGCCCCACGCGTCGACCACGCGGTCCGACGTCCGCCCGGTGGCGCCGGTGTACCGCAGCCGGACGCGTCGCCGCCGGACGACGGCCTCCCGCAGGGCGTCGAGGTGCGGCGCCCGCTGCCGAGCGGCAGCACCCCAGCGCTGGTCGTCGACGACGGTGGCGACGGCCGCGGCCTCCGCCTCTGCCCGGAACGGCGTGGGCAGCGCGCGGACGAGCTTGCGCAGCGCGCTGCTCGCCTCGCCGTCCGCGGCCGTCGCGGGGCCGGCGAGGAGGAAGAGGGCACGAGCCTCCGGTGCGGTGAGGCCGCTGAGGTCGGTCCGGGCACCGCCGAGCAACGACCACCCACCGCCCCGACCGCGCTGCGGGTACACGGGTACGCCGGCGGCGGACAACGCCTCCAGGTCGCGGCGCGCCGTGGCCACCGACACCTCGAGCGCGGCGGCGAGCTCGGCCGCGGTCACCCGTGGCCTCGACTGCAGGTGCAGGAGCACCTGGATGAGTCGGTCGGCACGCACCTGTCGAGAGTCCCACGAAAAGTGGTCAGGAGGTGAGCACTTTGGCGACCAGCATGGTCTCGACGGCGTCACCGGGCGCCGCCCGACCCTGGAGGACTCCCATGCTGCGCGGACTCACCACCACCACGTACTTCGCCGACGACGTCGCCGCGGCCCGCGACTGGTACGCCGAGGTGCTCGGCACCGAGGCGTACTTCGGACGCGACGCCGACGGCACGCTCGCCTACACCGAGTTCCGGATCGGCGACTACCAGCACGAGCTCGGCATCCTCGACCGCCGGTTCGCACCCGTCGCGCGCACCGAGGAGCCGGCCGGCGCCGTGGCGTACTGGGCGGTCGACGACGTCGAGGCGGCGTACGCGCGGCTGCTCGCCCTGGGCGCGGTCGGGCACGACGAGCCGACCGAGCGCGGTCCCGGGTTCGTCACGGCGATCGTCGTCGACCCGTTCGGCAACCTGCTCGGCGTGATGGAGAACGCGCACTACCTCGAGGTGCTCACCTCGCGGCGTGGGTGAGGCCCTTCAGTTGAGCATGAGCAGGACGCCGTCGCCCGCCTCGGCCGCGGCGGTGCAGAACCGCCGCAGCTCGTCGTAGCGCTCTCCGAGCACCTGCGGGCGCTCCTCGGCCAGGTGCTCGGCGGGGTCCGGGCAGCCCTCGCTGTCGCAGAGCTGCGTCATGTCGTAGCCGTCGGCGAGCCTCGCGAAGGGCGTCGAGCTCAGGAAGTCGGCGGCCCGCCGCACCTCGTCGGGCGCGAGCGACCGCACGGGGCCGAGCCCGCCGTCGAGGCCGAGCGGTGTGCCGCCGTGGACGACGTCGACGGCCGGCTCGCGCTCGCGGAGCAAGGCGTGCAGCGGCCCCCACGCCCGGCCCACGCTGAAGTACCGGGCACGCTCCGGCTCCAGGTCGAGCTCGACCCACTCCTCGGCGAGCGTGTCGAGGTGCTCGGCGGCCCAGGCCGCGTCGGATCGGGCTCGGTCAAGGTCGGCGGCCGCGAGCCGCGCGTACTCGCAGTGAATCCCCATGGCCCGCGACCGTAGCGGTCGCGGCGTTCCCGCAGGCCGGGCAAAAGGTGCGGAACCGCCCTCACCGCCCAAACCGTCGACCAAGACTGTGAGATACGACAAGTTTCGCGCGCCGATCCGGGCCCAGGTCGCACGTAGCCAACAGGGGGCCGCCGGCGCTACGTCAGGCGGCGCACGTGCCGGGCGTGACCGGGGCGTCCAGGTCGGGTGCCTGCGCGACGACCGGCATCAGCTCGGTGGTGGTCACGCCGTACGCCATGGCCTCGCCGCTCTCGGAACGACCGAAGATGACACCGACGACGTCACCGTCCGTGGACAGCACCGGTCCGCCGGAGCTGCCGGGGTACACCGACGCAGCCAGCACGTAGATGTCGCGCTCGCCGCCACCCATGCCTCCGGACTGCGGGATCCGGGCCGTGCCGGCGTCGAGCACCTCGGCTCCCACCGACGTGAAGGGACCGCCGTGCGGGTAGCCCTGGACGGCCGCGAGGTCACCCGGAGCGAGCGACGGCGCGACAGGCAGCGGGTCGCCGTCCAGCCCGTCCACGGCGACGACGGCGAGGTCGGCCTGCGGGTCGAAGTAGACGACGCGGCCCTCCTCGGCGGGTCGGCCCGGCAGCTCGACGAGCGGCCGCTCCACGCCGGCGACGACGTGCGCGTTCGTCACGACCCGTTCCGGCGAGCTGACGAACCCGGACCCGGTGATGCCCGTGCCGCAGGCGTAGGCCGTGCCCCAGATGCGTGCCACCGACTGCGCCGAGGCCTCGAGCGCCGGGTCGTCCAGGTCGACCGTCGGCGCCGCCGTCGTGCGGCGCGGGTCGAGCAGGCCGTCGAGCTGCGGGATGCCGTCGTCGATCACCGCAGCGCGGGCCGTGGCGAGCGTGCGGCTCACGGGTGCCGGAGTGAGGTTCTCGATGGTGCGCAGCACCGTCGAGGAGGACACGGCGGAGGCGACGACCGGCATGCCGGTCGCCTTGACGGCGGTGCCGACGAACGACAGCGCGAGCGCCGCCACCACGAGGCTCGCGGCCCCGCCGAGCAGCCGGTCGAGCGGCCGCAGCGGCGTGCGGTCGACCTGTCGCCGCAGCCCGTGACCCACGCTCGACCCGATCGACGCCCCCAGCAGCGGGAGCACGACGGCGAGGATCACCGTGGCCGGCCCGCGCCACTGGGGCTCGGGCAGCGCGTCGACGACCAGCGGGACGACGAAGAACGCTGCCACTCCCCCGACGACGAGCCCGACGAGACCGCCGAGCGTGGCCAGCAGCCCGCGGCCCAGGCCCGCCACCAGGGCGAAGATCAGGACGACGACGAGCACGAGGTCGAGCAGGGTCACGGGCGGCCTCCGCGGGCGGGCTGGGTGGCGAGGACCGCTGAGGATACGTGGTCCGCCTGGGGACTCCCTGGGTGCCGGGCCTGCGCCCCGCCGGCCCGGTTGGTCTCCGAGCCCGGCGTAGACTCCGGACAGGAGCTGACCTGGGTTCCCCGATCATGGGAGACCGGATGTCCGGCACCACTGACCCGTCCGTCGCCGCCCCCGCCGGCTCGCTGCTGAGCCTCGGGCTGCTCGCCGCCTCGTCGATGGAGAACGAGCGGCGGCTGCCGATCCACCCGCACCACCTGGACCGGATCGGCCCGGACCTGCGCGCGCGGATGATCGTCGAGCGAGGCTACGCCGCCGACTTCCGGCTGGAGCCGGGCTACGTCGAGTCGCGGGTGGGGCGGGTCGCGGACCGCTCCGAGGTGATCGAGTCCGCCGACGTGCTGCTGCTCCCCAAGCCGCAGGCGGCGGACGTGGCCGCGATCCCCGGGGGTCGCGTGCTGTGGGGCTGGCCGCACTGCGTGCAGGACGCCGGGATGACGCAGTCGGCGATCGACCGTCGGCTGACGCTGATCGCCTTCGAGGCGATGAACCACTGGACGTCCCAGGGCGAGTTCAGCCTGCACGTGTTCCACCAGAACAACGAGCTCGCCGGCTACTGCTCCGTCCTGCACGCCCTGACGCTGACCGGCTCGACCGGCGACTACGGGCCGAGGCTCAGCGCCGTCGTCATCGGCTTCGGCGCGACGGCACGAGGCGCCGTCACCGCGCTCAAGGCGCACGGGATCCACGACATCCAGGTGCTCACCCAACGTGGCGTCGCGGCGGTCGGCTCGCCGATCCACAGCGCGCACATCACGCAGCTCCACACCGACGACGGCGCCGCCTACCTCTCCACGGTCCCGACCGCCGACGGCGACGTCACGCTCCCGGAGTTCCTCGCCGCGCACGACATCGTGGTGAACTGCACGCTCCAGGACGTCTCCGCCCCGCTGACCTACCTGCGGACGCAGGACCTGGAGGGCTTCGCCGCGGGGAGCCTGATCGTCGACGTCTCGTGCGACGAGGGCATGGGGTTCGAGTTCGCCCGGCCCACCACGTTCGACGAGCCGATGTTCACCGTCGGCCGCGGGGTGAGCTACTACGCCGTCGACCACACCCCGTCGTACCTGTGGAACTCGGCCACGTGGGAGATCAGCGAGGCACTGCTGCCGTTCCTGCGCACGGTGCTGGAAGGGCCGGCGTCGTGGGCGAGGAGCCTGACCGTCTCGCGAGCGATCGAGATCCACGACGGGACGATCAAGAACCCGAGCATCCTGAGCTTCCAAGGGCGCGAGCCGGGCTATCCGCACGCCCGCATCGCCACCCACGGCGTCCCGGGCGACGCCCGGATCTGACGACTCAGTCCTTGAGCGGGTCGTGGCCCCAGTTCATGAGGGAGTAGCGCCACCTCGTGTGCTCCACGTCCCCGTCCGGCCGCTGGGCGAGGTGCCGATGGACGTACCCGACCACCTTGTGCCTGTGCGCCTCGTCGTCCTCGGTCAGGTCGCCCTTCTTCGTGCGCAGCAGCGTCACGATCCGCCGGCCGGACTCGTGGCCGACCGACTCCCCGCCGTCCGGCTGCCCCACCGACCTCGACTCGTCGGTGCCCAGCCACCGCTCCAGCTCGGCCGCCGTCATGTTCACCGCCTCGTCGAACTCGTCGCTCACGACTCCTCCTCCAGCGCCGACGGCTTGTGCACCGCGTCCTTGCCGCTCTTGTCGCTGCGCACGCGGTACTGCGGATCGTCCTTCGACGCCCGGACCGTGCGGCCCGCCGCCTCGGTGTCCTCGGTGATCTCCTCGACCACCTCGCCGTGCACCGTCTGCCCGTGGCTGGACCAGGTGACGTCGTCGCCCTGGCGGAACTTCTTCTCGCTCATGGACCCACCGTGAGACACCTGTCGGCACCTCGCACGGCGCAGGCCGTGCCGCCGGACCGGCACCGCACGGTGGGCGGCGGGCCCGGGGCTGCTTGCTCGCCCTCGCCGTAGCCGTCGCCGTCCGATGTAACGTTAAACTCGCGGTCGCTGCGCACCCTGTGGTGCACGTGCCGCCCGCCCTGCCGACCGAAGGAGCTCCATGTCTCTCAGCACGCCCTCGTCCGGGATCCTCGTCGACGGCCGGCCCACGACGGACGTCCCGCTGCGGCACGTCTGGAACGAGTGCGTCGGCGCGGGCCGCGCGAACGAGGCGCTGCGTGCCGACTGGCAGGCCCACTTCCGCGAGGCCGTCGACGTCCTGGGGGTGCGCCAGGTGCGCTTCCACGGACTGTTCCACGACGACATGTTCGTCTACCGCACCAGCAACGGTGGCGGCTTCGGCCCTCCGAAGCAGCTGCCGGAACCGGTGTTCACCTTCGCCTACGTCGACAAGGTGTTCGACGCGATCCTCGACGCCGGGGCGCGCCCGTTCGTGGAGCTCGGCTTCATGCCGCGCGAGCTGGCCACGGAGACCGAGACGGTCTTCTGGTGGGGCGCCCACTGCAGCCCGCCGAACGACATGGACCGGTGGGTGGAGCTCGTGAGCACGACCGTGCGGCACTGGATCGACCGCTACGGCCTCGAGGAGGTGCGCCGGTGGCGGTTCGAGGTGTGGAACGAGCCCAACCTGGTCCCCCACTTCTGGACCGGCACGCGCACCCAGTACTTCGAGCTCTACGAGGCCACGGCCACCGCGATCAAGGAGATCGACAGCCGGCTGATGGTGGGCGGACCCTCGACGAGCGTGTTCGTCCCCGACGCGCGCTACGCCGGCGAGTACCACGCGCCGTCGCTCGAGGTCGCGACCGCCGAGGCCCCGGACCCTGGCGCCCTCGACTGGCAGCCGGTGTGGATCCGCGAGTTCGTCGCGTGGTGCGCGCGGCGCGAGGTTCCCGTCGACTTCCTCTCGACGCACCTGTACCCCACCGACTACGCCGCCGACTCCACCGGGCGCGGCAGGGCGATCTCGCGCCAGGTCGACGCCACCTCCCGCGACCTGCGGCTGCTGCGCGAGATCGTCGCCGACAGCCCGTACCCCGACGCCGAGCTGCACATCACCGAGTGGTCCACCTCCCCGTCCAGCCGCGACGCGATCCACGACACGCTGTTCGCGGCGCCGTACATCGTCCGGGCGTTCCTCCAGGGCGCTCCCTTGGCGCAGTCCATCGCCTACTGGACCTTCACCGACATCTTCGAGGAGGGCGGCGCCGGTATCGGGCCGTTCCACGGCGGCTTCGGCCTCGTCAACGAGCAGGGCCTGCACAAGCCCACCTTCCACGCGATGGCCATGCTCGCCCGCCTGGGCGACCGGATGCTCCAGGAGCTGCCCGACGGCGCGATCACCCGCTCCTCGGCGACGGGCGAGATCTCCGCGATCTTCTTCAACTACCCCGCGGACCACGGTGACGCCGGGCTGGCGTCGCGGGACTCGTACGCCCAGACACGCACCCTGGCCGACCTGGGCCCGTCGCGGAGGGTCCGCCACACCGTCGACGGGCTCACCCCCGGCACCGAGCTCACCGTCGAGATCCTCGACTGGGAGCACGGCAACGTCGCCGAGGCCTGGTACCGGATGGGGTCACCGCTGAACCTCTCGCGCGAGCAGACCGCCGAGCTGCGCACCGCCGCCGACGACCTGCGCCGCAGCACCCTGGTCGTCGGCGACGACGGCGTGCTCGAGATCGACCTGGAGCTTCCCGCCTGGGCGGTCGCCTCCGTCGCGCCCGCCCGCCAGGTCAGCCCTTGACCGCTCCGGTCAGGCCGCCCACGATCCGCCGCTGGAACAGCGAGAAGAAGACCAGCGCCGGGATGGCGGACAGGGACACGAAGGCGAGCACCCGTGCCGTGTCCGTCGAGTACTGCGACGCGAACGCCTGGACGCCGAGCGGCAGCGTGTAGAGAGCGTCGTCGCTCAGGAGGAACAGCGGCAGCATGTAGCTGTTCCAGCTCGCGACGAACGCGAGGATGCCGACGGTCACGACCCCGGGCATCGAGAGGGGCACGACCATGCGGGCGAAGAACCCGAGCCGGCTCGCGCCGTCGATGGACGCCGCCTCCTCGATGTCCCGGGGGATCGCCCGCAGGAACGGCACGAGGATGATCACCGTGACGGGCAGCGCGAACGCGATCTGCGGCAGGATGATGCCGGCGAGCGTGTTCGTCAGGCCCAGGTTCCGCACCAGGATGTACAGCGGCGTGATCGCCACCGTCATGGGGAACATCAGCCCGGCGGCGAACAGCGAGTACATCGCCTCCTTGGCCTTGAACGGGTAGCGCGCGATGACGTAGCTCGCCCCCAGCCCGAGGACCACGACACCGACGGTCGTCCCGACGCCCGCGACGAGCGAGTTGGCCATCTGCTGCCAGAAGATCCCGCCGGTGAGCACGCCGAGGTAGTTGTCGATCTGCCACGGGTCCGGCAGCCCGGCCGCCGACCGGATGATCTGCGAGTTCGTCCGGAAGCCGCCGAGCACGATGTAGAGCACGGGGGCGAGGCACACCCCGACCAGCCCGAACGCGACGAGGTACGCCGTCGGGCTGCCCCATCCCCCGCTCGCGTGCGACGTCCTGAGCTTCTGCGGCGTCGCCTGCCGCGTCGTCGTGGTCGTCACGAGGCACCTCCGGTCAGCGCGCCCGCGGTGTCGCGGCGCAGGACGAAGCGCTGGTAGACCAGCGCGATGGTCAGAGAGATCAGGAAGATGACCACGGCGACGGCGTTGCCGTACCCGTAGCTGCCGGAGATCCGGCCGTTGACGACCATGTACGTCGCCATCGTCGAGGTGCCCGCGGTCGCGGCCACGTACTGCCCCCACATCACGTACACGAGGTCGAAGAGCTGCAACGACCCGATGATCGACAGGAACGCCCAGATCCGGATCGTGGGTCCGAGCAGCGGCAACGTGATGTAGCGCTGCGCCTTCCAGTAGGAGGCGCCGTCGATCGCGGCGGCGTCGTGCAGCTCCTCGGGGATGCTCTGCAGCCCCGCGAGCATGAGGATCACGGCGAACCCGATGTACTTCCAGACCAGGACGGCCATGAGGGACCAGATCGCCACGTCCGGGTCGGCCAGCCAGTCACGGGTCAGCCCCTCCAGCCCGGCGCGCGTCAGCAGGTCGTTGATCGCGCCCGTGGTGTGCAGCATGAGCCCCCACCCGATGCCGACGATGACCTCCGAGAGCACGTACGGGACGAAGATCAGAACCCGGATGAGCGCCCGGCCACGCATCCGCTTGTTCAGCAGCAGCGCGATGCCGATCGCCGCCGGGCCCTGCAGCACGAGCGACATGACGAGGATGAGACCGTTGTGCGCCAGGGCGTCCTGGAAGACGGGGTCGGTGAGGATGAGCCGGTAGTTCTGGAGACCGACGAAGTCCGTCGGCGGACCGTAGCCCTTCCAGCGGAAGAACCCGTAGTAGGCCGCCATGACGACGGGGAAGATCACGAAGGCGACGAAGACGACGATGCCGGGGCCGGCGAGCAGGGCGATCTCCGCCCACTTGCCCCACGGGAGGCGCCGGGTCCTCCGTGGCCGAGCGGCCGGTGAGGGCGCACGGGTGGCACCCTCACCGGCCGGCCGGGGCTCCGGGGGCACGTCGACGACGGCGGTCGGAGCGTGGTTCATGCCGGGTCAGCCCTTGGCCGCCGCGTCCGTGATCGCCTGCACGAGGCCCGCGGCGTCGGTGTTGCCCGCCAGGAGCTCGACGACGGCCTGGTTGAGCGCCGTCCCGACGTTCTGCCCGTAGTTGGTGTCGAGCCAGTCGGAGACGTAGGTGGCGCTGTCCAGCGCCTCCATCATCTGGATGTTGTACGGCTCGGTGACGGCGTCCTTCGCCTCCTTGTTGAGCGGGATGGTGCCGAACGCCTCGTAGAACGTCTCCTGGTTCTCCGGGGAGTTCATCAGGGCGATGAAGTCCGCGCAGAGGTCCTTCGGGGCGGTCGCGGAGCACGAGTAGCCACCGCCGCCGCCCATGAACGCACCGGGGTCGCCGCCGCCGTCGGGCAGCTGCGGGAACGGGAACCAGCCGAGGTCCGGCAGCGGCTCCTCGTCGGGCGTGAGCGAGGTGACCACGCCGGGCTGCCAGGCGCCCATGAGCTCCATCGCGGCCTGGTGGTTGGCGAGGAGGCCGGCGGAGCTGCTGGCGCCCTGCTGGGCGGAGGTGGACAGGAACCCCTCGTTGAACGGCTCGACCGCCGCGAGGTCCGCGAGGTCCTGGCTGGCCTCGAGGTAGCACTCGTCCGAGAAGTCCAGCGTCTCGTTCGTGGCGGTCAGTGTCTCCTGCGAGCACTCGCGCAGCGCGAAGAAGTAGAACCAGTGCGCCGCGGGCCACGCGTCCTTGCCGCCGAGGGCGATCGGCGTGATGCCCGCTGCCTTGAGCTGGTCGACGGCGGCGTACAGGTCGTCCATCGTCTCGGGAGTCTCGGTGATGCCCGCCTCCGCGAACAGGTCCTGGCTGTACCAGATGCCGCCGGGCTGGATGAGCTGGGGGCCGGCGAGGAGCTGGCCGTCGATCGTGAGCGCCTCGTACGCGGCGTCGCCGAGCTGCTCGCGCAGCTCGGGGGCGTCGACGGCGGTGCCGGTGAGATCGGCGAGCTGGCCCGCGGCGGCCATGTCCTTCATCTTGCCGCCGCCACGCTGCATGAACACGTCGGGAGCGTCGCCGGAGTTCAGCGCCGTCTGCAGCTTGCCGTCGACCTCCTCGTTCTGGATGTGCTGGGCCTCGACGGTGATGTTCTCGTGCGTGGCCTCGTACTGGGCGGCCACGTCGTCGAACCACGCCTTGCCGGGGCCGGTCGTGTAGTTGGTCCACACCGTGAGCGTGTACGGCTCTCCCTCGGCGACCTCGGTACCCCCGGGTTCGGGGCTTCCGGAGCAGGCGGACAGGGCGAGCACGCCCGCGAGGACGCCGGCTGCGGTGCTGGCGGCCTTGCGGCGGTTGGTGGTGGTCATCGTTGACAATCTCCCTTGGTTGTCTGGCGAGGTGTAACGTTAAACCCTGCCGCTCACGGGGACAAGATGTGCGCGCCCGCACCGACCTGGCAGAGTGACCCGTCGTGGGAAAGAAGCGGACGACCCAGATGAGCGACGTGGCCCGGGCCGCCGGGGTCTCCGTGATGACGGTCTCAAACGTCCTCAACGGGCGCCCCAACGTCGGGGCCGAGACGCGGATCCGCGTGCTCGAGGTCGTCGACGAGCTCGGCTACGAGATCAACCTGACCGCGCGACGACTCCGCACCGGGCGCACGGGCACCGTCGGGCTCATCGTGCCCCGGTTCGACCACCAGTACTACAGCGAGCTGGCCGCCCGGGTCTCCGACGCTCTCGCCCCCGAGGGCCTGCACCTCGTCGTCGAGCAGTCTGGCGCCACCCGCGAGCGGGAGCTCTCCGCCCTCTCGCTCGCGCGGCTCCAGCAGTATGACGGCGTCCTGCTGAGCGCGGTGGGCCTCGACTTCGCGGACCTCGACCGCATCCGCACCGACGTCCCGATCGTGCTGCTCGGCGAGCAGGAGGTGCCCGATCGGTACCACAACATCAAGATGGGCAACGTGGCCGGGGCACGGCTCGCGACGGAGCACCTCGTGGCCCGCGGAGCACGGCGCGTGGCCGTGCTCGGGGGCCGGCTCGAGACGCCGCACCACGACATGGCGTCGTCGAGGGCGCAGGGCTGGGCCGACGCGCTGGACGCGGCCGGGCTAGCGCCGGACCCCGAGCTGGTGATCCCCCTGGAGTCGTTCTCGATCGCGGAGGCACGTGCCGCGATCGTGGAGCGGCTCGCGGGCGGGCTCGCCGTCGACGGAATCCTCGGCGTCACCGACGAGATCGCCATCGGCGCCATGGCCGGACTGCGCGACGCCGGCCGCGTCGTGCCCGACGACGTCCAGGTCGTCGGGTTCGACAACCTGCGGATCTCGGACCACGTCTCGCCCGGCCTGACGAGCGTCGACCCGGGGCACGACGCGATGGTGGCCCACGCGCTGCGCCTCCTGCGACGGCAGCTCGAGGACCGGGGTGCCGCGCCGGAGCACGTCGTCAGCGACGTCGCTCTGGTGGAACGCGGAAGCACGCGCCGTCCAAAGTGACGGCACCGCCTGAGACCCGCTGTGGGTGCACGACACGCCGCCTCCACC